>NZ_JAKZHU010000001.1:1279051-1598813 GCF_022568795.1 Arsenicicoccus dermatophilus | reverse complement strand
CCACCGACGTGTCCGCGTCGCTGCGGCCCCGCGCCGGACAGGCCACGCCGGTCGTCGTCGAGCGCGACGGCCAGCAGCTCACCCTGACCGTCACCCCGATCACCCATGCCCTGCCCAAGCTCGACGCCGACGGCGCGGTGGTGGAGGGACCCGACGGCAAGCCCGTGCTGGAGCAGACCGGCTTCGTCGGTATCGCTCCCGCCCGGGTCTACCGGCGGGAGCGTCAGCCCGTCACCGCCGTCCCCGGGGCCGTCGGGGACGCCGTCGCCCAGACCGCGGGGGTCGTCGTGAAGATCCCGCAGAAGATGGTGGGCATCGCGCAGGCGGCCTTCGGCTCCGGCGAGCGCGACCCCAGCGGGCCGATCTCCGTCGTCGGCGTCGGACGCATCGGCGGCGAGGTCGCCAGCGGACAGATCGCCGGGCTCGGGGGCGTCGGGTCCCGCCTGATCACCCTGATCTCGCTGATCGCCTCGCTCAACGTGGCGCTGTTCGTCTTCAACCTCGTCCCGCTCATGCCGCTCGACGGCGGGCACGTGGCCGGCGCTGTGTGGGAGGGGCTGCGCCGGCAGGTCGCCAAGGTCGCGGGCCGCCCCGACCCCGGTTATGTCGACATCGCCAAGGGCCTGCCGATCGCCTACGCGATGTCGCTCGTCCTGATCGTCATGGGCGGTCTGCTGATCTACGCCGACATCGTGCGGCCGGTGAAGCTCGGCTGAAGCCGCCACCCGAGGCCGGCGCGGGGTGGGTCGAGCGCGGCTGGGCCGGGCGCCCAACGGTCCAGCACCGGCCGAACCCACCCCGTCCGTCCCGACCCACCACCCCGCTGGGAGATACTGACCACATGACCGTCTCGCTTGGCATGCCCTCCGGCCCGGCCCCCGTGCTGGCGCCCCGCCGCCCGACCCGCAAGATCACGGTCGGCAAGGTCGAGGTCGGCGGCGATGCCCCCGTCTCCGTGCAGTCGATGACGACGACGCTGACGTCCGACGTCAACGCCACCCTGCAGCAGATCGCCCAGCTCACCGCGGCCGGCTGCGACATCGTGCGCGTCGCGTGCCCCAGCCAGGACGACGCGGAAGCGCTGCCGCAGATCGCCCGGCACAGCCAGATCCCGGTGATCGCCGACATCCACTTCCAGCCGAAGTACGTCTTCGCCGCCATCGAGGCGGGCTGCGCCGCGGTGCGCGTCAACCCCGGCAACATCCGCAAGTTCGACGACCAGGTCAAGGAGATCGCCCAGGCTGCCAAGGACCACGGCACCTCGCTGCGCATCGGCGTCAACGCCGGCTCCCTGGACAAGCGGCTGCTGGAGAAGTACGGCAAGGCCACGCCCGAGGCCCTCGTCGAGTCGGCCGTGTGGGAGGCGAGCCTGTTCGAGGAGCACGACTTCCACGACTTCAAGATCTCGGTCAAGCACAACGACCCGGTCGTCATGGTCCGGGCCTATGAGCTGCTGTCCGAGCGGGGCGACTGGCCGCTGCACCTCGGCGTGACCGAGGCGGGGCCTGCCTTCCAGGGCACCATCAAGTCCGCCACGGCCTTCGGCGCCCTGCTGAGCAAGGGCATCGGCGACACCATCCGGGTCTCGCTGTCCGCGCCGCCGGTCGAGGAGGTCAAGGTCGGGATCGCCATCCTGCAGAGCCTCAACCTGCGCCCCCGCAAGCTCGAGATCGTCTCCTGCCCCTCCTGCGGGCGCGCCCAGGTCGACGTCTACACCCTCGCCGAGCAGGTCACCAAGGGCCTGGAGGGGATGACCGTCCCGCTGCGCGTCGCCGTGATGGGCTGCGTCGTCAACGGACCGGGCGAGGCCCGCGAGGCCGACCTCGGCGTCGCGTCCGGCAACGGCAAGGGCCAGATCTTCGTCAAGGGCGAGGTCATCAAGACCGTCCCCGAGGCGGCCATCGTGGAGACCCTGATCGAGGAGGCCATGCGCCTCGCCGAGGAGATGGGCGAGCCGGTGGACGAGGAGTCCGCGGGCGGCCCCACCGTCAGCGTGAGCTGAGCGGCGTCCCCCAGGCCGTAGGTCGAGAGGCCGTCCCACGCGGACGGCCTCTCGACCTACCTGCGCCTGGTCGCGGGTCCCCGCCGCCGCCTCTGCGCCACCGCCCCGCTCCGGCAGCCGCCGCCCTCCCCTGAGCCCGCCGCCGTTCCCACCTCTCCCCGTCCTGGGCTGCCGCCGCCCCGCGCTCGTGGCCCGCATCTGCGTTCGGAGCTGAGCTCGGCGCGCCCTGGCTCCCCGGACGCGCCTCGGCGGAGCTGCGAGCGCGGGAGCGGGCGGGGGGGCTGCGCGGTGCCGGGAAGGGATCCTGGGTAGGCAGGAGGGCGTCAGCGCGTGGAGCGAGGCGCGAGCCGCGGCCGCAGGACGGGCTTCGGCCGGGTGGTGGGCGCCGAGACAGGGTGCAGCGGTGCCACCGACGGCGGTCCGCTCACGATCTCGACCCCGGCGAGGACGGCGCCACCGACCCGGGGGACGAAGCCGAGGTCGAGGCGGCCGTCGGTCACGGTCACGGTGAAGGTCGGCTCGTAGGCGCGGTAGCGGCCGCCGGTGCGTGCCACCAGGTCCACCTGGCTCGCGACGACCCGCCCCTCCGCGGTGACGTCGAAGACCCGCTGCCCGGCTGCGGTGTAGTAGTCCTCGGCCTGGTAGAGCCGGACGGTGTACGTGCCGTCGGGCACCGGTCGGCTGTAGGACCGCACGTCGAAGGCCTGGGTGCGGTAGACCGAGTCGGACGTGGTGCCGAGCACGTCCTTGCCGGTCAGCTCCGTCGAGGTCGTGGTGGTGTCCACGTGGTGACGCGGCTCCCAGGCCCGGCCGGTCTCGTCGAGGAAGGATGACCAGGCCATCGCCTCCCGCGCCGTGGGGGTGCCCGCGGTGTCAGGCTGCGGGCCCGGGGTGGTCGTCTCCGGCGCGGAGTAGTTCATGGGTAGGACTTGGAGGAGCTCGAGGGGGAAGGCTCGTTCGCCCTTGGTGGGGTCGCCGAGCATCTCCTGCCAGTCCGCGCGGCCGCGGAAGAGGGTGGGGTAGGGGTTCGTGGCCAGGGCGAGGGGGTTCTCGGCGCGGAAGGACACGCTCCCGGCGGTGTCCCAGACGATGAGGCCGTACTCCTGGGCGGCCTTGGCGATGGTGCGGGCGGTGGGGGAGAGCTTCATCGCGTCGAGGTTGACGTTGGCCGGGATGCGCAGCATCTGTCCCTGGGCTGCGACGGGACGGCCGGTGGGGTTGTAGCCGTCGGTGCGGTTGGCGGGGGTGCTGATGGTGGGCCAGGGGGCGATGTTGGGTAGGGCGATGCCGACGACGTGGTCGATGTGTCCGGCGGCGAGCTCGCTGGCGCGGATGGTGCCGCCGGCGAAGGACAGGCCGGAGGCGGTGGTGCCGAAGGGGGCGGGGAAGACGCCGTTGGAGGAGGCGGCGCCGCGGATGGTGCCGCCCCAGCAGGCGGTCCACCGGCCGTTGGTCTTCTTGGTGATCCAGGTCTCGGTGAGCTCGCCGGTGTCGGCGTTGTAGATCGTCATCTCCTGGTCGGTGCCCTCGGCCGGGATCGCGCGGTCCGGGATGTGCAGGTTGGACAGGTGCCCGGAGATCAGGCCGGTGTCGCCGTACGTCTTGCCCTGGCAGTTGTCCCAGCTGAAGGACGTCACCGGGTCGCTGTTGCGCGCGACGTAGAGAGGGGAGGAGTACTGGGTGGTGTTGACGCCGATCGCGGGCTCACCGGGCTTGCCGTAGAACTCGATGGACTGGTCGTAGATGTTCTTGGCGATGGTGGCGCTGTTGGCGTCGGTGGGGGTGGTGGTCGGGAGCCGGCGGTACCAGAAGGAGTCGGGGGCGAACAGGCGCGTGGGGAAGGGCTCGGGGGCAGCCGTGACCGCCGCAGCCGCCGTCGGGAGGGGGGAGGAGCTGGCGACGGCCAGACCCGCCGTGAGCACCATGCCCAGCCTGCCGAGGGCGGTGGACCGCCGGGCGCCGGGGGCGCGGTCACGGGGGCGGCGGTGGAGAGGGCGGAGGCGCAGACGCATGGGAATCCTCGCAGGACGTGCCG
This sequence comes from Arsenicicoccus dermatophilus, assembly GCF_022568795.1. NCBI lineage: Bacteria > Bacillati > Actinomycetota > Actinomycetes > Micrococcales > Intrasporangiaceae > Arsenicicoccus > Arsenicicoccus dermatophilus. The sequence continues at coordinate 1,594,776 of NZ_JAKZHU010000001.1, read as the reverse complement.
ACGGTGCGGCTGGGCTCGGGGAGGGCGAGCGGCGGCTACACCCGGTCACGAAGTGTTACCCGAATTGACTAGACCGGACCCTGCTCGGGGGCGGTCGGCACTCTTTCGGTGGACCCAAACCGGGCATCGGGCGCTCGACCGGCCGAGGCGGGCCAGGCACGCCGGCTCAGCCTTCGCCCAGGTGGGGCGGCTGCTGGGCGTCGTCGACCGGACGCGCTCGGTGAGGTCGGACCCCGTGTCATTTCGACGTCGAAGTCTCCGATATGATCGCGGTGCACGCGGGTCGGCAGATGGGGCCGATCGGGGGCATCAAGGCGAGATGGGCGCCGCTCCCTTCGCGAGCACCAGGTGGGGGACGAGCACCCCGCCACAGGCAGGAAGGGCCTCGTCGACACGTCGGCGGGGCCCTTTTCTGCGCTCGGCGCGGACGGCCGAGGGTAGGCCGCGACCAGCCCGGACGACGGGGACCCGCCGGCCACGAGGGCGGGCGGGTCCCCGTCGAGGTCGTCGCCGAGTCAGCGGGTGCGGGGCGCGATCGGGGTGGTGGCGCGGGTGCCGGTGTTGGTGGTCGTGGTGAGGCTGGTGGTCGCGCTGGGCGCGCTCAGGACCTCGACCGCGGCCAGCAGCGGGGAGTCGACCTTGCGCGGGAACCCGAGGTCCAGGCGGCCGTCGGTCACGGTCACGGTGAAGGTGGGTTCGAAGGCGCGGTAGCGGCCGCCGGTGCGGGCGAAGACGTCGACGTTGGCGGCGACGGTCCTGCCCTCGGCGGTGATGTCGAAGACGCGCTTGCCGGGGGCGGTGTGGTAGTCCTCGGCGGTGTAGAGTTTGACCGTGTACGTGCCGTTGGGCAGGTTGCGGCGGTAGCTCGTGAAGTTGTAGGCGGTGATGCGGTACAGCGCGTCGTCCTGGGTGCCGGCGACGTCCACGGAGGCCATCGCGGTGGAGGTGTTCAGGGAGTCGAGACCGGTGCGGGCCTTCCAGACCAGGCCACGGCGGTCGGTGACGGGGGAGAAGGCCGTGACCTCACGGGCGACACTCGTGCCGTTGGTGACCGGGGCGGGAGCCGGGGTCGGCGTGGTGGGCGCCGGGGCGGGAGCCGGGGTGGTCGTCTCCGGCGCGGAGTAGTTCATGGGTAGGACTTGGAGGAGCTCGAGGGGGAAGGCTCGTTCGCCCTTGGTGGGGTCGCCGAGCATCTCCTGCCAGTCCGCGCGGCCGCGGAAGAGGGTGGGGTAGGGGTTCGTGGCCAGGGCGAGGGGGTTCTCGGCGCGGAAGGACACGCTCCCGGCGGTGTCCCAGACGATGAGGCCGTACTCCTGGGCGGCCTTGGCGATGGTGCGGGCGGTGGGGGAGAGCTTCATCGCGTCGAGGTTGACGTTGGCCGGGATGCGCAGCATCTGTCCCTGGGCTGCGACGGGACGGCCGGTGGGGTTGTAGCCGTCGGTGCGGTTGGCGGGGGTGCTGATGGTGGGCCAGGGGGCGATGTTGGGTAGGGCGATGCCGACGACGTGGTCGATGTGTCCGGCGGCGAGCTCGCTGGCGCGGATGGTGCCGCCGGCGAAGGACAGGCCGGAGGCGGTGGTGCCGAAGGGGGCGGGGAAGACGCCGTTGGAGGAGGCGGCGCCGCGGATGGTGCCGCCCCAGCAGGCGGTCCACCGGCCGTTGGTCTTCTTGGTGATCCAGGTCTCGGTGAGCTCGCCGGTGTCGGCGTTGTAGATCGTCATCTCCTGGTCGGTGCCCTCGGCCGGGATCGCGCGGTCCGGGATGTGCAGGTTGGACAGGTGCCCGGAGATCAGGCCGGTGTCGCCGTACGTCTTGCCCTGGCAGTTGTCCCAGCTGAAGGACGTCACCGGGTCGCTGTTGCGCGCGACGTAGAGAGGGGAGGAGTACTGGGTGGTGTTGACGCCGATCGCGGGCTCACCGGGCTTGCCGTAGAACTCGATGGACTGGTCGTAGATGTTCTTGGCGATGGTGGCGCTGTTGGCGTCGGTGGGGGTGGTGGTCGGGAGCCGGCGGTACCAGAAGGAGTCGGGGGCGAACAGGCGCGTGGGGAAGGGCTCGGGGGCAGCCGTGACCGCCGCAGCCGCCGTCGGGAGGGGGGAGGAGCTGGCGACGGGGGTGGCGGCCACGAGAGCCGAGACGGTGCCGACCGCGAGCGCGGCGGCGGTGGCGCGAAGGGTGATGGCGACAGACATGTGGGTTTTCCTTGGATCACGTCGGGGATGGGGAGTCGGCGCTGAGCGACACCGGCAGCACTGGTCACCTGAATCGGCCGATCGGCCACTCTCAGTGATTGGCCTCACCATTTTTGACTAGTGAAAGAGGGCTAGATAGGCCCGTTCAGGCGTTGATACTCGACACAAAGTGACCAAATGCCGTGTCGCGCCCCGGCATGTGAGCGATCGAATGTCGGACTTCAAACCCACTGACCCAGATGTCCGAGCTCGCGCCTCCCCGACCACAGCGGCACTCGCCGCTGTGGCGACGTGACAACGGGCGAGCGAGCGGCCACAGTGTCTGCATGCTCCGATCCCGCTCGCCCGTGCTCCAGCTGGGGCCGGCCGACGCGGAGGCCGCCTTGGCCACCTGCGCCGAGGACCCCGACGCCAACGTCTTCGTGGCCGCCCGCATCCTCGACGGCGTGCTGGGCGGCGGTGGCGGGCTGCTGCTGGGGCACCCGGACGACGGCACCCCGGGACGGTGGCGGAGCCTGGTCTGGGCCGGCGCCAACGTCGTTCCCGTGCAGCTGGACCCGTCCGAGGCCCCGGCCTACCTGGCGCGGCTGCGCCGCCGGCAGCGATGGTCCTCGTCGGTCTTCGGCCCGGCCGCTGCCGTCCAGGCCTTGTGGGGCGACCTGTCCCACTGGTGGGGCCGGCCGCGGGCGGTCCGCGAGCGCCAGCCGGTCATGGCCACCACGACGCCGCCCAGCCTGCTCGGGTGCGCCTTGGACGAGCGGGTCCGGCTGGCCCGCCCCGAGGAGGTCGACGCGGTGGTCCCGGCCGCGGCGGCCATGTTCACCGAGGAGATCGGCTACCCGCCCTACGTCGGCTCGGTCGCGGCATACCGCCAGGCCGTGGCCCTGCTCGTGGAGCAGGGCCGGACGTATGTCGTCACCGAGGGCGACGAGGTGGTCTTCAAGGCCGACGTGGGCTCGGTGGCGCTCGGGGTCGCCCAGGTCCAGGGGGTGTGGCTGACGCCGCGGCTGCGGGGCCAGGGTCTCGCCGGTCCGGCCATGGCCTCCGTCGTCGAGGCCGTGCTCGCGACCACGGCGCCACGGGTCTCGCTCTACGTCAACGACTTCAACGCCCGGGCCCGGGCGACCTATGCCGGGATCGGGATGGAGCACGTCGGCGACTTCCGGACCGTCCTGCTCTGAGGGTCCCGCTCACCCGTCGGCGGAGCGCTCGGGGGAGGTGGTGCCATCGGTTCGTCGGTGCGACATACGGCCGATATCCTGCAGGGACCAGGGAGGGCCGCCCCGCCCTCCGCACCCCCGCCCCGAGGAGCCCCACCGTGTCAGGTGCCGTCATGCGCATGTCGTCCCTCTTCCTGCGGACCCTGCGCGAGGACCCGGCCGACGCCGAGCTGCCCGGCCACAAGCTGCTCGTGCGCGCCGGCTACATCCGTCGCGCCGCGCCCGGGGTCTACACCTGGCTCCCGCTCGGGCTCACGGTGCTGCGCCGCGTCGAGGGCATCGTCCGCGAGGAGATGGACCGGATCAGCCAGGAGCTGAGCTTCCCCGCGCTGCTGCCGCGCGAGCCCTACGAGGCGACCGGCCGGTGGACGGAGTACGGCGACAACCTCTTCCGGCTCAAGGACCGCAAGGGCGCCGACCTGCTGCTCGGCCCCACCCACGAGGAGATGTTCACCCTCGCCGTCAAGGATCTCTACAGCTCCTACAAGGACCTGCCGCTGTCGATCTACCAGATCCAGACGAAGTACCGCGACGAGGCTCGCCCCCGTGCCGGGCTGCTGCGTGGCCGCGAGTTCGTCATGAAGGACTCCTACTCCTTCGACGTCTCCGACGAAGGTCTGCAGAAGTCCTACGACGCCCACCGCGCGGCCTACGTCAGGATCTTCGACCGCCTCGGCTTCGACTACGTCATCGTCCAGGCGACGTCCGGCGCCATGGGCGGCTCCGCGTCGGAGGAGTTCCTGGCGGTCAGCGAGGTCGGCGAGGACACCTTCGTCCGCGACGAGGCCGGGTATGCCGCCAACGTCGAGGCCGTGCAGGTGGCCGAGGCCGCACCCGTGGACTTCGCCGAGGTGCCCGCTGCCCAGGTCGTCGCCACGCCGGACACCCCCACCATCGAGACCCTCGTGGAGGTGCTCAACGCCGAGCACCCCCGCCACGACGGCCGCCCCTGGACCGCCGCCGACACCCTCAAGAACGTCGTCGTCATGCTCCGTCAGCCCGACGGCACCCGCGAGCCCCTCGTCGTCGGTCTCCCCGGTGACCGCCAGGTCGACACCAAGCGGCTCGAGGCGCAGGTCGCCCCGGCCGAGGTCGAGGACTTCACCGAGGCCGACTTCGCGGCTCACCCGCAGCTGGTGCGCGGCTACATCGGGCCGGAGGTCCTGGGCCAGCGGGTCACCCGCGACGACGACGGCCAGGTGCTCTCCGTCGAGGGCATCCGCTACCTGCTCGACCCGCGGGTCGGCGTCGGCTCGTCCTGGGCGACCGGCGCCAACCGGGAGGGCCACCACGTGGTCAACCTGGTGCGTGGCCGCGACTTCGAGGCCGACGGGATCATCCAGGCCGCCGAGGTGCGCGACGGCGATCCCTCCCCGCAGGGTGAGGGCACGCTGAGCACCGCCCGCGGCATCGAGATGGGCCACATCTTCCAGCTCGGGCGCAAGTATGCCGAGGCCCTGGGCCTGAAGGTCCTGGACGAGAACGGCAAGCTGGTCACCGTGACCATGGGGTCCTACGGCATCGGTGTGTCACGTGCCGTGGCCGCGATCGCCGAGGCCAACCACGACGACCTCGGGCTGGTCTGGCCCCGCAACGTGGCCCCCGCCGACGTCCACGTGATCGCCGCCGGCAAGGGTGACGAGCTCTTCGCCGAGGGGGAGCGGATCGCGCGTGAGCTCGCCGACCAGGGCCTGACCGTGATCTACGACGACCGTGCCGGCAAGGTCAGCCCCGGCGTGAAGTTCAAGGACGCCGAGCTCGTCGGGGTGCCCACCATGGTGGTCGTGGGCAAGGGCCTGGCCCAGGGCTCCGTCGAGATCAAGGACCGTCGCTCGGGCGAGCGCCGCGAGGTCTCGCCCGCCGACGTCGTCGCCGAGGTGGTGCGCGAGGTCCGCGGCTGAGACCTGCGGCCGAGCCTTCGGTGGCCGCCCGGTCCGCGAGGTCCTGGACCCTGCCCGTCGGCCCCACCACCCCGACCGCGCCACGCCGCCCCTGGACGGGTCGTCCCCGCGGGGACGACCCGTCCTAGCATGCCACCCATGACGTCTTCCCCGGTCGAGAGCCCGCGACGACCCGTGGACGCGGTGATCTTCGACTGGGGTGGCACGCTGACCCCTTGGCACGACGTCGACCTGCGCCAGCAGTGGGTGGAGTTCGCGCGGGGCTACGGCACGATGGCCTGCTCCCTCAACGAGCTCACCGGCCGGCTCCTCACCGCGGAGGACGAGCTGTGGCGCCGCTCCCGCACCACCCACGAGTCGGGCCGGATCGCCGAGCTGCTGGCCGGGGTCGGTCTGGACCCGGACGGCGAGGCGACCCGCGCTGGCCTCGCGGCCTACGAACGCTTCTGGGAGCAGCACACCGTCACCGACCCCCAGGTGCTGCCGCTGTGGGAAGGGCTGCGGGAGCGGGGGATCAAGGTCGGGGTGCTGTCCAACACCATCTGGACCCGGGACTACCACCGCGCGGTCTTCGCCCGCGACGGTGTGGAGCACCTGCTGGACGGCGACGTCTACTCCAGCGAGATCGCCTGGGCCAAGCCGCACCCCGAGGCCTTCCTGGCGGCGGCCCGGGCGGTGGGGGTGGCGCCGGAGCGCTGCGTGTATGTCGGCGACCGGTCCTTCGAGGACGTCCACGGACCGCACCAGGTGGGGATGCGGGCGATCTGGGTGCCGCACTCGCGGATCCCGGTGGCGCAGCAGGTCGCCCACGACGCCGAGCCGGACGCCGTGGCGCGCGAGCTGCTCGACGTGCTCGCGATCGTCGACGCCTGGCGGGCGGGCCCGGCCCCCAGGCGGCGGGCCGATGGGTGACCTGTCGGCACCGGTGCTCGCGGGACTGGTGGCGGCGGCCTTCTGCGCGGGCTGGGTGGACGCCGTCGTCGGCGGCGGGGGACTGATCCAGCTGCCGGCGCTGCTCCTCGGCCTGCCCGGTGCCACGCCGGCGCAGGTGCTGGCCACCAACAAGCTGGCGTCCATCTGCGGCACCACGTCGAGCGCGGCGACCTACTACCGCCGGGTGCGCCCGGACCTGCGCACCGCCATACCGCTCGCGCTCGCGGCCTTCGCCGGGTCCCTGCTCGGGGCCGTCGTGGCCACCCGCATCCCCAAGGCGGCGTTCAACCCGATCATCCTGGTCGCGCTGGTCGTCGTGGGGACCTGCACGGTGCTCAAGCCGAGCCTGGGGTCGGCCACGCGGCTGCGGTGGTCCGGGCGCCGGCACCTGGCCGCCGCCCTGGCCGTCGGGGCGCTCATCGGGTGCTACGACGGGGCGCTGGGTCCCGGGACCGGCTCGTTCTTCGTCTTCGCCCTGGTGGGGCTGCTGGGCTATGCCTTCCTCGAGGCGAGCGCCAAGGCCAAGATCGCCAACCTGGCCACCAACCTCGCGGCCCTGGGGGTCTTCGTCCCCCGCGGCGCGGTGATCTGGCCGGTGGGGCTCGCCATGGGGGCCGCGAACGTCGCCGGCGGCTACCTCGGGGCTCGGACGGCCGTGGCCCGGGGGACCGGTTTCGTCCGGGTCGTCTTCGTCGTCGTGGTCGGCGGCTTCGTCATCCGCATCGGGGGTCAGCTGCTCGGTCTCTGGTGAGCCGGTGACCCCTCAGGGGCGGTCCCTCGGCGTGGGCCCTTCAGCGTCGGCGCCGCAGGCGCGGGAGCCGCAGCCGGACCCGGCGCCGGCGCTCGGCACGGACCACCGCCCAGCGGCCGGCCCCGGCGGCCAGCCCCAGGAGCATGCCGGGGACGAGCAGGAAGGTGCCGTCCATGGCGTCGGCCCCGAGGTCCCGGTGGTGGTCGGCCATCCCGGCCAGGATGCCGATCACCACCCCGGTGAGGAGCCCGAGCAGCGCCCCGCCCATGGTCAGCGGCCACACGTGGGCCCGGCTCGCGGGTCGCCCGGCGAGCCGGGCCGCCCGCTCCCGGGGCCTCAGCCGGCCGGCAGCCAGCCCCGCCGCGGCGAGCATGCCGGGCAGCAGGAGCAGCAGGACCATCCGGTTGCGCACGGCTCAGCCCCGCACCCGCTCGTAGGTCACGAACGCGAACGCCGGGTGGTCCGGTCCCGCGGGGCGCTCCTCGCGGGCGGTCTCGCGCCAGTCCGCGGGGTCCACCTCGGGGAAGAAGGCATCGGCCTGCGGTGAGTCGTCGACCTCGGTGAGCTCCAGCCGGTCGGCGTGGGGGAGGGCCAGGGCATAGATCTCACCGCCGCCGCCGCAGGTCACCTCGCCGGGTCCCGCGAGCGCCAGGGCCTGCTCGATGGACCCCGCGGTCTCGGCGTCGTCGCGGTGCCAGCCGTCGTCCCGGGTGACCACGATGGTCCGCCGCCCCGGCAGCGCCCGGCCGATCGCGTCGTAGGTCCGCCGGCCCTCGATCATCGGCCGGCCGATCGTGAGCGCCTTGAACCGCGGCAGATCGCCGGGCAGGTGCCAGATCAGGCCGCCGTCACGGCCGAGCGCGCCGTTGCGGCCGACGGCGGCGACCAGGGTCAGGGTCTGCCCCGGCACGGGCGAGGCAGGGGGAGGACCGGGGTTCGTCATACGGCGATCGGAGCCTTGATCGTGGGGTCCGCCTGGTAACCCTCGAGGGTGAAGTCCTCGATTTCGTAGGCGTCGATCGACTCGCGCCGGCGGATGTGCATGGTGGGCAGCGGCTTGGGCACCCGGGCGAGCTGGAGCCGGGCCTGGTCGAGGTGGTTGAGGTAGAGGTGCGCGTCGCCGAGGGTGTGCACGAAGTCACCGGGGACCAGGTCCGTCTGCTGGGCGACCATCATCGTGAGCAGCGCGTAGGACGCGATGTTGAACGGTACCCCGAGGAAGACATCGGCCGACCGCTGGTAGAGCTGGCAGGACAGCCGACCGTCCGCGACGTAGAACTGGAACATCGTGTGGCACGGCGGGAGCGCCATCCGGTCCACGTCCGCGACGTTCCACGCGGAGACCACGTGCCGGCGGGAGTCGGGATGGGTGCGCAGCTGCTCGAGGACCTGGGCGATCTGGTCCACGTGCCCGCCGCCGGGGGTGGGCCAGCTGCGCCACTGGTGGCCGTAGACCGGACCGAGGTCACCCTGCTCGTCCGCCCACTCGTCCCAGATGGTGATGCCGCGCTCCTGCAGCCAGCGCACGTTGGTGTCGCCGCGCAGGAACCACAGCAGCTCGCCGATGATCGAGCGCAGGTGCAGCCGCTTGGTCGTCAGGACGGGGAAGCCCGCGTCCAGGTCGAAGCGCATCTGGTGGCCGAAGACGCTGCGGGTGCCCGTGCCCGTGCGGTCGGTCTTGACGGCTCCCTCGTCGAGGATCCGCGCGAGGAGCTGGTGGTACTGCTGCATGGCCCCACGCTAACGGCCAGGACCGACCAGCCCCGGGCAGCGCCATACCGGCGTCCTCACGGACCGGCCATGGATGTGACGCAGGACACATCACCTTCCGCAGCTCCGGTGTAACGATCACCAGCGCTCGCCCGATGTCACTCCCGGATCGCGCAGCCACCCGGACCCCCGAGCGGGTGGCTGCGCGATCGCCATGTCCGCCCCACCGCTGCCCCCGCCGACGGCGGCCACCCTCGCCCGTCAACCTGTCCAGGTGTCTGTCGGTGGCAGGAGATACATTGACCGTATGACCACCGCCCCACCCTTCGGTCGGATCCTCTCGGCCCTGGTGACCCCGATGCTTCCCGACGGTTCTCTCGACCGCGAGGGGGTCCAGCAGGCGGCGCGACACCTGGCCGACCACGGCCACGACGGCATCGTCGTCAACGGTACGACCGGGGAGTCGCCGACCACCAGCGACGAGGAGAAGCTCGAGCTGCTGCGCCTCGTGCGCGAGGCCATCGGCCCGGACCTGCGCATCGTCGCGGGCGTGGGCTCCAACGACACCCACCACACCGTGGAGCTCGCCCGGCAGGCCGCCGGCTCCGGCGTCGTCGACGGGCTGCTCGTGGTGACGCCCTACTACAACAAGCCTCCGGTGGCCGGGCTCGAGCGGCACTTCACCACGGTGGCCGACGCGACGGACCTGCCCGTGATGCTCTACGACATCCCCGGCCGCTCGGGCGTCCCGATCCCCACGGAGCTGACGCTGCGCCTGGCCGAGCACCCCCGCATCGCGGCGGTCAAGGACGCCAAGGGCGACCTGTGGGCGGCCACGCGCCTCATGCGGGACACCGACCTGCTGTGGTACTCCGGCGACGATGCCGCCAACCTGGCGCACCTGGCGCTCGGCGCCGTGGGCATCGTCAGCGTCGTCGGCCACGTGGCCGGGTCCGACTACCGCGCGATGGTCGACGCCGTCGACGCCGGCGACCTCGCCGGCGCCCGGGAGATCCACCGACGCCTCGTCCCCGCCGTCGACGCGGTGATGAACGTGACCCAGGGCGCCATCATGACCAAGGCGGCCCTCGTCGAGCTGGGCGTCATCGCGCACCCCACGGTGCGACTGCCCCTCGTCGAGGCCACCCCCGACCAGGTCGAGATCCTCCGATCCGGCCTCCGCGACTCAGGACTGCTGTGACCGCCACTGACACCGAGCTGCCGACGGACACCGTCGCGGCTCTGCCCACCCTGCCCCCCGACGGCCTCCGTGTGGTGGCCCTCGGCGGCCTCGGCGAGGTCGGCCGGAACATGACGGTGCTGGAGCACCGCGGTCGGCTGCTGATCATCGACTGCGGCGTGCTCTTCCCCGAGGAGCACCACCCCGGCATCGACCTGATCCTGCCGGACTTCGACTACCTCGAGGGACGCTACGACGACATCGACGCCGTCGTGCTGACCCACGGCCACGAGGACCACATCGGGGCACTGCCCTACCTGCTGCGCCGCAAGCCCGACATCCCGCTCGTCGGCTCCCAGCTCACGCTTGCCCTGGTCGAGGCCAAGCTCAAGGAGCACCGGATCCAGCCGTTCACCCTCGGCGTCCGTGAGGGCGACGTGGAGCGCCTCGGCTCCTTCGAGTGCGAGTTCGTGGCGGTCAACCACTCGATCCCCGACGCGCTCGCCGTGATGGTCCGCACCGCCGCGGGCACCCTGCTGCACACCGGCGACTTCAAGATGGACCAGCTGCCGCTGGACCACCGACTCACCGACCTGCGGGCCTTCGCGCGGCTGGGGGAGGAGGGCGTGGACCTCTTCCTCACCGACTCCACCAATGCCGAGGTCCCCGGATTCACCACCCCCGAGCGGGAGATCGCCCCGGCGATCGACAAGGTCTTCCGGCACACCTCCGGCCGGATCATCGTGGCGTGCTTCTCCTCGCACGTGCACCGTGTCCAGCAGGTGCTGGACGCCGCGCACAAGGCCGGTCGCCGGGTCGCCATGGTCGGTCGCTCGATGGTGCGCAACATGACCATCGCGGCCGAGCTGGGCTACCTGCACGTCCCGGCCGGCGTGCTCATCGACGTCAAGAAGGTCGACTCGCTGCGCGACGACCAGCTGGTGCTGATCTGCACCGGCTCCCAGGGCGAGCCGATGGCAGCGCTGTCCCGGATGGCCAACCGCGACCACCGTATCGAGGTGGGTCCCGGGGACACCGTGCTGATGGCCTCCTCCCTGATCCCCGGCAACGAGAACGCCGTCTACCGCGTGATCAACGGCCTGATGCGCCTGGGCGCGGACGTGGTGCACAAGGGCAACGCCAAGGTCCACGTCTCGGGGCACGCGAGCGCCGGCGAGCTGCTCTACTGCTACAACATCGTCAAGCCTGGGCACGTCATGCCGGTCCACGGCGAGTGGCGTCACCTGGTGGCCAACGGCAAGCTCGCCGAGGCGACCGGGGTGCCGACCGACAGGGTGCTGCTCTGCCAGGACGGGACCGTGGTGGACCTCGTCCGGGGTCGGGCGCGCATCGTCGGGGAGGTTCCCTGCGGCTACGTGTATGTCGACGGCTCGGCCCTGGGCGGCGAGACCAGCGACGAGCTGCTGCGCGACCGTCGGATCCTGCGCGACGAGGGCTTCATCACCTGCATCGTCATCGTGGACACCTCCACGCGCGAGGTCGTCGCGGACCCGGAGGTCACGGCGCGTGGCGTCGCCGAGGGCCAGGAGGTCTTCGACCGGATCCGGCCGCAGGTCGAGCAGGCCGTCGTGGACGCCATGGCCAAGGGAACGCTCGACACCTACGCGCTGCAGCAGGTCGTCCGCCGCACCCTCGGCTCCTGGGTGGGGCAGAAGCTCCGCCGTCGCCCGATGATCATCCCGGTGGTCATCGACGCCTGAGCCGCTACCCGGCCCGACGACGTGGGCGGGGCCCCGACCGGGATCCGGTCGGGGCCCCGCCCACGTCGTCGGTGTGCGGCGTCGGGCGGCTTCGGGCGACGAGGCCGGAGAGACCGGGCAGAGGAGGGCAGGCGCGTGGTGATCGGACAGGGTTGATCAGGCCTGGGTGGCCGACGTGGCTCCGCCCTGCCGAGCTGTCCGGGCGTTCTCCGCCAGGGCTGCCTGGTCCTGCTCGTCCTGCTGGTGTCGCGCGGAGATGACGCTCAGGGCGAAGACCGAGCACAGCAGGATGGCCAGGCCGATCCCCTCCAGGAGCAGGTCCTTGGGGGCGCTGTGCAGCCGCTCGTCGTACACCGCCCGGCCGATGGCGAGGCTGAAGAGCGGGTCGAGGCTGGCGATGACGGGCAGGCTCGAGACGAGCGGCCCCGCCTGGAAGGCCATCTGGTTCAGGACCAGGCCCAGGCCGCCGACGACCAGCAGGGTCCACAGCTGCCAGGACATCATCAGGTCGGGGATGCCGCGCTCGACGATGTGGGTGCAGGTCTTGATCAGGGCCGCGGTGCAGGCGAAGACGGCGGCGACGGCCGTGCCGAGCAGGGCGGCCTTGCGGCGGGGACCCACCCGACGCGCGACGGCCACGCAGCCGGCGACCAGGACGGTGGCGACGACCCCGACGGCGATGGCCGGGATCTTGGCGCCCTTGGCGGCGGCGCCGTGCGGACCCACGGCGCCCGAGGCCCACAGGAAGAGCACCAGACCGGCGACGAGCGCCAGCGCCAGACCGATCTCGCGGCCCGACGGCCGCTGACGCAGGAGCAGGGCGTTGAGCACCAGGGAGAAGACGAGCGCCAGCGTGAGCATCGGCTGCACCACGGAGATGGCGCCCTTGTTGAGCGCCAGGACCTGCAGGACGATCGCGCCGCCGTCGCACAGCAGGCCGCCGAGCCACCAGGGGTTGCTCACCATCGCAGCGACATAGCTGCCGGCCCGGCGCACGCCTCGCCCCTCCGTGGCGGGAGCCATGGTCTCGGCGCTGCGGTGCTTGAGCACCGTGCTCGTCGCGAAGACGAAGGTCGCTGCCACGGCGAGCAGCACGACCGAGGTCATCGGCGCCCTCGAGCGCGACGCAGGGGGGCGTCGACCGTGCGGTCGTGGCGCACCTCGGCGAGCTCGTCCAGGTCGACGTCGGGGAGCAGCGACACCTCGGGGATGCCCGCCTCCTCGTAGACCGCGGCCATCAGCGTCAGCGTGTGCGGCCAGACGACGGAGGCCTCGTGGTTGCGGTTGTAGGCCTGCAGGTCGTGCAGCAGGTCGCGGTCGCGGGCCAGCCGCTCCAGCGCGACCGTCATGTCCCCGTCGGTCTCGCAGATCAGACCCTCGCGCCCGTGCGCGATGAACTCCGGCAGCCCCCCCGAGGCCTTGGCGACGATGGGCAGACCGGCGCAGCGCGCCTCCAGCGCGGCCAGGCCGAAGGACTCGAGGTTGGCGGGAGCCACGAAGGCGTCGCTCGCCTCGAGCATGGCGCGTACCCCGTCGCGGTCGAGCCGACCGTGCAGGGTGACCTGGTCGGCCAGGCCGTGGCGGCGCAGGTAGCGCTCCATGGCGCGCTGGCGCGGGCCGCACCCGGCGACCTGCAGGCGGATCAGGGTGCGGGAGCCGGCCCGGTCCTGGGCCTCGCGCAGCATCCGCAGCAGGGGCAGGGGGCGCTTGCGGGCGCTGAGCCGCATGACTGCCGCGACGGTGATCTCGCCGTCGCGGTCGGGATAGCCGGTGCGGCGCGTCCACCGACCCGGGTCGATGCCGTTGGGGACGACGTGCACGGTGGCCCCGTCCGGCAGGACGCGACGGACGTGACGAGCGGCGGTGTCGCTGACCGCGGTCCACACGATGGGCAGCTCGGTCCAGCGCCAGATCAGGTCGCAGAGACGGAAGATCCCGATCGCCCAGGCCCACAGCGAGTGCACGGTGACCACGGTGGGGATACCTGCGCGGGCCGCGGCGCGGGCGACGAGGAAGCCCAGGGGGCTGCCGACGCCGACGTGGCAGTGCACCAGGTCGAAGTCTCCGTCCAGCACCGCCCGGCAGCCGCGGGACCACGCAGCCGGATGGCTGGCGTCGTGGATGCGCAGGTCGTCGGTGAGCCGAACCACGCGGTCCGGGCCGAAGGGGATGCCCGGAGCCGTGTGAGTGGCCGAGTAGGGGTCACCCGAGTCGGGCCCGTCCTTGTCGGAGGGGGAGCTCGTGATGACCACGACCTCGTGCCCGGCCGCGCGCTGGCGTCCCGTGAGCTCAGCGACCTGCATCTCGATCCCGCCGAGGCGGGGAAGGTAGAAGTCGGTGACGTGAGCGATCTTCATCTCGTGTCCTTGTCCTGCCCGCCGTACCTTGCCGTGCCGTGACGGGGGCGGGTTTCCCGGGTGACGCCGAGGCGTCCGTTCGGCGATCATGCCGCACCCCCACGATACGTGCGGCTCCTGATGACGCGTGTCGTCTGACCCGTGTGGCCCTGTCACGGGGTCGTTCGGGTGACCGTGGCGCGGCGAGAACGTGCAGGTCGGTCACAGAGTGGTCACCTGCCCGCGTGTGCCGCAGGGCGTCGGCGAGTCGGTCCCGTACCGTGCGCAGCATGGCGACCCGTGGCTCTTCCAGCACCACTCGCTCGAGCTCGACGAGCCGAGGGGGTTCGACGCGGCCCGCGAAGTCCTCGGGCGGAGCCTCCCGGCGCCCGGCGCCCGCCAAGGCCCGCGACGGCGGTGTGCCGCTGCCCGTGCGAGCCATCCGCGGCACCTGGATGGGAGTCGCCCACGCGGTGGGGGGCGGGGTGCGCAGCGTCGCGGCCACCCCCGAGACCGTCGCGCCCGAGCACCGACGCGACGGCTCCGGGCTGCTGCTGGTCGCCCTCGCCGTCCTCGTCGCCGCCCGCGAGTGGTGGGGCCTGCCCGGCTGGGCGGGCCTGGCCGTCCACTCGGTCGTGGCCGGCACCTTCGGTTGCCTGGCGCTCGTCCTCCCGCTCCTGCTGCTGGCCTTCGGGGTGCGGTTGATGCGCGCGCCCGACCAGCCCCAGGCCACGAGCCGGATGGCCATCGGGACCGTGCTGCTCCTCGTCGCGGCGTGCGGCATCGCCCACGTCGTCAAGGGCCTGCCCGACCAGACCCGGACCGCCGCCCTGCAGGGCGCGGGTGGGATCTTCGGCTACCTGGCCGGCAACCCCCTCGCCGCGGCGATCGAGGGCGGCGGGGCCCTCGCCGTCCTCGGGGCCCTGGCCTTCCTCTCCCTGCTGATCATCACCGCCACCCCGCCGCACCTGCTCGGCAGCCGGCTGCGCGAGGGCTACCTGCGGCTCTTCCTGGGCCCCGACCGCGACGAGCAGGACAGCCCCGGCTCGCGCCGCCGGCGCCGGTTCGGGGTGGAGCTGGACGAGCGGGAGGGCGACGAGGCGTACAAGCAGGCCGCGGTCGTCGAGCCCACGGGCCGCGAGGCCGCCACCGGCCCGCGGCCCGGTCAGAAGCGGCCCGTGGGAGCCGAGGCCGCCGCGCTGCTGCGAGCCAAGGCCAACGCCGCCGCGCAGGGCGCCCGGCCCACGGGCGCGGAGCGCAGCGACCGGCATACGACCGGGTCGACCAAGGCCCTGCCCGCCGCCCAGGTGCCGTCCAAGCCGGTCCTGGAGGCCCCGCCCACCGAGCCGCTCCCGGCCCGCGTCGAGCAGCTGGCCCTGGCCGGGGACATCACCTATCACCTGCCCGAGGACTCGATCCTCAAGCCCGGACCGCCGCACAAGGAGCGGTCGGCCGCCAACGACCGGGTCGTCGAGGCGCTCACCGGGGTGCTGGAGCAGTTCGACATCGACGCCCAGGTCACGGGCTTCACCCGCGGCCCGACGGTCACGAGGTATGTCGTCGAGCTCGGCCCCGGCGTCAAGGTCGAGCGGATCACCGCGCTGTCCAAGAACATCGCGTATGCCGTGGCCAGCGCCGACGTCCGGATCCTGTCGCCGATCCCCGGCAAGTCCGCGATCGGGGTGGAGATCCCCAACACCGACCGCGAGAACGTCTGCCTCGGCGACGTCCTGCGCAGCCAGGTGGCCCGCAACAACACGCACCCGATGGTCATGGGCGTCGGCAAGGACGTCGAGGGCGGCTACGTCATCGCCAACCTCGCCAAGATGCCGCACCTGCTCGTCGCGGGGGCCACCGGTGCCGGCAAGTCCAGCTTCGTCAACTCGATGATCACCTCGATCCTGATGCGGTCCACGCCGGACGAGGTGCGGATGATCCTGGTCGACCCCAAGCGCGTGGAGCTCACGGCGTACGACGGCATCCCGCACCTGATCACCCCGATCATCACCAACCCCAAGAAGGCCGCCGAGGCCCTGCAGTGGGTGGTGCGGGAGATGGACCAGAGGTATGACGACCTGGCGAACTTCGGCTTCAAGCACGTCGACGACTTCAACAAGGCCGTCAAGGCCGGTCAGGTCAAGCCGATGGCGGGCTCGGAGCGGGTGCTGCAGCCCTATCCCTACCTGCTCGTGATCGTCGACGAGCTCGCCGACCTGATGATGGTCGCTCCGCGCGACGTCGAGGAGTCGATCGTCCGGATCACCCAGCTGGCCCGCGCCGCCGGCATCCACCTGGTCCTCGCCACGCAGCGGCCCTCCGTCGACGTGGTCACCGGCCTGATCAAGGCCAACGTCCCCTCGCGCATGGCCTTCGCGACGTCCTCGCTCTCCGACTCCCGCGTCGTCCTGGACCAGCCCGGCGCCGAGAAGCTCATCGGCCAGGGTGACGCGCTCTTCCTGCCGATGGGCGCGAGCAAGCCGATGCGTGTCCAGGGCGCCTGGGTCACCGAGTCCGAGATCCACGAGGTCGTCAAGCGGGTCACCGACCAGCTCAAGCCGTCCTACCGCGAGGACGTCACCGTCCAGGCCTCGCAGAAGCAGATCGACGACGACATCGGCGACGACCTGGAGCTGCTGCTGCAGGCGACCGAGCTGATCGTCACCTCGCAGTTCGGCTCCACCTCGATGCTGCAGCGCAAGCTGCGCGTCGGCTTCGCCAAGGCCGGGCGGCTCATGGACCTGCTCGAGTCCCGCGGCGTGGTCGGCCCGTCCGAGGGCTCCAAGGCCCGCGACGTGCTGATCAAGCCGGACGACCTGCCGGCCACGCTGGCGCTGATGCGCGGCGACGACCCGCCGCCGCCGGTGGCCGCCCCCGCTGGCGACCCCTACGCCGGGGCGAGCGGCGCGATGGCCGAGGGCTACGTCGCCGACGAGGCCGACGAGCCGGAGTCCGAGGATGCCTGGGAGCTCACCCAGCAGGGTCGCGCGGGCGGCGGGGGCCGCTGACGGCGACGTATGACGAAGGCCCCGGTCACCACCTCAGGCGGCGACCGGGGCCTTCGTCATGCGGAGCCCGCGGTCAGCTGACCGCGATCTGCCCGTGGGCGAGCTGCCAGACGCCGGCGAGCGCGGCGACCGTGACCACGGCGAAGAGGACCCACTCGACCCGGGAGAACAGCGCCAGGCCCCGCTC
Organism: Arsenicicoccus dermatophilus; assembly: GCF_022568795.1. Taxonomy (NCBI): domain Bacteria; kingdom Bacillati; phylum Actinomycetota; class Actinomycetes; order Micrococcales; family Intrasporangiaceae; genus Arsenicicoccus; species Arsenicicoccus dermatophilus. The sequence goes on along the minus strand of NZ_JAKZHU010000001.1, from coordinate 1,577,640 downwards.
GCGCCGGCCCCAGACGTACAGGATCGTCCCGAGGAAGAACGCGAGGCACGCGACGAGCAGGTAGGGCAGCCCGGCCGCGAAGTAGATCAGGTAGACCGCGAAGATCACGGCCAGCACGCCGAGGGTGATCTCCCGGACGCGGGTGCCGGCGCTGTCGCCCCGGTGGTCGCGGACCGCGATGAGCACCTGGTAGGCCGCGGTCCAGAAGTACGGGAGGAGCACCATCGCTCCGGCCAGGAGCGTGAGCTTGGTGTAGGTGTTGCCCATCAGCAGCATCACCTGCATGCACAGGCTGGTCAGCCACAGGCCGGTGACGGGCACGCCGTGGGAGTTCTCCTTGCCGAAGACGCGGGGCAGGACGCCGTCGTGGGCGGGGTACAGGAGGATCTCCGAGCTCAGGAGCATCCAGGACATGTAGGCCCCGACGAGCGAGACGACGATGGCGGCGGCGATGAAGTGCTCGCCCCAGGGTCCGACCGCGTCACGCAGCACACCCGCCAGCGAGGGCTCGGGATAGCCGGCGAGCTCGGCCTGGCGCACGATGCCGTAGGACAGCACGTTGACGCCGACCAGCAGGGTCAGGACGGTGAGGAAGCCGATCATCGTGGCCTTGGCCGAGTCGGCGCGGTCGCGGGCGCGCGCGGCGTAGACCGAGGCGCCCTCGATGCCGAGGAAGTACCACACCGCCAGCAGCATCATGCCGTTGACCTGCGCGCCGACCGACCCCAGGCCGGCACCCTCGACCTGGACCCCGTGACCCCACACGTCCGCCGTGAAGACGTCCCGGCGCCAGGCGATCACGCCGAGGGCCAGGAAGGCGACGAGGGGGATGACCTTGCAGGCCGAGACGATGGCGTTGATGACGGTCGCCTGCCGGATGCCCGCGAGGATCAGGCCGTGGACCAGCCACAGCACGACGGAGGCGCCGAGGATGGCCTGCCAGGTCTGCCCGTCCTTGAACGGCGACAGGTAACGCCCGAGCGTGGAGAACAGCAGCACCAGGTAGCCCACCGACCCGGTCCACGTGGAGAACCAGTAGCCCCACGCCGAGGTGAAGCCGACGTAGTCGCCGAAGCCGTCCTTGGCGAAGCCGTAGACGCCGCCGTCGACGGTGGGGGCGCGACGCCCGAGGTTCTGGAACACCAGGGCCAGCACGAGCATGCCGGTGCCGAAGATGCCCCAGCCGATCAGGGTGGGGCCGGGCGCCGCGGTCCCGGCCATCTGGGCGGGCAGGTGGAAGATGCCGGCACCGATCATCGAGCCGATGATCAGACCCACCAGGGGCCACAGGCCCAGGTTGTGGTCGGCGTCGGCGACGCGGTCGGGGTCGGCGCCTGCGTAGGTGACGCGGTCGGCCGCGGGGCGGAAGGGTTCGCGGTCGGGGACCGCAGGGCTGGAGGGTGACATCGTCGGCACCACCTAGATCGGGTCTCGGGACGGCTCCACGATAGGGAGGCGGCCCGGCCCTCCCGGGGCCGCCCCGGTCCCAACGCCGGGTCGTTCGGCTCATCGGGTGTTGGCCGAGGGGACGTGGACCGACCAGAACTGCGCCCGCAGCCCGCCGCGCCGGGCCCCGGGCCGGTCGCTGCGCAGCCCGGGGGCCCCGGCGCTCAGGTCCGCGTCCACGTCGCCGTCCCACCGCTCGGCCGGCGGCCAGGCAGGTCGTCGTGGGTGCCGGGCACCGCGGGGTCACGCTCCGGAGTGGACATGACGTCATTCAACCGTGGGGCAACTAGGGTTGTCCGCATGACTTCACCGGCGACCGAGCACGCGCACCAGTCCCGCACCGTCGCCGTCGTCACGCTCGGCTGCGCCCGCAACGAGGTGGACTCCGAGGAGCTCGCCGGCCGGCTGGCCGACGGCGGCTGGACCCTGGTCGAGGACGCAGCCGACGCGGACGTGGCCGTGGTCAACACCTGCGGCTTCGTGGAGCAGGCCAAGAAGGACTCGATCGACGCCCTGCTGGAGGCCTCCGAGCTCAAGGAGCAGGGCCGCACGCAGAAGGTCGTCGCGGTGGGCTGCCTGGCCGAGCGCTACGGCAAGGACCTGGCGGCGCAGCTGCCCGAGGCCGACGCGGTGCTCGGCTTCGACTCCTACGCCGACATGTCGGGTCACCTGCGCGCCATCCTCGCGGGGGCGTCGCCCGAGGCGCACGTCCCCGGCGATCGGCGGCGCCTGCTGCCGCTGTCGCCCGCGGCCCGGCAGGACGCGGCCACGGGGGTCGCGCTGCCCGGCCATGGCGCTGGTGCCCCGGTCGGCGCTGCCCCGGTCGCACCCGCGTCGGTGGCCGAGGGGCTCCCGGACGCCGGGGTGCCCCAGGTGCCCGACCTGCCCGAGGGGATGGCGCCGCAGACCGGTCCGCGCGTGGTGCGCCGTCGCCTGGACGGACGCCCCTGGGCGCCGCTCAAGATCGCCTCGGGCTGCGACCGACGGTGCGCCTTCTGCGCGATCCCGGCCTTCCGCGGGTCCTTCGTCTCGCGGCGGCCGGCGGACGTGCTGGCCGAGGCCCGCTGGCTGGTCGACCAGGGCGTGCGGGAGGTCTTCCTGGTCTCGGAGAACTCCACGTCGTACGGCAAGGACCTGGGGGACCTGCGGCTGCTGGAGTCCCTCGTGGAGTCGCTCGGCGAGATCGACCGGCTGCCCCGCATCCGGGTGTCCTACCTGCAGCCCGCCGAGATCCGGCCCGGCCTGATCGAGACCCTGCTCGCCGTGCCCACCGTGGTGCCGTACTTCGACATCTCCTTCCAGCACGCCAGCGAGCCGCTCCTGCGCCGGATGCGAAGGTTCGGGTCGACCGAGTCCTTCCTCGCCCTGATCGAGCAGATCCGGGCGATCCGGCCCGACGCGGGCATCCGCTCCAACGTCATCGTCGGCTTCCCCAGCGAGACCGAGGAGGACGTGGCCGAGCTCGAGCGCTTCCTCACCGAGGCGCGCCTGGACGTGGTCGGGGTGTTCGGCTACTCCGACGAGGACGGCACCGAGGCCGAGACCTATGCCGACAAGGTCGACGAGGACGCCGTCGCCGAGCGGGTCGGCCGGGTGCAGGCCCTCGTCGACGAGCTCATGGCCCAGCGCGCCGAGGACCGCATCGGCGACACCGTGCAGGTGCTGGTGGAGGAGATCGACCGCGACGAGTCGCTGGGCGACGGGGCCGAGGTCGTGGGGCGGGCGCCCTTCCAAGGGCCGGACGTCGACGGGGTCACGCTGCTGACCTACGCGCAGGACGACGAGCTCCCGCGGGTGGGCGACATCGTCACGGCGGTCGTCGTGGCCACCGAGGGCGTCGACCTGGTGGCCGAGCCGACCGGCGCCGTGGACCCCGCGCCGGCGGGTGAGGCGCGATGAGCTTCCGGCATACGCCCACCGAGCAGCCGACCCGTCAGGTCAGCGCGTGGAACATCGCCAACGCCCTGACCGTGCTGCGGATCCTGCTCGTGCCCGTCTTCGTGTGGCTGCTGATGCGCCACCACGGCACGGACGTGCCCGACCGGTGGTGGGCCTTCGGGGTGTTCGTGCTCGCGTCCCTCACCGACAAGGTCGACGGGGACATCGCCCGGTCCCGCGGCCTGATCACGGACTTCGGCAAGCTCGCCGACCCGATCGCCGACAAGGCGCTCATGGGCGCGGGCCTGATCTGCCTGTCCCTGCTCGGCCTGCTGTGGTGGTGGGTGACGATCGTGATCCTGGTGCGCGAGCTCGGGATCACGGTGATGCGCTTCGTCGTCAAGCGGTACGGCGTGATGGCGGCCAGCCGCGGCGGCAAGCTCAAGACGACGCTCCAGGCGATCGCGCTGGGGATGTACCTCGTGCCCGGACCCACCTGGTGGCTGTGGCTCGCCGGGGCCGTCATGGCTGCGGCCCTCGCGGTCACCGTGGTGACCGGGGTCGACTACGTCCTCGCCGCGCGCCGGCTGCGGGCCGAGGGGCGGCGTGGCTGACCCCGCCCGCCTGCTGGGGGCGCTGGAGGCGCGGGACCTGTCCGTCGCGGCCGCCGAGTCGCTCACCGGGGGCCTGGTGTGCGCGGCGCTGGTCGACGTGCCCGGAGCCTCGCGGACCGTGCGCGGCGGCGTCGTGTCCTATGCGTATGCCGTGAAGACCGACCTGCTCGGCGTCCCGGCCGACCTGCTCGCCAAGCGGGGTGCCGTGTCCGAGGAGGTCGCCCATCTCATGGCGCTGGGGGTCCGGCGCGTCTGCTCCGCCGACGTGGGGCTGGCCACGACCGGGGTGGCGGGTCCTGATCCCGCCGACGGCCGGCGCGTCGGGACGGTGTGGATCGCCGTGGCGCTCGGTCCGCAGGTCACGACCCGCCGGCTGATGCTGCCCGGTGACCGGGCCGCCGTGCGGGCCGGTGCAGCGCGCGAGGTGATCGCGCTCGCCCACGCCGTGGTATCGGCGACCCCGACAGGTCCAGGTCCAGCCGGTCCACGGCCGACGGGCCCAGGTCGGTCATCGGCCGACCCGCGGAGGGCTCCGTCGAGGAGCGCCCCGCCCGGTCCGCCGGCCGGGTGAGCCTGGTCATCGGGTGCGTGCCTGCGCACCACCCGCGGGAGTCGCCCGCTATGGTGGAACCAGCCGTCGACCACGACCTGACGAGAGGGGCTTCTGGTGATCTTGCTGCGCCGTGAGCTGGGTCAGGTCCTGCGGGACCGGCGCCGCTACCTGGGCCGGACCCTGCGCGACGTGTCGGCCGATGCCAAGGTCTCCCTCGGCTATCTCTCCGAGGTGGAGCGCGGAGAGAAGGAAGCCTCCTCCGAGCTGCTCTTCTCCATCTGCGCGGCGCTCGGGCTGCCGCTGTCCGAGCTGCTGAGCCACCTGTCGGCCCGGGTCTGCGAGACCGAGCGGATGACCGCGCCGGTCACCCTCCCGGTGAGCCCCGCGGCCTGCGAGACGGTCATCGCCGACCGTCCGGCGGCCTGACCCGGGGCCCCTCGGCCGGGCCGTCTCACCGCCGCTCCCGGCCCCGCTCGCCCATGGGTCGCTGCCGTCGCCCGTCGTCCTCCGGCCCCAAGCCGCCCTGGCAGGTGGGGCAGTAGAACATCGCCCGGTCCTGGGGTGGCTCGCCGATCGTGCTGAGCCGGATCGTCCCGTTGCAGCGCCGACACTCGCGCCCGGCCCGCCCATGAGCCCACAGCTCCTGTCCCGGCGCGTCGATGCCGGTCGAGACCGACCAGCGCCGCTCCCTGCACCCGTCGACGAGCCGCTGCACGTGGGTGGCGATCTCCCGGAGTCGATCCGCGCCCAGCACCGCCACCGGCGTCCACGGCCACACCCGCTCCAGGAAGAGCACCTCGGCGTCCCACATCGTCCCGACCCCGGCCAGGTTGCGCTGGTCGAGCAGGGCGGCGCCGACGTGCCGGTCGGGATCGGCGAGCAGGTTGGCGACCACGCGGTCCGGGTCCCAGTCGGGGCCCAGCAGGTCCGGGCCCAGGTGGCCGACGAGGCGCGGCTCGTCACCGGTGCGGACCAGGTCCATCATCCCGAGGCGCAGGCCGAGCGCGGTCGCGGTGGCGCACCCCAGCACCGCCCGCACGTCCGGGTCGCGCAGCTGCCGCAGAGTCAGGGCGGCCGGGTCGTGGACCCGCCAGGAGCCCTCCATCCGCAGGTGGCTGTGCAGGGTGAGACCGCCATCCAGCCGGTGCAGCAGGTGCTTGCCCCGCGAGACCACCTCGATCGTGGTGCGTCCCCGCAGGTCGCAGGTGGCGAGGGAGGGCCAGCGCAGGTCGCAGTCGGTGACCACGTGGCCGGCCAGCCCGCGGTGCAGGCGGCGTGCGGTGCGCCATACGGCATCTCCCTCGGGCATGCGGCGATCCTGCCACGGGTGGTGGCCCCTGCCGCCTTCTGCGAGCCTGGCCGTACGACGACCCTCGCGCCGCAGGACGCCCTCGTGGCGGGGTGCTGCAGCTCGTCCACGACGTCCCCGCCCGCGGCAAGCTCGCGGAACCACCGGTGCGAGGTCTCCGCGTCACCGGCCCCCAGGAGGGCCGGCATCAGGCCCTCGGAGCGGACGGGGCGCTCGCCCTCGGCGACGGCGGCACCGTGGATCGTCGCGGGCCCGCGCAGCACCCCGTGACCGATCGCGTCGAGGGGCTCGTCGGTGCGCTGCATGTCGGCGCGGGTGCGCAGGACGAGCTCCCCGTCAAGATCCGGTGATAGGTCGTCATGGCCTCCCGGCAGGTGCCCGGGAAGAGGACGTAGGGCCTCGGTGCACTCGTGCGGACAGGGTCGACATGTCCCCGACGGCACCGCAAGGGGGACGCGTCCGGCCGGGACGGACCGACGCAGGCTGCCGCACCCCGGCAGACGTCAGCCGTCGGCGGAGCGGGCGAGGTAGACCCGCTCCTGACCGGGCCGGTCCGCGGCCTCCCGACACGCGACCACGCTCAGCCCGGCCTGCCGCAGCAGATGGCGGTTCTCCTCGTCGTCGCGGAAGCGCACGGTCGAGTCCGAGTCGATCCGCTCGCCCCCGGGGAGCTCGTAGCGCCAACGGAACCGCACGAGCGGCAGCGTCACGTCGAGGAGCTCGCGTCGCTGCCGCACCAGACCGACGCCGGCCACCGTCCAGCTCGCCTCGAAGGGAGCTGCCCACCCCTCCCAGGCGCGAGCCTCGGGCCGCCGGGTCTCGAAGGCGAACCGCCCGTGCGGGGCGAGCCGGTCCCGGACCGCAGCCAGGGTCGTCAGCCACTGTGCGTCGTCCAGGAAGACCTGCGCGACGTTCCCGGTCATCAGCGCCAGGTCGACGAGATCCGGCGGGGCCGTCGTGACCGGGCCGGCGTGCCAGGTGACCCGGTCGGCGCCCGGCTTGCCGCGGGCCACCTCGAGCGAGGCCACGGCGGGATCGACGCCCGTGACCCGGGCCCCGCCCGCGGCAGCCAGCACCGCGAAGGTCCCGGTCCCGCACCCGATGTCGAGCACGGTCCGGGCTCCCAGCTCGTGCATCAGCGCGAGGTAGGGCGCCAGGTCGGTCCGGTCGCCTTCGAAGGTGTCGTAGAGCGGGGCGAGACGCGGGTCCGCGAAGAGAGGATCGGGCACCCGCCGACGCTAGGACGCCGGCCGCCCCACGGCCACCGGGTTTCCGGCACGGGTGGGCGGTGGCTCACCGGCGCAGCCGCAGACCGCGCGGCGTGTGGTGGAAACCCGCGTCAGCGAGGGCCTGGACGAGCGGGTGACCCGAGCCGAGCAGGTCGGCCCCGTCGGCCTTCTCGACGCTGAGCCTGCCGAGCGCGCCGCGGTGGACCGCTGCCGCCAGGGCGCGGGCGGCGGCCCCCAGGTCGCCGGTGCCCTCGGTGAACGACAGGAGGGTCTTGCCGCCGCGCTCGACGTACAGCACCAACCGGCCCTCGACGAGGACCACGAGGGCACCGGCCTTGCGCGCCGGCCGGTGGCCGCCTGCGTCGTCGGCCCGCTCGGGCCAGGGCAGGGAGGCGCCGTAGACGTTGGCGGGGTCGGTCGCGGCGAGCACCAGACCCTCGGGCTCGGACGGCGGCCGGGACGCCGTCCCCCGCCGGGCCGACACCGACCACGAGTCGCCCAGGTGCGCCAGGGGACTCGCGGGAAGGGCCGCGGCGGCCTCCTCCAGGGGGTGGCTGGAGGCCCGCAGGCGGTCCACGGCACCGGTGGTCGCGAACTGCGAACCCCCCAGTCCCTCCACGAAGTAACCCCTCCGGACGCGGCCCGTCTCCTCGGCGGCGGCGAGCACCTTGTAGACCGCGGCGAAACCGCCGGTGACCTCCTCGGCGACGGCGCTGCCCCGGGTGACCACGCCGTAGCGGTCCAGCAGCAGCTCCGCGGTGGCCCAGGCGCGCACCGTGGGGTCCGGGTCGATCGCAGGCAGCAGGCTCCACCGCCCCACCCCGCGCGGGTGGGTGGGCGCCACGACGGCGCTCGCGGGCCGGGCCAGGCCGCTGCGGCCGCGGAGGGACCCCAGCGTGCCGCGCCGGGTCCGTCCGGTGGTGCGCGCGGCCGGCCGGGTCTTGTGCGCCGACCGGCCACCGGAGAGCAGTCCTCGCAGCGGGGCAAGGGTGTCGCCGCTGACGTGGCCCGCCCAGACCAGCGCCCACAGGTCGTCGACCAGGCCCGGAGCCACCGACCGCCCGGTCGCGCCGGCCAAGGAGGCGAGGAAGTGAGCGCCCCCGGCCTCCAGCACCGCCAGCAGCTCCTGCTGCTCGGGCGTGAGCGTGGCATCCGGGTCGGGTGGCGCCAGGGTGAGCGCGGCCGCGTCGGCGAGGTGCAGCGAGACCCAGCCGTCGTCGCCCGCCGTCGCGCCGTGGCCCTGCCACACCACCTCACCCGCGGCGGCCAGCTCGTCGAGCATGGCGGGGGCGTAGTCCGGCACGCGCGCGGGCAGCACCAGCGTCTCCAGCGCGCTCGCGGGCAGCAGCGCGCCGGTCAGCTGCTCGACCGCCCGGACCACGGCGTCGAGCCCGTGGCTCCGGTCGCCGATCCCGTGCCAGGCGGGGACGAAGCGGGCGAGGTCCTCGGGCGGCACCGGCTCCACCTCGGCCCGCAGCGCCGCCAGCGACCGTCGACGCAGCAGCCGCAGCACGCCGGCGTCGGCATACTCCTGCCCGTGTCCGCCGCCGAGCTGCTCGGGCAGCAGCTCGCCCTCGACCACCTGGCCGCTGCTCACGAGCCGTGCCAGGGCGTGCGACGCCACCGAGACGCCGAGGCCGAAGGTTTCGGCCAGGGCCTGGGCGGTGAACGGGCCGTGGGTGCGGGCATAGCGGTGGACGAGGCCGGCCAGGGGATCGTCCCCGCCGGCGAGCAGTGCGTCGGCGACCCCCACGGGGATGGCGCACCCCAGGGCATCCCGCAGCCGGCCGGCGTCCTCGACCACGGCCCAGCACTCGCGATCGGCGATCCGGACCGAGATCACCCGCCGGGCGTCGGCCAGCCCGCGCAACCAGGCGTCCGCCGTCGTCAGGCCCGGCTCGGCTCCCTCCGCGTGCTCGCAGCGGGCGGCCACCTCCGCGGTGGTGAGCGGGCCCACCACCCGCAGCAGGTCGGCGACGGCCTCGGCGTCGCGGCAGCGGCGGTCCGGCGAGAGCCGTTGCAGGTCGGCCTCGGTCGCGGCGATGACCTCAGGGTCCAGCAGGTCGCGCAGCGCGGCGCCCGCGTCGGTCCCCAGCAGGTCCGAGAGCAGCCCGGCGTCCAGCGACAGGGCCGCGGCGCGGCGCTCGGCGAGCGGCGAGTCACCCTCGTAGAGGTACTGCGCGACGTAGCCGAACAGCAGGCTCCGGGCGAACGGCGACGGCGAGGGCGTCTCCACGTCGAGCACCCGCACCTCCCGGGACCGGACCCGGGCCATCAGCTCGACCAGGCCGGGCACGTCGAAGACGTCCTGCAGGCACTCCCGCACCGCCTCCAGGACGATCGGGAAGCTCGGGTAGCGGCTCGCGACCTCCAGCAGCTGGGCCGAGCGCTGCCGCTGCTGCCACAGGGCCTGCCGCTTGCCGGGGTTGCGGCGGGGGAGGAGCAGGGCCCGTGCCGCGCACTCGCGGAAGCGCGCGGCGAAGACCGCCGACCCGCCGATCTCCTGGGTGACGATCTCGTGCACCTCGTCCGGGTCGAGCAGCACCAGCTCCTGCAGCTCGCGCGCCCAGTCCCGGCGCGCTCCCGACTCCTCGTCGTCGCCGTAGGGGTCCAGGTCAGGCACCCGCAGGATGATCCCGTCGTCGGCGTTCATCGCCTGCACGTCGTAGCCGTACCGCTCGCGGAAGCGGGCGGCGATCGCCAGGGCCCAGGGGGCGTGCACCTGCTGGCCGTACGGCGAGTGGACGGCGATCCGCCAGTCGCCGATCTCGTCCCGGAAGCGCTCCACCACGATGGTGCGGTCGTCAGGCACGGCCTGGGTCGCCTCGCGCTGCTCGCCGAGATACCCGAGCAGGTTGTCGGCGGCCCACTCGTCCAGCCCGTCGCCGGCGAGGCGGCGGTGCGCGTCGTCGGTGGGGAGCCCGACGAGCTCGCGCACGTAGGCGCCGACCGCGGCTCCCAGCTCGGCGGGGCGGCCCAGCTGGTCGCCCTTCCAGAACGGCAGCCGCCCGGGCTGGCCGGGCGCCGGCGTGACCAGGACCCGGTCGTGGGTGATGTCCTCGATCCGCCAGGCCGTGGACCCGAGGGTGAACACGTCACCCACCCGCGACTCGTAGACCATCTCCTCGTCGAGCTCGCCCACCCGCCGCCCCGGGCCGTCCCCGGTGGCGAGCATCACGGCGTACAACCCGCGGTCGGGGATGGTGCCGCCGCTCGTCACGGCGAGCCGCTGGGCCCCCGGCCGGCCGGTGAGCGTGTCGGTGGTGCGCTCCCACACGATCCGGGGCCGCAGCTCGGCGAAGTCGTCGCTCGGATAACGGCCGGACAGCATGTCCAGCGTGGCCTCGAGGACCGTGCGGGGCAGCGAGGCGTATGGCGCAGCCCGGCGCACCAGGGCCTCCAGGTCGTCGACCGTCCAGTCGTCGACCGAGCACATGGCGACCACCTGCTGGGCGAGCACGTCGACGGGGTTGGTCGGGATCCGCAGCGACTCGATGCCCCCGGAGCGCATCCGGTCGATGACCACGGCGGTCTGGACGAGGTCGCCGCGGTGCTTGGGGAAGAAGACGCCCCGGGACACCGCACCGACCTGGTGACCGGCGCGGCCGACACGCTGCAGGCCGCTCGCCACGGAAGGCGGTGACTCCACCTGCACCACCAGGTCGACGGCGCCCATGTCGATGCCCAGCTCCAGCGAGCTGGTGGCGACGACGGCGGGCAGCCTGCCGGCCTTGAGCGCCTCCTCGATCTCCGTGCGGTGCTCCTTGCTGACCGACCCGTGGTGGGCGCGGGCGAGGACGGGCGCGGCCCCGGAGCTGTGCCCGGCCTGGCCCATGAGGTGGGCGGGCGTGGTGCCGCCCGTGAGCCGGGAGGGCGCCGGGAGCCCGTCCGCGGCGGGGGCGGTCAGGTCCTTCGGCATCCGTCCGACGGGCTCGACCAGCGGCGCGAGCCGGTCCGGCGGGCCCGCGTCCGCGGACGTGCCCGACTCCTCGTCGAGACGCTCCTCCCACACCTCGTTGAGGCGCGCGGTCAGTCGCTCGGCCAGCCGCCGGGAGTTGGCGAAGACCAGCGTGGAGCGTTGCTGCGCCACCAGGTCGACGACGCGCTCCTCCACGTGCGGCCACACCGAGGAGGCTCGGCGGGGGTCCACCTCGCCGGGCCCGTCCAGGTCGACCTCGGCCGCCCCCAGGTCACCCAGGTCCGGCACGGGGACGACCACCTGCAGGTCCCACTCCTTGGTGGACGGCGGCTGCACGACGGTGACGGGTCGGCCGCCGGCGAGGAACCGGGCGACCTCCTCGACCGGCCGCACCGTGGCACTGAGCCCCACCCTCGTGGCGGGCCGGTCGAGGACCGCGTCGAGGCGCTCGAGGGTGAGGGCCAGGTGGGCGCCACGCTTGGTGCCGGCCACGGCGTGCACCTCGTCGAGGATGACCGTCTCCACCCCGCGCAAGGACTCCCTCGCCTGGGAGGTGAGCATCAGGAAGAGCGACTCGGGGGTGGTGATCAGCACGTCGGTCGGGCGGCGCTGGAAGGCGCGACGGTCGGCCGTGGGGGTGTCTCCGGACCGGACCGCGACGGTCACGTCCGGGCGGGGGAGACCGAGCCGGTCGGCGGCGTGCCCGATCCCCACGAGGGGGGAGCGCAGGTTGCGCTCGACGTCCACGGCGAGCGCCTTCATGGGTGAGACGTAGAGCACCCGGCAGCGGCGCAGGGGCTCCTCGGGCAGGGGCTGGGAGGCCACCTGGTCCAGGGCCCACAGGAAGGCGGAGAGAGTCTTGCCGGAGCCGGTGGGGGCGACCACCAGGGTGTGCTGCCCCCCGGACACGGCCTCCCACGCCCCGGCCTGCGCGGTGGTGGGCGCGGCGAAGCTGCTCCGGAACCACGCCTGGGTGGCGGGGGAGAAGCGGTCGAGGACGTCGGTGGTCATGATGCGCTCAGCCTGCCACCTGGGTCCGACATACCCCGGGAGCGACGGACCGCCCCGGCCTCCGGAAGGAGACGGGGCGGTCCGTCGAGGCGTGGTTCAGCTGCCCGGAGCTCAGATGCGGCGGTCGTTGTGTCCGTCGAGGTCGCCGTCGCGAAGGTCGTCGCGCAGACCGTTCGCACGGGTGGCGTCGGTGGTGCGGGCGTCGGTCGCGAGGTTCTCGTGCTCGGAGACGTGGCCGCGCGTGACCTTGGTGTCGTGGTCCGGCGCGATGCGCTCGGTGTGCGCGGAGCGGACGTCGTGGCGCTCGACCACGTGCTCCTCCTTGCGCTTCTTGGGCATGAGGCCGGCGAGACCGAGCAGACCCAGCAGGCCCCACAGGCCGGTCTTGTCGGACTCGGTCGTGGTGGTGGTGGTGGTCACCTTGGTGCTGGTGGTGGGGGTCGGCGTCGCGGTGTCGGCGTTGGCGGCGGCGGCGGGGGCCAGCACGAAGGTCGCGGCGATGGCGGTCGTGGACATGAGCTTGCGCATGAGGATTCCTCTCGTCGAGCTGAAGTCTGTGGGTGACTGGTGCAGTCAGGGTCAGTGGCGGGCGGTGGCGTTGGTGGCACCGCTGCGCGAGGTGGCGGTGTGGCGACGGTCGTCGACGGCCTTCTTGCCACGGACGAGACCGGCCAGGCCGAGGGCGCCGAGCAGACCGGCGAGACCCCAGTTGCCGGTGTCGTCGTCGGCCTCCTGGCTGTCCGGGACGTTGTCCTCGGCCACGACAGCGGCGGTGACGCTGTGTGCCGGGGCCATCGCCTGGGCAGAGGTAGCGCTCAGACCGAGGCCGGCGGCGCTGATCGCCGCGGCGGTGCCGACGCGGATCATGATGGGACGCATGGTGTTCCTTTCGCAGGACGTCGTTCGAGGAACGAGATGCCCCATGGTGTGCCTGTCTCAAACCCCCGAAGCGATGCAACACGATGTGACGCACATCACGGTATTTCAGGGGGCATTGTGGTTAGTCCCTACAAAAGCCCAGGTCAGCGGCGTATCCGATGGTCTCGGAGAGTGACCTCGCGGTTAGCCCGAAAGAGGGTCTCGTTGCAGGCTTGTGACCTGCTGGGAGAGGGTGTAGCGCATGCGGATCTCTGAGCTCCGGCGACTGATGGTGGACGAGTTCGGGGAGCGGTATGCCGGATCGGTCGCCGCCGACCACCACCTGGCGGCGCTGGGCGGCCGCACCGTCGACGAGGCGGTGGCGGCCGGCCAGGACCCCCGGACGGTGTGGCTGGCCCTGTGCGACAGCGTCGGCATCCCCGAGTCGCGCCGGCTGGGCAAGGACCGGCCGCTGCGGCGCGACGGCCGGATCGACTGAGGCGCCGGCGATGCACACCTCCAGGCCGGACTGGGACGAGTACTTCATGGGGATCGCGGCTGCGGTCTCGGTCCGTGCGGACTGCCGCCGGCGTCAGGTCGGCGCGGTCATCGTGTCGGGAGACCGGCGCGTCATCTCGACGGGCTACAACGGCGCCCCCTCGGGTCACCCGGGCTGCCTCGAGGGCCACTGCCCCCGCGGTCTGCTGTCGTATGACGAGGCGCGCGAGTTCACCGACTACGACAGCGGGCCCGGGCGGTGCGTCGCGGTGCACGCGGAGGCCAACGCGCTCCTCTACGCCCGCGCCGACTGCCGGGGCTCGACGGCCTACGTCACGGCGCGCCCCTGCCCGACCTGTCGCAAGCTGCTCGCCGGCGCCGGGGTGCTGCGCGCCCTGCACCCCGGGGCGGACGGCGCGCTGGTCGTCGACGACCTGTCCCGCCCGCTGTCCCTCTGACCGGGGCTCGCCGACGCACCCGCCGCCGGTGGTGGGCCCTCGCGACCCCGGACGGGTGGCGTGTCGAGGCACGCTCTCGAACGGATGTTCGGTAGCTTGGTCCACAGGTGCCGCACCCCGTGCAGCGCTCTCCACAGGCCCTCGGGCCCAGGGAGGGTCTGTCAGTGGTGGCGCCTAGCGTCTGACCCGAGACATTCCGTCGCGGGTTGCCGGTGGGCGCGACCCGATCACGAGACCCAAGGACACACCATGGCGACCACGACCCAGAGCAAGACCTCCAAGTCCGCGAGCGCGGACCCGCAGGACGCGAAGTTCCAGGCTTTGTCCGCGGTTCTCGGTCAGATCGAGAAGTCGCACGGCAAGGGCGCGGTCATGCGCCTGGGCGACGACCAGCGACCCCCGATCCAGGTGATCCCGACCGGGTCGATCGCCCTCGACGTGGCGCTCGGCGTGGGCGGCCTGCCGCGCGGGCGGGTCATCGAGGTCTACGGCCCCGAGTCCTCCGGAAAGACCACGGTGGCGCTGCACGCGGTGGCGAGCGCCCAGCGTGCGGGCGGCATCGCGGCGTTCATCGACGCCGAGCACGCCCTCGACCCGGACTACGCCAAGAAGCTCGGCGTCGACACCGACGCGCTCCTCGTGTCCCAGCCCGACACGGGCGAGCAGGCGCTGGAGATCGCCGACATGCTGATCCGCTCGGGTGCGCTGGACATCATCGTCATCGACTCCGTCGCCGCGCTCGTGCCCCGGGCCGAGATCGAGGGCGAGATGGGTGACAGCCACGTGGGTCTGCAGGCCCGCCTGATGAGCCAGGCCCTGCGCAAGATCACCGGTGCCCTCTCCCAGAGCGGCACGACCGCCATCTTCATCAACCAGCTCCGCGAGAAGATCGGCGTCATGTTCGGCTCGCCCGAGACGACCACGGGTGGAAAGGCGCTGAAGTTCTACGCCTCGGTGCGCCTGGACGTGCGGCGGATCGAGACCCTCAAGGACGGCTCCGACGCGGTCGGCAACCGCACCCGCGTCAAGGTGGTCAAGAACAAGGTGAGCCCGCCGTTCAAGCAGGCCGAGTTCGACATCATCTACGGCGAGGGCATCTCCCGCGAGGGCGGCCTGATCGACATGGGCGTCGAGCAGGGCTTCGTCCGCAAGGCGGGTGCCTGGTACACCTACGAGGGCGACCAGCTCGGCCAGGGCAAGGAGAACGCCCGGCAGCACCTCAAGGAGCACCCGCAGATCGCGGACGAGATCGAGCGCAAGATCAAGGAGAAGCTCGGCATCATCAAGCCGGCCGACGTCCCGGTCTCCGAGCTGGCCACGGCCGAGCCGCCCGTCGAGTTCTGAGCCGTATGCCGCACGACCACACCGGACCTCCTGGCAGGGGGCGGCGTCGTGGGACGACGACCCGCCCGCGGTGCGTCCGCGGGCGGGTTCGCCGTCCCCGGCATCGACAGGGTCGGCCGGATCCGAGCCGACGCCCGCGGCACCCGATCGGTTGGCGCGCGCTCGCGAGGCGCTGCGGCTGGCCGAGTCCGGGATCCCCCCGGAGCAGGCGCCCTGGGCCTGGTCGTCCCCGGGCGCCTCGCCGCCGGCCCCCGCCGCTGCCGGGCGGGCGTGGGCGGGGCCGGCGCCCGCTCCTGGGCCCGTCCCCACCTCGGGGTCGACGACGGCGCCCCACCCTGCGGACGCCTCGGCCCAGGAGGCCGAGGCGTCCGTCGGACCCGGTCGTGCCGGGGTGCCCGACTTCCTCCCGGCCGATGTCGCCCCCGCGACCTGGGAGGACCTCGGAGCCGCCGACGCACCCGACTCGCCCGCCCCCGGCACGGCCCGGGTCGGCGGGGGCGGAGGAGCGGACCGCCGTGGTGGGCGAGGGACCCGACGCGGGCGCCCGGCGCAGGAGCCGCCCCACACCGGCGCGGCCGCGGTCGACGCCGAGCCCGACCACGAGGACGTGGCCAGGCAGATCGTGCTGCGACAGCTCGCCATGGCCTCGCGCAGCCGGGCCCAGCTCGCGGCCAAGCTGCGGCAGCGGGACTGCCCCGAGGACGTCATCGAGCGGGTGCTGGACCGGATGACGGAGGTGGGGCTCGTGGATGACGAGGCGTACGCCGGCATGCTCGTGCGCACCCGGCAGGCGACCAAGGGTCTGGCCCGACGTGCCCTGGCCCACGAGCTGCGGACCAAGGGCATCGACCAGGAGCTGGCCGTGGCCGCCCTGGAGGAGATCGACCCGGACGAGGAGCGTCGGGTCGCACGCCGCCTCGTGGACAAGAAGCTCCGCACCATGGGCGGGCTCGGCGCCGACGTCCAGACGCGGCGGCTGGCGGGGATGCTCGCGCGCAAGGGCTACTCCGGGGACGTCGCCTACGCGGTCATCCGCGACGCCATCGCGGACGCTCCCGAGCACCGTCGCGACTGATCCTGGCGGCCCGGCCGGGCCCCTGTGGCCCGGGCGATCCCGCGTCGGACGGGGTGCGGGGTCCCGGGACCGGGCCGGTGCCGGCTACGGCACGTCCACGATCTCCTTGCCGTACGGGAAGAGGGTCACCGGGATGAGCTTGATGTTGGCGACAGCCAGGGGGATCCCGATGATCGTCAGGGCCTGGGCGACGGCGGTGATCAGGTGGCCCAGCGCCAGCCACCACCCGGCGATCAGGAACCATACGAGGTTGGCGACCCCGGAGACGGGACCGGCGTCCTCGGTCGGGACCACGGTGCGACCGAAGGGCCACAGCGCATAGCTCGCCATCCGGAAGGACGCGACCCCGATGGGGATCGTGATGATGAACAGGCAGGCGATCAGGCCTGCCAGCAGATACGTCGCCCACAGCCACACACCGCAGAAGACGAACCAGATCAGGTTGAGCAGGGTGCGCATGGGCTCCTCCGTGGGTCAGGGTCTGTTCCGCTGCGACGGCGCCCCCGGGGCGGAGGTTCCTGCCGCGGCCCGTCCCGTCGGTGTCGGACGGTCTCCCGCTCTCCTCGGCGCCTGCGCGAGCGCCACCACGCAGGTGACCAGGACTTCACCGAAAGTCCACGAAGCAGGCGGGACGAGGGACGCAACGGCCGTGGTGGGTGGGACGGTGCTGACATCTTCACCCGACCGGCCTATCGTCGGTCCATCGCACCCGTCTGCATCAACGGGTAACCCACCCCCTGTGAGGTATGAATGCGCACCCGACTTCTCGTGGCGGGCCTCGCCGCCGCCGCGGCCTTCTCCGGCGGCACGGCCACCGCGAGCCCCGCCGTCACGGACCCCACTCCCGTGAACCCGTCGATCGTCGGCGGTCGCGACGCCACGGAGACCTATCCCTGGAACGTCGTGTGGGGAGAGTTCTCCAACGAGTGCGGCGGTGCCCTGATCGCGCCCGGGTGGGTGCTCACCGCCAAGCACTGCACCGTCGGCGCCCGACTGGAGAAGTCCTGGGTCCGGATCGGTTCCAAGGACTGGTCGACCGGTGGCGAGACCGTCAAGCCTTCCTCCTGGATCAAGCACCCCACCTTGGACGTCGCGCTGATGAAGCTGCAGACCAACGCGTCCTCCGCCGTGGCACCGATCACTGCTCTGCCGCCCGTCGGCACGGATGCCCGTCTCGTCGGCTGGGGCGCCATGTCCGGCGCCGACCACAAGAGCCCCAAGCTCCTCCAGGAGCTGGACCTCAAGGTCGTCGACAACGCCCAGTGCTCGGACGGCGGCATCAAGGGCGACTCGGAGTTCTGCGTCGCCACCGCCGCCGGCATGAGCGGGGCCTGCGTGGGTGACTCCGGCAGCCCGGCCATGCAGAAGGTCGACGGTCGGTGGACGCTTCTGGGCGTCACCAGCCGCGGCCCGAGCGACTGCGCGCAGGGCGGATCGATCTACACCAGCGCCTCGGCGATCGCCCAGTGGATCAACGAGAACGCCGGCACCTCGATCCCGGTCCCCACGCCGGCGCCCACCCCCACCCCTACGGCCACGCCGACCAGCACCCCGACCGCGACGCCCACCTCCGCTCCTACGGTCACCCCGACGAGCTCCTCGACCGCGACGCCCACGGCCACGCCCACGGCCACGCCGACCAGCACCCCGACCGCGACCGCGACGCCGACCAGCACCCCGACCGCGACGCCGACCCCCACCAGCACCTCTGGCCCGGTCGTCATGCGGCCCGGTGACACCCGCGCCGGCCTGTCCGCTGCCCGCGGCGCGCGCACCGACGTCGTGGTCGAGATCCCGGCGGGCCGCCCCGTCACGATCGCGACCTCCGGCGGCACCGGCGACGCCGACCTCTACGTCAAGAAGGGCGACGTGTCCTTCCCGACCACGACCGACTACGACTGCCGCCCCTACCGCTACGGCAACGTGGAGCGGTGCACCTTCGCCTCCCAGCGCACCGTGGCGCGCTACCGGGTCTCCCTGCTCGGGTTCGCCGGCTTCAGCGGGGTCACCCTGCGGATCAGCTGACGGCTGCCGCCTCCCGGACCTGACGGCCGCGGCACCCCCACGAGGCGGGTGCCGCGGCCGTCGTCGTCCGGGTCTGCGGTCGTCCTGGCCACCCGGAGGCCGGCTGCTCGACCGCCCGCGGGCACGACCTAGTCGCCCTTGACGTTGACGACCTGACGCAGCGTGTGGCGCACCTCGACCAGCTCGCGCGAGTCGGCCATGACCTGGTCGATCGGCTTGTAGGCCGCCGGGATCTCGTCGATCAGCGCGGCGCTGTCGCGGAACTCGATGCCGGCCATGGCCTCCCGCAGCTGCTCCTGGGAGAACAGCTGCCGGGCACGGGTGCGCGAGTGCGCCCGGCCGGCCCCGTGCGGGCTGGAGTGGAGCGCCACCGGGTTGCCGAGCCCGCGCACGACGTACGACGCCGTCCCCATGGAGCCCGGGATCAGACCGGTCTCGCCCGCTCGCGCCGAGATGGCGCCCTTGCGCGAGACCCACACCTGCCGGCCGAAGTGGGTCTCCTGCTCGGTGTAGTTGTGGTGGGTGTTGACCAGCTCGCGCTGCTCCACCTCGCGGTCGAGCCACCGTGCGACGCACGCGACGACCCGGTCCATCATCTCCTCGCGGTTGAGCAGGGCGAAGGACTGCGCCCAGCGCATCGCGCGGATGTAGGCCCAGAACTCGTCGGTGCCCTCGACGAGGTAGGCCAGGTCGCGGTGGGGGAGCGAGACGTAGGCCCGCCGGCACCACTCCTGGGCGACCTTGATGTGGTGCTGGGCGATCTTGTTGCCGACGCCACGCGACCCCGAGTGCAGGAAGATCCAGACCTCGTCGGACTCGTCGAGGCACAGCTCGATGAAGTGGTTGCCCGAGCCGAGGGATCCGAGCTGCATCCGCCACTGTCCGGCGTAGGAGTCCGGGTCGACGTCGTCGCGCTCGGCCTGCGCCTCCAGCTGCGCGACCCGAGCCTGGGTGTGCTCGTGGGTGATCCGCTTGTTGATGCCGCCCTTGGACGCGGGCACGACGCGCTCGATGTCGAGCCGCAGCGGCCGCTTGTCCGCGGGGAGGTCGTCGGCGGTCAGCTGGGTGTGCAGGGCGATCATGCCGCACCCGATGTCCACGCCCACGGCGGCGGGCATGACCGCCCCGAGCGTGGGGATGACGGACCCGACCGTGGCGCCGAGGCCCAGGTGGGCGTCGGGCATGAGTGCGATGTGCGGGTGGATGAACGGCATCGTCGAGCTGACGATCGCCTGCTCGCGGGCGCCGTCGTCGAGCTGGGAGGCCCAGCTGACGAGCCGCTGGGTGATCTTCTCCACGGCCTCTCCCTTCTCTGCAGGGGCCGTCCGGATCGGCGACCGCCGCAGAGTCTGCCC
Source organism: Arsenicicoccus dermatophilus (assembly GCF_022568795.1). Classification (NCBI taxonomy): domain Bacteria; kingdom Bacillati; phylum Actinomycetota; class Actinomycetes; order Micrococcales; family Intrasporangiaceae; genus Arsenicicoccus; species Arsenicicoccus dermatophilus. Next base: position 1,558,068 of record NZ_JAKZHU010000001.1, on the reverse strand, counting down.
GGCGACGAACCGGTTGCGCACCTGCGTTTCCAGGATGTGCGCCGCAGCGGCCGGGCTCGCTCGTGGGGTGGCGCCGACCCGGCTGCGATACTCGACACCATGCTGCTGATGCTGACGTCCACGGCCACGTCTGCCACCGACCTCGGCTTCCTGCTGCACAAGCACCCCGACCGGGTCCAGAGCACGACGTTGAGCGTGGGGCGGGCCACGGTCTACTACCCCGAGGCGACACCCGAGCGGTGCACCGTGGCTCTGCAGGTCGACGTCGACCCGATCGCCCTGGTGCGCCGACGCGGCATCAAGGCGCCGCCGGGAACGCTCGGGCAGTACATCAACGACCGGCCCTATGTCGCGGGCTCGATGATGTCGACGGCGATCGCCCAGGTCTTCAAGACCGCCATGAACGGCCGGTGCGACGCCTGCCCCGACCTGGTCGGGCAGGCGCTGCCGCTGACGGTGCGGGTGCCGGCCATGCCATGCGGTGGGTCGCGCGAGCGATCCGGACCGACGCTCGTGCGCGCGCTCTTCGAGCCCCTGGGGTGGCGCGTCGAGGCCACCACGACCCCGCTGGCCGGGGACGACGCGGCGCTCGACTGGGGTGATGCGCCCGCGGCCGACGTGACGCTCACCGGCGACCACCGCCTCGCCGACGCGCTCACCCACCTCTACGTCCTGCTGCCGGTGCTCGACGGCTCCAAGCACTACTGGACCACCTCCGACGAGGTCGACAAGCTGCTGCGTCGCGGCGAGCGCTGGCTGCCCGGCCACCCCGAGCGCGAGCTCATCACCCGCCGCTATCTCGGGCTGCGGGGTCTGGTGGACGACGCCACCGCGCGACTGACGGAGCTCGACGGCAGCCGGGACGACGCGGATGCACCCGAGGCGCCGCCGGTCGCTGCGCCGCTCAAGGAGATCCGCCGCACCACCGTCCTGGACCTGCTGCGGCGCCTGGGGGCGCGCACGGTGGCCGACGTCGGCTGCGGCGAAGGCTTCTACCTGCGCAGCCTGCTCGCCGACCCGACCTTCGCCCGCGTGATCGGCGTGGACGTGTCGGCCCGCGAGCTCGACCGCGCCGAGCGCCGGCTGCACCTGGACCGCATGCCCGACTCCGTCCGAGAGCGGCTGACCCTGCGCCAGTCGTCGGTGACCTATGTCGACGACGCGCTCGCGGGGCTCGACGCGATCCTGCTCGTCGAGGTGATCGAGCACGTCGACCCCGAGCGGCATCCCTCGCTGGAGGCCGCCGTGCTCGGCCAGGCTCGTCCCCGGCACGTCATCGTCACGACGCCCAACCGCGAGCACAACGCGGTCTACGGCCTCGGGGAGGGGGAGCTGCGCCACCCGGACCACAGGTTCTAGTGGACGCGCGCGGAGTTTCGCGCGTGGGCGCAGCGCGCGGCCGCTGGTCACGGCTACGCGGTCGAGCACCACGACGTGGGGGAGGCCGACCCGGTGGCGGGGCCACCGACCCAGCTCGCGCTGCTCACGCGTACCGCCGCACCGGCCGCCGCGGCTCCCACCACCACGGCTGCCGACCCCGCCGCCGTGACCGCCACCGCTCGCACCGAGGAGGCTCGCCGTGGCTGAGATCCACGTCCCCGAGCTGTCCCTCGTCGTGCTGATCGGCGTCTCCGGATCGGGCAAGTCCAGCTTCGCCCGCGAGAAGTTCGGGCCCTACGAGGCGGTCAGCTCCGACACCTGCCGGGCCCTGGTCTGCGGCGACGAGAACGACCAGTCCGCCTCCGCCGACGCCTTCGAGCTGCTCCACCACCTCGTCGGCACCCGTCTGCGCCGCGGGCTGCTCACCGTCGTGGACGCGACCAGCACCCGCAAGGAGGCCCGCGCCGACCTGGTCCGCGTGGCCCGCGAGCACGACGTCCTCCCGGTGGCGATCGTCCTCGACGTCGACCCGTCGGTGGCGATCGAGCGCAACCGCCACCGCCCGGAGCGCGACTTCGGCGAGGGGCCGGTGCGTCGCCAGCACCGCCAGCTCAAGAGCTCCCTGCGCGCGCTGCAGCGCGAGGGCTTCCGCCAGGTCACGGTCCTGTCCTCGGAGCAGGAGATCGCCGGTGCGAGGATCGTGCGGGATCGGCTGCTCAACGACCGCACCGACCTGCACGGGCCGTTCGACGTGGTGGGCGACGTCCACGGCTGCCTCGACGAGCTGCTCGACCTGCTCGACGTCCTCGGTTACGTCATCACCCGGGACGAGCGGGGCGGCCCGTCGACGCGACCCACCCCGACGGGCGCACCCTGGTGCTGCTCGGCGACCTGGTCGACCGGGGACCGGACTCGGTGGGCGTCCTGCGCCTGGCCATGGGCATGACGGCGGCGGGGCACGCGCTCGCCATACCGGGCAATCACGAGGCCAAGCTGGTGCGAGCCCTCGACGGGGCCAAGGTCACGGTCAGCCACGGCCTGGAGACGACCCTCGCCGAGATCGAGCGGGCCGGCGTGGACGACCCGGACCTGCGCCGCCGCATCCGCGACTGGTGCTACGGGCTCGTGTCGCACCTGGTGCTGGACGACGGGCGACTCGTGGTCGCGCACGCCGGGCTCAAGGAGGCCTACCACGGCCGTGCCTCAGGGCGGGTGCGCTCGTTCGCGCTCTACGGCGACACGACGGGCGAGACCGACGAGTTCGGCCTGCCCGTGCGCTACCCGTGGGCCGAGGACTACCGCGGCCGCGCCAGCGTGCTCTACGGCCACACCCCGACGACGCGACTGGAGTGGGTCAACGGCACGCTGTGCCTCGACACCGGCGCGGTCTTCGGCGGGCACCTGTCGGCGCTGCGCTGGCCCGAGCGCGAGACGGTGCAGGTGCCCGCGCGCGCCGTGCACTACGAGCCGGCCAGGCCCCTCGCGGCGTCCGGGCGCGCGGCCGACGAGCTGCGCCTGGAGGACGTGCTGGGCGTGCGCTCGATCGAGACCGAGGACCTCGGCCGGGTCACGATCTCCCCGCAGGACGCGGCCGGGGCGCTGGAGGTCATGAGCCGCTTCGCGCTGCCCCCGGTCCACCTGCCCTACCTGCCGCCCACGATGTCGCCCGTCGCGACCTCACCGCTGCCGGACGTGCTGGAGCACCCTGCCGAGGCCTTCGGGCAGTACCTCACCTGGGGCGCCGACCGGGTCGTCTGCGAGGAGAAGCACATGGGCTCGCGCGCCGTCGTGCTCCTGCACGAGGGCGGCGACGTGGTCTACACCCGCACCGGGCGCGCCTTCTTCGCCGCGGAGCAGCAGGTCGAGCTCACCCGCAGGATCCGTGTGGCGGCCCGCGCCGCCGGCCTCTTCGACGAGCTGGGCACCGACTGGCTCCTGCTCGACGCCGAGCTGCTGCCCTGGTCGGCCAAGTCGGAGCCGCTGCTGCGCGAGCAGTACGCCCCGGTGGGTGCTGCCGCGCGGCTGACCCTGCCGGTGGAGGTCGAGGCTCTCGAGGCGGCGCAGGCGCGCGGGCTCGACGTCGGCGAGGCGCTGGCCACGGCCCGGGCCCGCCGTGACGCCGCCGCGGCCTACGACCTGGCCTGGCGGCGCTACGTGTGGCCGACCGACGGCATGGCGGGGGTGCAGGTCGCGCCGTTCCAGGTGCTGGCCGCGCGCGGTGCGACCTTCGAGCGGCGAGATCACCTGTGGCACCTGGCGATCGCCGACCGGCTGGTCGAGGCCGACCCGGAGTTGTTCCGGTCGACGCGGCGCCTGGTGGTGGACGTCGCCGACCCGGACTCCGTCGCCGAGGGCACCGCCTGGTGGGAGGACCTGACCGCCGCGGGCGGGGAGGGGATGGTCGTCAAGCCTGTGGCCAACCTGTCCCGCACCGCCCGCGGGGCGCTCATGCAGCCGGGGCTCAAGGTCCGCGGCCGGGAGTACCTCCGGATCATCTACGGCCCTGACTACACCCGGCCCGAGCACCTCACCCGGCTCAAGGACCGCAGCCTCGGCACCAAGCGCTCCCTGGCCCAGCGCGAGTACGCCCTGGGGCTGGAGTCGGTGCGGCGGTTCGTGCGCGAGGAGCCGCTGTGGCGGGTGCACGAGGCGGTCTTCGCCGTGCTCGCACTGGAGTCCGAGCCCGTCGACCCGCGCCTGTGAGCGCGGGCGACGCAGGCACGCAGGGGCCGCGGGCCTCCGCGCTGCCGGGAAGCTGCGGAGGGGGCCAGACCACCACGCACGCTGGTCGTGGGGTCAGGCCCGGTCGCTCGGCTCGCCTATCCTGGTCCGCACGATGAAGACCTACGACGTGCGCACCCACGGGTGCCAGATGAACGTGCACGACTCCGAGCGCCTGGCGGGTCTGCTCGAGACCGCCGGCTACGTCGACCTCGCGAGCCTGCCCCTCGACCAGCGCCCCGAGACCGCGGACGTGGTGGTCTTCAACACCTGCGCGGTGCGGGAGAACGCCGACAACAAGCTCTACGGCAACCTCGGCCAGCTGCGCCCGGCCAAGCTGCGCAACCCGGACCTGCAGATCGCCGTCGGTGGCTGCATGGCCCAGAAGGACCGCGACACCATCGTTCGCAAGGCCCCCTGGGTCGACGTGGTCTTCGGCACCCACAACATCGGCTCGTTGCCCGCCCTGCTCGACCGGGCCCGGCACAACCAGCAGGCGCAGGTCGAGATCCTGGAGTCCCTGGAGACCTTCCCCTCGACGCTGCCGACGCGCCGTGACTCGGCCTATGCCGGCTGGGTGTCGATCTCGGTGGGCTGCAACAACACCTGCACCTTCTGCATCGTCCCGAGCCTGCGCGGCAAGGAGCAGGACCGACGCCCCGGCGACATCCTGGCCGAGGCCCGCGCGCTGGTGGAGCAGGGGGTCGTGGAGATCACCCTGCTGGGGCAGAACGTCAACTCCTACGGCGTGGAGTTCGGCGACCGCGGGGCCTTCGCCAAGCTGCTGCGGGCGATGGGCGAGGTCGAGGGTCTGGAGCGGGTGCGCTTCACCAGCCCGCACCCGGCGGCGTTCACCGACGACGTGATCGACGCGATGGCCGAGACGCCCAACGTCATGCCGAGCCTGCACATGCCGCTGCAGTCCGGCTCGGACCGGGTGCTCAAGGAGATGCGCCGGTCCTACCGCTCGGAGAGGTTCCTGGGCATCCTGGACCGGGTCCGGGCGCGGATCCCGCACGCCGCGATCACCACCGACATCATCGTGGGCTTCCCGGGGGAGACCGACGCGGACTTCGAGGAGACCTTGCGCGTCGTCCAGGCGTCACGTTTCTCGTCGGCGTTCACCTTCCAGTACTCCATCCGCCCCGGCACCCCCGCCGCGACGATGGCCGACCAGGTGCCCAAGGCCGTGGTGCAGGAGCGCTTCGACCGGCTCGTGCAGCTGCAGGACCAGATCTCCTGGGAGGAGAACCGGCTCCAGGAGGGGCGCACGGTCGAGGTGCTGATGGCTCCCTTCGAGGGCCGCAAGGACACCGAGACGGCCCGCATGTCGGGCCGGGCCAAGGACAATCGTCTGGTCCACCTCGCGGTGCCGGAGGGCGCCGAGCGCGGTCGTCCGGGCGACGTGGTCGAGGTCGACGTGACGTATGGCGCGCCGCACCACCTGGTCGCGGACGGCGCCCTGTCGGGCGGGACCTACCGGGTGCGCCGGACCAGGGGCGGCGATGCCTGGGCCGCGCTGCAGGACGCCCCCGTGCCGGGCAAGCCCGCCGTGGCGCTGGGCATGCCGTCGATCGGCCGGCCCGAGACCACGCAGGCCGCCGCGGGGGCCTGCGGCGCCGGCGGGTGCGCCTGACCGGCATACGGCCGAGAGAGGTCCAGTGGCCTCCCGCGAGAGGCCACTGCCGGCGGGCGCACGGGAGCCCGTTCGCCCGCAGCGATGGCCCCTGGTGCGTGGTGGGGGGTCGGCTCAGCCGGGCATCCCGCTGTCGGTCACGGCCCCCGTGCCGGTGCCGGCGTCCGTGGAGCCGGTGATCCCGGCCTCGCCCATCTGACCATGTGCGCCGTCGGCGGAGGCATGCTCCAGGTCGGTCTGGCCGGGAGCGGCCTCGGCGGCGGCCTCCTGCGCGGCGCGGGCGCCCTCGGGCCGCTGCTCGTCGGACACCTGGGTCATGTCGATCTCCTTCGTCGGTGCGGGTCAGGGCCTTCACCCCAGGCGGACGTCCCGGGGATCGAGGTGATGGGGCGAGGCCGCCGCCCCCGCAGGGACGACGGCCTCGGCCGGTCGGACGTCGGGGGAGGCGGTGGGCCTCATCCCACGATCGTCACTGGCTGTTGTCGCCGACTCGCTCGTCGGCGGCACGCTGCGCCATGTCGATCTTCTCGGAGTACTCGCCGCCGGTGCGCGAGTCGAGCACGTCGCCGGCCCGCTCGATGCCCTGGTCGGAGAGCTGCTCCACCTTGTCGGGGTGCCGCTCCATGGCCTCGGTGGCCTTGTCCTTCAGGTTGTCGAACATGCTCATGCGGCAACTCCTTCCGTGCGGGGACAGGTCGACCGCCGCAGCGGCCTCGGCACCACCATGACGCACTCGGCCCGGGTTTGCACATCCCTTCTGGGAGGATCGGCGTATGACGGACCCCGCAGCACCCCCCGTGGTGGCCGTCGTCGGCGCCACCGCCACCGGCAAGTCCGACGTCGGGGTCGAGCTCGCCCGGCGACTCGGCGGCGAGGTGGTCAACGCGGACGCCATGCAGCTCTACCGCGGGATGGACGTGGGCACCGCCAAGCTCACGCCGGCCGAGCGGCGCGGGGTCGCGCACCACCAGCTCGACGTCCTGGACCTGGTCGACGAGGCGAGCGTCGCGGCCTACCAGCGCGAGGCGCGCCGTGACATCGACGCCATCCGGGCTTGCGGGGGCGTCCCGGTCCTCGTGGGCGGCTCGGGGCTCTACGTGCGTGCGGCGCTGGACCTGCTCGACATACCGCCGACGGACCCGGCCGTCCGCGCCCGGCTGCAGCAGGAGGCCGAGCGGCGCGGGCTGCCCGTGCTGGTCGAGCGGCTGCGCGTCCTGGACCCGGTGGCCGCCGAGCGGATCCTGGCGACCAACGCCCGCCGCGTGGTGCGGGCCCTGGAGGTGATCGAGCTAACGGGCCGACCCTTCAGCGCCAGCATGCCCGAGCGCACCCACCGCCTCCCGACCGTGATGATCGGGCTGCGCGCCGACCGCGCGGTGCTGGACGAGCGGCTCGCCGCCCGGGTCGCGCGGATGTGGGAGCAGGGCCTGCTCGACGAGGTGCGGATGCTGGAGCCGCGGGGATTGCGCGAGGGGCGCACCGCGGCCAAGGCGATCGGCTATGCCCAGGCCCTCGGTCAGCTCGACGGGCGCCTGGACGAGCAGCAGGCCCAGGAGGAGACGACCGCGCTGACCCGCAGGCTCGCCCGGCGCCAGGAGGCGTGGTTCCGCCCCGACCCCCGGATCCGGTGGCACGACACGACCTCGGTGCTGACCGGCGATCGGGCGCCCGCGGAGCTGCACGAGCAGGTCCACGCGGACCTGCTCGACGGCATCGCGGCGCTCGGGGGAGACTGGGCACCATGACGACTCGCGCGCTGCGCTTCACCAAGGGCCACGGGACCGAGAACGACTTCGTCCTCCTCCCGGACCCGGACGGCTCGATCTCCCTGGCGCCCAGCGAGGTCGCGCGCCTCGCGGACCGGCGGGCGGGGCTCGGCGGCGACGGTGTGATCCGGGTGGTGCCGACCGCGCTGGCGGGTGTCCCCGAGGTGCTGGACCAGGCCGCGGAGGCGCACTGGTTCATGGACTACCGCAACGCCGACGGCTCGCTGGCGCAGATGTGCGGCAACGGCACCCGCGTCTTCGCGGCCTACCTGCGGCGCGAGGGTCTCGAGCGGGCAGGGGAGTTCGCGATCGCGACCCGGGCGGGGACCAAGCGGGTGCGGGTGTCGACCGGTCCGGACGGCGAGGAGCTGTATGCCGTCGACCTCGGCCCCTGGCGCCTCGCCGAGCCGGACGTCGCCGCGCGGGACGGCTCGGACGCCCTGGTCAAGGTGGACGACCACGAGGCGGTGCCGGCGCTGTCGCTCGACCTGGGCAACCCGCACACCGTGGTGGTGCTGCCGGACGGACGCGAGCTCGACGACCTGGACCTGACCCGGGCGCCGCACGTCCAGCCGGCGCCGCTGGAGGGCACCAACGTGGAGTTCGTCAGCCCGCTCGGCGACGGCCACCTGCGGATGCGGGTGCACGAGCGCGGGGTGGGGGAGACCCGCTCCTGCGGCACCGGTGCGGCGGCGGCGGCGCTGGCGGTGCGCTGGTGGGCCGGGGTGCGCGAGACCGGTGACGTATGGCGGGTGGACGTCCCGGGCGGCACCGTGCACGTACGTCCCCTGCCGGAGGGCCGGGTCGAGCTCAGCGGGCCGGCGGCGCTGGTCGCGGACGGGGTCGTCCGCCTCTGACGGGCGACCTTTTGGCGGCCCGACCAATGACTGAAGGTGATCGGGTTGCCGCGGGGAGTCCTGCTCCGGAGCATTCTCGTGCAGAGTGGGCGACCGGGGTCGAGTGCACATCCGCCATGCCCTACGGTAGGTCCGCTGCGCGCGCGACCTGTGCGCGTGGGAGAGAGCCGCATGGTGCTCTTTCCGGTTTGGATACTTGGAGGTTTGCGTGCCGGAGCAAGCTGCTCAGAGGCCGCCTTCGCGCCCTGAAGCCGTCATCGGCTCCACCGTCAAGCACGAGGTGGCTTTCTGCGGCCCCCTGGGAGTCGGCAAGACGACTGCCGTACGAGTGAGCTCGACCATCGACGCGGCCAGCACGGAGGTGCCGTGGAACGAGGCGCCGGCGATGCCGACGACTCCCAAGCGCACCACCACCGTCGGCATCGACTACGGCGAGTGGTCCAGCGAGGACCTGGGCTCGGTGGCCATCTACGGCACCCCCGGGCAGGCGAGGTTCGACCTGACGCGAAAGGGTGCTCTTCACGCCCGTTGTGCCGTGGTGCTGTGGCTCTACGGGCAGAATGACTACGCACTCGGCGAGGCCCGGGAGTGGATCGAGTACATCTCTCGCGGCGTCCCCGACGTGCTCCAGCGTCTGACCGTGGCGGTCACCAGGCTCGATCTGCCCGACAGTCCCTTCGAGCTGAAGGACTTCCGTGGTCTGCTGGACGAGTTCGACCCCGGCATCCGCCTGGTGGCCGCCGACCCTCGTAAGGCTGAGGACGTGCGCCAGGTGGTTCGCACCGCTCTGCTCAAGCTGGAGGAAGGATGACCCCGCAAGCGCAAGGAAGTCTGCCCGGCGTCGCCCCTGAGCTGCGGGAGGACTGGGATGCCTGGTCGCACCTGCTCGGCGCCGCCATCTCTCCTCGCCTCGAGCGCCTGTACGACTCCCTCCCCACGCTCATCGGGGCGATGGCGTGCACCGGCGACGGCCTCAACATCGCGGCGGTGGGGGTGGATGTCAGTCAGGTCGGCAAGGTCGCGGCGCTCAGCAGCTCGGTCTTCGCGGTCGCCGCGGCGCACCGGGAGGCGATGAGCCCGGGTGAGGACGTCAGCTCCACCATGGTCAACATCGGCGGTGCGGACTTCCAGTGCGTCCTGCAGCGCCTGGACGTCGCTCACCTCGGACAGCTCCTCTTGGTCGTTGCGGCTCGAGATGTCACTCTAGGGGTGCTCCTGGTCGCGACCCGATCGGTGGGCGAGGACATCAGGCGCTACCTGGAAGGTCACGCATGACACGAGCTTCAGGCCACGAGGGGGGCGAGACTGCTCCGCTTCGTGGCCGACTGGCACGTTGGTGGAACGCCGGCATCGCCCCCGCCCATCACCAGGCAACGCAGCCTGCCCGCACCCCCGGTCAGCTCGTTGCGCCACCCCCCGAACCGCCTGCCCGGCTCCACGGTCCTGGCCACGGCACGGCGTCGCCCGATCTGCGGGCACCAGGAGGAACAGGACCGGACAACCCGGAGCCGAAAGGCACGTCAGAGCCACCCGGCTCAGAAGGAGCAAACATGGCTGACTACAACGCCATCATCGATCAGGTCGCTGCGGACATCAATGGATTCATGGGTGCCTCGATCGTCGATCTGTCCAGCGGCATGACCCTGGCCGCTCGGAGCGACCGCCCCAACTTCGATCTCGAGGTTGCGAGCGCCTACAACTCCGAGATGGTCAAGGGCAAGTACAAGACCATGCGCGCCCTGGGCATCGAGAGCGAGCTCGAGGACATGCTCCTGACCCTGGGTGACCAGCTTCACCTGATCAAGACGATCAACGACGAGACCTTCCTGTACCTCGCCGCGGAGAAGGACAAGACCAACCTCGCCCTGATCCGCACCACGGTCAAGCAGGTGTTCGCCAAGAACGGAGTTCGATCGTAACCGGTATTCACCGGTATGGCTGCACCGCAGGGGATCTCGTCCGAGCAACGAGGTCCCCTGCGGTGCTCTTCCCGGGGGTGGCCAGGCCTGCCTCGGTGTCGGGGCGAGCGACCCGCAGCACGCGAAAGGCCTTGGCACTCGCGTGCCGACTCACCTGCAGGTCGGGCAGCTCGGCGGCGAGCCACCGCTGCAGCGAGTCCGAGCCGAGGTTGCGCTGCACCACGAGATAGGCCTCGCCACCGGGCAACAGCCGCGGCAGCCAGGTCCGCATCAGCTCGTGCAGCACCTGCTTGCCCACCCGGATCGGCGGGTTGGACCAGATCAGGTCGTAGCCCACGTCGGCGGGGACCTCCTCGGCGCGCAGGGCCTGGACGCCGTGGAGTCCCAGGGCGGCGGCGTTGCGGCGGGCGAGGTCCAGGGCGCGCTCGTTGACGTCGACGGCGTGGACGGTCGCGCCGGGGGCCAGGAGCCCCAGCGCCAGGCTCACCGGGCCCCAGCCGCAGCCCAGGTCGAGGAAGGTGCCGGTGGCGGGCGGCGTGGGGGCCTGCGCGAGCAGCACCGCCGTCCCCTTGTCCAGACCGTCGGGGGAGAAGGTGCCCCGAGCGGTCTCCACGTCCACGGTGTGCCCCACGAGGCGGATCCGGATCGAGCGGCGCTCGGCCTCGCCGGCCGGCGCGCTCGACGTGAAGTAGTGCTCCTGCTCGCTCATCGCACGAAGCGTAACCACCTCACGCAGCTCAGCCCAGCAGGCGGCTCGTGCGCCGGGCCGCTCGTCCTGCTTGACCGGTTCGCTCGTCGCACCACGCGCCCGGGAGCCTCAGCGCAGCGGCGAGCAGCTCGGCCTGCTTCTCGCCATACCGGCTGAGCAGCGGATCGGGCACCCGGCCGACGCGGGCGCCGGTGCGGGCGCAGAGGTCGTTGTCGGTGGACTCGGCATGCCGGACGAGGACGAGACGGCGCAGGGTGCCATCCTCGTGCCTTCGCGCGTTCACCCGTGCCCACCCCCCGTGTTCACGCGAGACCCGCACAGTGGCAGGCATGCCCACGGTCTCTCGTCGCTCCCTGCTGACCGGCGCCCTCGGCGGTGCCGGTCTCGTCGCCCTCGGCCAGTCCACCGCCTCCGCCACCGGCGCCCCGGCCCTCCTGCGTCCGCGCGGGGTCCTGCCGAGCGGCGTGCAGTCCGGGGACGTCACCTCCCGATCGGCCATGATCTGGTCGCGCTCGGACCGTCCCGGCCGCATGGTCGTGCGGGTCACCTCCGGTGGCCGACGCGGCTCCTGGCGCGAGGTCGCCGGGCCGTGGGCCACCCCCAAGACCGACCTGACCGCCAAGCTCGAGCTCAAGGGCCTGGCCCCGGGCCGCGACTTCGAGTACCGCGTGCAGTTCGAGGACCTCGACGGTCACCGCGGCGACGTGGGCGTCGGCCACTTCTCGACGGCCCCGGTGCACGACGCGCCGCAGTCCTTCGTGTGGACGGGCGACACGGCCGGCCAGGGCTGGGGCATCAACCCCGACCTCGGCGGCATGGTGGCCTACCGCGCGATGCACCGGCTGCGCCCCGACTTCCTGATCCACTCCGGCGACACCATCTATGCCGACGGACCGATCGCCGAGCGCGTCGTCGAGCCCGACGGCCAGGTGTGGCGCAACGTCGTCACCCCCCCAGGTCGCCAAGGTCGCCGAGACGCTCGACGAGTTCCGCGGGCGCTACCGCTACAACCTCATGGACGCCAACATCCGTGGGATGTATGCCGACGTGCCGGTCATCAGCCAGTGGGACGACCACGAGACCCACAACAACTGGTACCCCGGCCAGGTCCTCGACGACGCGCGGTACACCCAGGAGAAGCGCGTCGACGTCCTCGCCACCCGCGCCCGGCAGGCCTTCTTCGACTTCATGCCGATCGCCGACCGCCACGGCCGGGGCCTGCCCGACCTGGGCCGCGCGCCGCAGATGTACCGCACCGTCGAGCGCGGCTCCCACCTGGACGTCTTCTGCCTGGACATGCGCACCTACCGCCACGCCAACACCCCCGGCCTGGAGACGCACCGCACGGCCTTCCTCGGCACCCGGCAGGTGGAGTGGCTCCTCGACTCGCTGCAGCGCTCGCGGGCGACCTGGAAGGTCGTCGCGGCGGACATGCCGATCGGCATCATCGTCCCGGACGGCAAGAACATCGAGGCGATCGCCAACGGCGAGCAGGGTACGCCGCTGGGTCGCGAACTGGAGCTGGCCTACCTGCTGAGCGAGATCAAGCGTCGCAAGATCCGCAACGTCGTCTGGCTCACCGCGGACGTGCACTACTGCGCGGCGCACTACTACGACCCGGCCAGGGCGAGGTTCACCGACTTCGACGGCTTCTACGAGTTCGTCGCCGGCCCCATCTCGGCGGGCGCCTTCGGCCCCGGCACGATGGACGCGACCTTCGGCCCGCAGGTGCTCTTCCAGGGCGTCCCGCGGTACCAGAACCAGTCGCCCCGGGACCAGAAGGCGATGTTCTTCGGGTATGTCGAGATCGACCGCGCCGGCACCTTCTCGGTGAGCCTGCGCAACGGCCTCGGCGAGACCGTGTGGAGCAAGGACCTGCAGCCCGCACCCTGCTGACCCGTCAGGGGCTCTGCGTCACCCCGGCGCAGGTCTCCCGGGCGGCCTGCGCGCAGCGGGGAGCCACCGCTCTCGGGCGCGGTGGCCGGCACGGGGGACACCTGTGGGGGAGGCGGTCGTGCCGGACGGAGGCCCGACGATCGAGGTCGTGGACGTCCTGCTCGACGGCCGCACGCCGGACGAGCTGCTGGCCCGCCTGCTGGCGGAGAACCCGCGTGACGAGCGGATCGGCGTCAGCCCGCAGGATCTGCTCGCCGCCCTCCGTGGTGAGCCCGCGCAGGACGACGGCCGGGTGGCGATCCGGGAGTGCATCTGCACCTGCGAGGGCTGCGACCCCTTGCGGGTGTGGATCCGGGCCGGCACGGACGAGGTCGTGTGGGACGACCTGACCGAGGGCTGCCTCGACGACCCGGTCCCCGAGATCGCCTTCCGGTTCGACCGGGCCGAGCACGACCGGGCGATCGCCGCGCTCGTCGCCGACCTGGAGGGGTGACCGTCGGGGCCGTGCGGCGGCCGTGCGGCCGGCGGCGCCCGCGTCCGATGCCGACGAGACGTCGCTCCGGCATACGACGGGCGCCGCCGGCGTTGACGCAACAAATGGTTCGCCCGCCCGGGCGGGCGCGTGCGACCCTAGAGGGGATATGACTTCTACTTCACGCTTCGACCTCTTCCGCTCCCGCGCCGAGGCGCTCGCGGACGACCAGGTCGACTCCCCATGGCTCGACGACGAGCAGACGTATGACGGAGAGCAGCTCGACCGCGAGGAGCGCGCAGCCTTGCGCCGCGTCGGTGGGTTGTCCACCGAGCTCGAGGACGTCACCGAGGTCGAGTACCGCCAGCTCCGCCTGGAGCGCGTGGTGCTGGCCGGGGTGTGGACCGAGGGCTCGGCCGAGGACGCGGAGAACTCCATCCGCGAGCTCGCCGCCCTGGCCGAGACCGCCGGCTCGACGGTGCTCGACGGCGTCATCCAGCGCCGGATGCGCCCCGACCCGGGCACCTTCCTCGGGTCCGGGAAGGCCCAGGAGCTCGCCGAGATCGTCCGCGCCGAGGGTGCGGACACGGTGATCTGCGACGGCGAGCTGACCCCGAGCCAGCGCCGCGCGCTGGAGGACGTGGTCAAGGTCAAGGTCATCGACCGGACCGCCCTGATCCTGGACATCTTCGCCCAGCACGCCAAGTCCCGGGAGGGCAAGGCGCAGGTCGAGCTGGCCCAGCTGCAGTACCTCCTCCCGCGCCTGCGCGGCTGGGGCGAGTCGATGTCCCGGCAGGCCGGTGGCCAGGCCGCCGGTGGTGTCGGCATCGGCTCCCGCGGTCCCGGTGAGACCAAGATCGAGCTGGACCGGCGCCGGATCAACACCAAGATCAGCCAGCTCAAGCGCGACATCGTCAAGATGAAGACCGGCCGCGACGCCAAGCGGTCGAGCCGCCGGGCCAACGAGGTGCCCAGCGTCGCGATCGCCGGCTACACCAACGCCGGCAAGTCCTCCCTGCTCAACCGCCTGACCGGCGCGGGCGTCCTCGTCGAGAACCAGCTCTTCGCCACCCTGGACCCGACGGTCCGTCGCGCGCAGACGCCGGACGGGCACCCCTACACGCTGGCTGATACCGTCGGCTTCGTGCGGGCGCTGCCGCACCAGCTGGTCGAGGCCTTCCGCTCCACGCTGGAGGAGGTCGGAGACTCCGACCTGCTGCTCCACGTCGTGGACGGCTCCCACCCCGACCCCGAGGGCCAGATCTCCGCGGTCCGTCAGGTGCTCGCCGAGGTCGGGGGCGACCGGCTCAAGGAGATCGTGGTGGTCAACAAGGCCGACGCGGCCGACCCCGAGACCCTGATGCGGCTGCGCACCAACGAGAAGCACTCGATCGTGGTCTCCGCGCGCACGGGGGCGGGCATCGAGGAGCTGCGGCAGCTGATCGCCGACGAGCTCCCGCAGCCCGAGATCCCGGTCGCGGTGCTGCTGCCCTACGATCGGGGTGACCTGGTCAGCCGCCTCCACGCGGAGGGTGAGATCGAGGCCGAGGAGCACACCGGCGACGGCACCCTCGTCCACGCCCTTGTCCACCCCAAGCTGGCGGGCGAGCTCCAGGCGTATGCCGTGAGCCGCGCCTCCTCCTGACGCCGCCAGGCAGCGGGGCTCACGCGGCCGGTCAGCCCGGCCGCGTGAGCCCCTGCCGGGCGTCGTCCAGGCAGGGGGCCCGCCTGCCCCGCGGCGCCCCGAAGGACCGCAGGCAGGTGCACCGCCGGTCGTCCTTGACCGCGGACGGCAGCCGGGACCACACGAACCGCTCCATCGCGAGGTAGTCCCCGAAGTCCAGCACCGCGCCCGCCAGCATCGGCGCCAGCTCGGCGCTCACGGTCACCCGGGTGCTCTCGGGCCGCTCGGCCAGCGCCGCGAGCGCCTCCTCGGTCCACTCGCGGGCCTCCCAGTCGACGGTGTCCCACACCGACTCCTGCGGCAGCTCGCAGTCGATCGCGCCGCGCGGCTCGTCGGTGGTGAACGTCAACGACCGCGCCCGGCAGCCCTCGCCACCGACATACGCATGCAGGTGCCCGCCCAGGACGGCGATCATCTCCCAGGCCGCGTCGGTGATCTCGAAGGTCACCTCACCTGCGGGGAGGGGGACGCGGGCCGGTCGGGTCATGGGTCGGCATGCTAGTGCCATGACCTCGCGCCTCGTGCCTGCCGCCGCCCCGACCACCGTGCAGACGCGGCGGCTGCGGCTGCGACCACCGACCCTGCAGGACCGGGACTTCCACCACGCGCTGCACGGCGACCCGGCGACGTACGCCCATGCGCCGTGGGCGATCACGACCGATCGGACGGCCCACCTGGTGACCCTGCAGACCTGGGTCGAGGCCTGGCAGGACCTCGGCGTGCACTACTGGCTGGTCGAGGACCGGGAGTCCGGGCGCCCGCTCGGCTTCGCCGGGGTGCGGGTCACGGACGGCGGGAGGGCGAACCTCTACTACCGCCTCGTGCCGCAGGCCCAGGGCACCGGCCTGGGCCGCGAGGCCGCCCGGGCAGCCGTCGCCTGGGCCGCCGAGTGGCTGCCGACCCACCAGGTGCTCGCCGTCGCCCGCGACACCAACGCCGCCTCCCAGCGCACCGCGGAGGCGGCCGGGCTGGTGCGGGGCGAGCCCCACGAGGTCCCCTCCGACCCGCCGGGGGTCGGCCCGTCGCGGGCCTTCTGGCTGCCCCGGACCACCGTCGTGCGCGGCGCGGACCACGCGCCGACCTCCGCGCTGCGGGACGAGATGCTCGACCTGTGGTGCGCCGTCAACGCCGCGGGCGGCTCGGTGGGCTTCACCCGCGACTCACCGCGCCAGCAGGTCGCGGCGCTGCTCGACGACACCCTCGCGGGCACCGACGACGAGGTCCGCACCCTGGCGGTGCTGCGCGACCACGAGGAGCGGTTGCTCGGTTTCGGATGGTGGATCCGCCGGGAGGGCAGGCTCTTCCGGCACACGGCGACGCTCAAGAGATTCATGGTCGACCCCACCTGGCAGGGGCGCAACCTCGGCCGGGTGGCGCTCGCGGGGCTGCACGCGGTGGCCCGGGACCTGCCCGGGGTGGAGACCCTCGACCTCACCTACCGCAGCGGCTCGGGCCTGGGGCACTTCTACACCGCGATGGGGTGGGTCGAGGTGGGCCGGGTCCCCCGTGCCATCCGGGTCGGGGCGCAGGACTACCGTGACAGTGTCTGGATGGTGCGTGGCAACGACGCCCGCGCGGTCATACCCGAAGGATCCCTGTGAGCATCACCGACATCCGCGAGGCACGCGCCGACGAGCTCGCCCTGCTGCCTGCCCTGGACCAGTCCGGGTCGGCCCACTTCCGCCGCGCCGGGATGCACCTGGTCGCCGACATGCCCGCTCCGCCGCCGGAGGCCTACGCCGAGGACCAGGAGGCCGGACGGCTGCTCGTGGCCTGCGACGAGCACGACGAGCCTCTCGGATTCGTCCAGCTCGCCGTGGTCGACGGCGACGCGCACGTCGCCCAGCTGAGCGTCCACCCCCGCCACTCGGGCCAGCGCATCGGCGCCCGGCTGCTCGAGGCGGCCGAGCAGTGGGCCCGCCGCCAGGGCCTGCAGCGGCTCAGCCTGACGACCTACAGCGGCGTCCCGTGGAATGCGCCCTACTACGCGCGTCTCGGCTGGCGCACGCTGCCCGAGGCCGAGTGGGGCAGCGAGCTGCGGGCCGTGCGCGACCACGAGCGCGAGCTCGGGCTGGACGCCTGGCCTCGGGTCGCGATGGTCCGGGAGGTCCCTCCCGGCCGCGGCCGCCCGGTGCTGCGGACCGAGCGGATCGAGCTGCGCCCCATGACGATCGAGCACCTGCCGCTGCTGCACCGGCTGGACTCCGACCCCGAGGTGATGCGCCACCTGCTCGGTCGGGCGCGCACCCCGGAGGAGATCGACGCCTTCTGGGCGCCCCGGTGCACCGAGACCGTCGCCGACGCGGTGGGGCTCGGCTGGTGGGTGGGCTTCGCCGGTGACGACTTCCTCGGCTGGTGGGACCTCGGCCGCAGCGACCACGACCCCTGGGTGACCGTCGATCCCGACTCCGCCGAGATCGGCTGGCGGCTCGAGCGCCGCCACTGGCGGCAGGGGCTCGCGACGGAGGGGGCGCAGGCCCTCCTCCGGCACGGCTTCGAGACCGTGGGCCTGCAGCGGGTGTATGCCGAGACGATGGCCGTGAACGCCGCCTCCCGCGGGGTCATGCGCAAGCTCGGCATGAACCACGTCCGCACCGACGTCCGCGCCTTCGACGACCCGCTGCCTGGCGCCGACCAGGGCGAGGTGGTCTACGAGATCACCGCCGAGCAGTGGCGGGGCAGGTCCGCGACCGGTGCCGGCGCACGAGGCTGCGCACCCACCGTCCCTGAGCGGCCGCGGGCGCTCAGGCCAGGGCGAGCTTGAGCCCGTGGTGGCTGGTCTCGTAACCGAGCCGGTCGTAGAACCGGTGGGCGTCCTCGCGTCGGACGTCCGTGGTGAGCTGGGCCATGGTCGCGCCGTGGTGGCGGCCCCAGCGGTGCGCCCAGTCGAACAGCGCGGTCCCCACCCCGCTGGAGCGCAGGTGGGGTGCCACCCGCACCGCCTCGATCTGCAGCCGGGTGGCCCCCTGGCGGGCCAGGCCGGGCAGCAGGGTGAGCTGCAAGGTGGCGACGATGCGCTCCAGGTCGTCCAGGAGCACGGCCAGCATGTGGGCCGGGTCCGCGTCGATCCGCTCGAAGGCCTCGTAGTAGATCGTCAGGTCCTCGCTCTCGCGGGAGGATCCGACGGTGTCGTCGCGCAAGAGCTCCACGATGGTGGGCACGTCGCGCCGCTGGGCGCGCGCTACGACGTAGAGCTGGTCGTCGACCGCGAGCGTCGCCAGCTGCCGACGCTCCACCGGCGTCACGAAGACGCAGAAGGGGTGCCCCGCCGGGTCGCCGAAGACGTAGAGCGGCTCGTCCTCGGCGTCCGAGCGGTCCATGATCAGGGTCGCGCCGAGCGACTCCGCCCGCCGACGCGCCTCGGTCAGGGAGTCCAGGCAGGGGACGGTCATGTCGATGTGCAGCTGCATCGGGACCTCCGCCGACGGCCAGGTCGTGGGCGTCAGCTCGCAGACCTTCTGGAAGGCGAGAGCCGGTGCGCCCTCCGGGGTCCGCAGGACGAGCCAGTCGGCGTCGTCGGGGCCTCCGTCCATGGGCGGTTCGTCACCAGGGCGGTAGACGAGCCCCAGGAGCTCGCGGTAGAACTCTGCGAGGCCTCGAACATCGGTGGTGTCCAAGGCGGTCTGGCACAGGCGCGGACGCGGTGTCATGGCGCCAACCTAACTGGCTGTCGATCACTCGTCTCGTCATGCGGTCATGTCCTGGGCGTCGAGGAACCCCTCGGGGGGGCCGGTTCGGTCTGGTGGTCGTGCCAATGGCCTGATCAGGCCGCTGACGCCAGCCGCTGGTCCGGTCCGGAGGGGAGCATCGCGTCGAATCGCTCACCTGGACGGCCCCATCAAGTCGTGGACAGGGACCGGGGAGTTCACCCCAGATGGCGCCGCACGTGCTCGGCGACCTCCGCCGCCCAGGGTTCGCGCAGCAGCGTGAAGTGGTCGCCCGCGATCTCGACCTGCTCCCAGGGGCCCGTGAGGTGCGGCGCCCACCGGCTGCGCCGGTCCTTCTCGGGGGTCTGGGCGAGGACGACCAGGGTGGGACCGTGCCAGGGGGTGGGGGTGTAGGAGCGGGCCATGCTGTCCGCGTGCACCGCGAAGCGCCAGGCGTCGGTCGCGCCGGCGCTGTCCTTGAGCGAGGCCCGCAGGACCCGCACGAGAGACCGGACCCGGTCGACCGGGGAGGTGCCCTCGACGGGGGCGGGCTGCAACGCCGGGTCCGGGGGAAGGAGTCCAGGACCACCAGCCGGGACTCCTGCCCGGCGGCATGCAGCTGCTTGCACATCTCGTAGCCGAGGATCCCCCCGAAGGAATGCCCGGCCAGGTGGTAGGGCCCCTCCGGCTGGATCGTCCGCACGGCCTTGACGTAGCGCCGGGCCAGTCCCCGGACGCTCAGCGAGGGGAGCCCTCGGCCCTCGAGGACGGGGTTCTGCAGGGCGTAGGCCGGGCGCCCGTCCAGGCGCAGGGCGATGGGCCGCAGGGCGATCCCGATGCCGCCCGCGCCCGCGACGAAGAAGACAGGTCGCTTGCCGGTCCCGTCGTCCCGCACCAGGGTGATCACGCAGGGGTCCGGCTCGCTGCGCTCCTCGCGGATGGCGGCGGCGAACTCCCCCAGCGTGGGCGCCTGCGCGAGCACGGAGGTCTTGGCGCGGTCCGGGGCGATCCCGAGCTCGGACACCAGGCGGGCCATGAGCGCCTCCGCCGCCAGCGAGTCGCCGCCCAGGCCGAAGAAGTCGGACTCCGGCTCGACGACCACGTCCTGCTCCAGGGCCGCCGCCCACTGCTCGGCGACGAGCTGCTCCCAGCGGGAGGTCCGCTGGGGTCCGGGATCGACGGCGGGCACGGCGGGCAGCTCGGACCGGTCGAGCTTGCCCCGGTCGTTGCGGGGCAGCGCGGCCACGAGCACGAAGGCCTCGGGGACCATGTGCGCGGGCAGGTGGGCGCGCAGCGACTGCCGCCAGGTCGACGCGAGGTGCGGGTCGGGCACGATCGGCTCGTCCTGGGCCAAGGAGGGGTCCTGCGGGACGACGTAGGCAACCAGCCGGGGACGGCCGTCGGTCGGTCGAGGTCGGCTGACGACCACCGACTCGCGGATCGAGTCGATCGTGGACAGGGCGGCGTCCACCTCCCCGGGATCGACGAGGTAGCCGCGGACCTTGACGCTGTGGTCGGAGCGGCCGACGATCTCCAGGATCCCGTCGGCTCGCCGCCGGCCGAGGTCGCTGGTGAGGTAGGTCCGGGTGCCGTCGGGGTTGGTGGTGAAGGCCGCCTCGGTGGCCTCGGGCAGGCCCCAGTAGCCGAGCGCGACGTCCGGCGCGGTGACGCTCAGCCGCCCGACCGCCGGGTCGCCCTCGGGGTCCGGGACCACGGACAGGATGGTCCAGCCGACACCGCGTCCGATGGGGAGCGGCCCGTCCAGCGGCGGGTGGCCGGGGGTGACGACATACTCCGCGATGAGACCGGTCTCGGAGGAGCCGTAGCGGTTGCGGACGAAGCACTCGGCGGGGAGCAGGGGGCGGACCGCCTCGACGTCCCGGCCGTACGACGGCTCCCCGGCGACCGTCAGGTTGCGCAGGGTCCGCAGGTGGGCCGGGTCCGGCTCTGAGGCCACGAAGGCCCGCAGGATGGCCGGGCTGGTGATCATCAGCGTGCACCCGTGCTCGGCGATGAAGGCCGGCAGCGCCGCGATCCCGCGGCTGCGGGTGTCGTAGAGCCGCATCGGCGCCCCCACGAGCAGGCCGTGCACGGTGGTGGTCAGGCCCGCGTGGAAGGCGATCGGCAGGGTGTGCGCGATCGTGTCCTGGGAGGAGTAGCAGTGGGTGGCGACCGAGGAGTTCCAGGCGTCGCGGACGAGCAGGCGGTGGTCGTTGGCGACCGGCTTCGGGGCGCCCGTGGAGCCCGACGTGAAGGCGAGGCAGGCCACGGCCGAGGCCTCGGGCGGGTTCGCCCACAGGACGTCCGGGTCGGTCGGGCCACCCTCGCGCAGCGGCACCGCGACCGCGCCGACCTGGGAGACCAGGGTCTCGTTGTCGGCGTCGACCAGCACCAGGCGTGCACCCGCCCGCTCCACGAGCTGGGCGAGCCGGGGGCCGGGGGTCCGCGGGTCGAGGACCAGCACCGGGTGGCCGGAGGCGATCACGGCGACCAGGGTGGCGACGGCGTCGACGGTGTGACCGCAGCACATGGCGACCGGCTCCTGCCCGCCGAAGGCCTCCGGACCACGCGGGGTCGGCGCGGGGTCCAGGCCGGCGAGCCGGCGGCGCAGCAGGACCAGCGTCCCTGCGGCCCGGCGGGCGAGCTCGGCGTTGCAGAGCTGCTCCTGCTCGTCGGACACGGCCAGCGCGTCCGGTCGGGCGCGCACCACCTGCCGCAGCCGGGGGATCACGCCCTCGGTGATGTCGGCCTCGGCCAGCTCCGTCCACGCGCCACCGTCGGTGGCGGGCGAGTTGTCCTGCACCTGCGTCATCGGCCAGATCCCCCCGGGCCTCAGGCGCCGACGATCGACGCACCTGGGTCATCACGCTACGGGCGCAGGAACGCCCCGTCAGGGGGCTTGCAGGGCGCGCGGTCCGATCGGAGTAGCCGAGCCCGGGGAGTCCTGTTCCGAAAGTCACGGAACCTGACTCTCCGTGATATCCCTCAGTCGCCGAAGTCCATCCGCATCTGCGGGGGCGCATAGGCCGGGTCCACGCCGTCGAACAGGCTGGAGATCGAGGCGCCCGCGTGGATCCGGTCGATGGCCTCGGCGAAGAGCCCGGCCGTGGAGCAGACCTGCAGCCGGGGCCAGTCCTGCGGGGAGGGCACGGTGTCGGTGGTGACCACCTCGGTGACCATCGGGTGGTCCCGCAGCCGCTCCACGGCCTTGCCGGTGAACAGGCCGTGGGTGCAGGCCACGGCCGCGCGCTCGCACCCGGCCTCCTGGAGCCGGGCGAGCAGCTCGACGATGGACCCGCCCGTCGCGATCTCGTCGTCGAGCACGATCGCGGTGCGCCCGGCGACGTCGCCGACGATCATGTCGATGACCACCTTGTCGTCAGCCTTGCGCTGCTTGGAGCCTGCGGCCACGGGCAGTCCGAGGAGCCGGGCGAGCAGCGACGCGGTCTTGGCGTTGCCGAAGTCGGGGGAGACCACCACGTGGTCGGTCAGGTCCCGGCCGCGGAAGTGGTCGGCGAGCAGGCCGGTGGCGGTCAGGTGGTCGACCGGCACGCCGAAGAACCCGTGCACCTGCGGTGCGTGCAGGGTCATCGTCAGCACCCGGTGGGCGCCGGCGGTCTGGATCAGGTCGGCCACCATCCGACCGCCGAAGGAGATGCGGGACGCGTCCTTCTTGTCCGAGCGGGCGTACGCGTAGTGCGGCATCACCGCCGTGACGCTGGCCGCCGAGGCCCCGCGGGCCGCGTCGATCATCAGCAGCAGCTCGAACAGGTGCTCCTGGGTCGGCGGCACCAGTGGCTGGATCAGGTACACGTCCTTCTGCCGGCAGTTCTCGAGCAGCTGCACCTGCAGGCAGTCGTTGCTGAACCGGACGACGTCGACCCCGGAGAGCGGGACCCCCAGCTCGTCGCAGATCCGTCGGGCCAGGGCGGGATGGGCGCTGCCGGAGAAGACGACGATGTCGCGCACGGGTCACCTTCGCGGGTGGGGGGCGGGAGGCGGCACCAGTCTAGGCGGGACCCGCACGCCGACGGCGAGCGCGCTGCGCTCGAGAGGTATGTCGCAGGCGTGTCCTAGGGTGAGCGCGTGCCGCACCCAGACCTGGATCGCTATCTCACCGCCGCCGTCGGGGGAGTGGGTGGCAGCACCCGGCCCGGGCAGGTGGCCATGGCCCGGGCGGTCTCGGACGCCATCGAGCGCGACGAGCACCTGCTCGTCCAGGCAGGCACGGGCACCGGCAAGTCGCTCGCCTATCTCGTGCCCAGCCTGCTGCACGCCCTGGACAGCGACCACCCGGTGGTGGTGGCGACGGCAACCCTGGCGCTGCAGGCCCAGATCGTGGACCGGGACCTGCCCCGGCTCGCCGAGGCGGTGACCCCGCTGGCGGGTCGGCGCCCGACGTACGCGCTGGTCAAGGGTCGCCGCAACTATGTCTGCCGGCACAAGCTCGACGGCGGGATGCCTGACGACGACGAGAGCACGCTGCTCGGGGTCGGTGCCGTCGACGCGCAGGCCGGACGCCTCGGGCAGGAGGTGCTGCGGCTGCGCGGCTGGGCCGAGCAGACCGCCTCGGGCGACCGGGACGAGCTGGTGCCGGGCGTCTCCGAGCGGGCCTGGCGGCAGGTGAGCGTGAGTGCCCGCGAGTGCCTGGGGATGCGCTGCCCGCAGCGGGCCGAGTGCTTCGTGGAGCAGGCGCGCGAGGCGGCCAAGGAGGTCGACGTCGTCGTCACCAACCACTCGTTCATGGCGATCGACGCCTTCGAGGGACGGGTGATGCTGCCCGAGCACGACGTGCTGATCGTCGACGAGGCCCACGAGCTGGTCGACCGGGTGACGGCGACGGTCACCGACGAGCTGTCCGCCGGGATCGTGGCGACGGCCTCGCGACGCGCCAACCGGCTATCCGACGACGCCCCCGTGCTGGCGGAGGCGGGAGACCTCCTCGGCGAGGCGCTCGACGCCCTGGAGGAGGGCAAGATCGACGACCCGCCGCAGTCGCTCGTGCAGGCCCTGATGCGGGTGCGCGACGTGGCCCGCGCGGTGCAGTCCGACCTCAAGCCGGACAAGGGCGAGGAGGACGCCGACGCCGGTGCCCGCAAGGTCGCCCAGGCCGCGGTCGGCGAGGTCTTCGACACCGCCGAGCGGATCCTGGAGGGCCGCGAGCTCGACGTGGTGTGGCTGGGCAAGGATCCGCGCCGCGGGGGCGTGCTGCGGGTGGCTCCGATGAGCGTCGCCATGGACCTGCGCGAGCACGTCTTCGGCGAGCGGACCGTGGTGCTGACCTCGGCGACCCTGGAGCTGGGCGGCAGCTTCGACGCCGTCGCGGGGACGCTCGGGTTGCGCGGCAGCGGCGCGCCCGCCTACACCGGGCTCGACGTGGGCTCGCCGTTCGACTACCCCCGGCAGGCCATCGCCTACGTCGCCCGCCACCTGCCACCACCCGGCCGCGACGGGGCCGCGCCGGAGACGTTCGACGAGATCGAGGCGCTCGTGCGGGCCTCCGGCGGGCGGGCGCTGGGGCTCTTCTCCTCGATGCGGGCGGCGCAGGCGGCCACGGAGGCGCTGCGCGAGCGGTTCGCGGCGGACGGGACGCCGATCCAGGTCCTGTGCCAGGGGGAGGACCAGATCACCACGCTGGTGCGACAGTTCGCCCGTGAGCCGCACACCGCGCTGCTCGGCACGCTGACGCTGTGGCAGGGCGTCGACGTGCCCGGGTCCTCCTGCCAGCTGGTCATCATCGACCGGATCCCCTTCCCGCGGCCGGACGACCCGCTCGCGTCGGCGCGCACGCAGGCGATCGGGCGGATGGGCGGCAACGGCTTCATGGCCGTCTCGGCGACCCACGCCGCGCTGCGGCTCGCCCAGGGCGCAGGGCGGCTGATCCGGCGGGCCGACGACCGTGGCGTGGTGGCCTTCCTCGATCCCCGGATGATGACCGCGAGGTATGCCGGTTTCCTGCAGAAGTCCTTGCCGCCCTTCTGGCCCACCACCGACCGCGAGCTGGTGCTCCAGGCACTGCGCCGCCTCGACGAGACCGCCGCACCGGTGACCCCTGTCCTGGAGCCCGGGCTGCGCTCGCTGACCGGTGAGGTGACGACCGACGCCGTGGCCGCGACGCCGCGCCCGTCGGCCGACCCGCACCCGGCCCCGCCGTCGACCCGGTCGGCCGTGACCTCCGGCCACCCGTGGACCGACGACGAGGACGAGGAGCTGCGCGAGGGCGTCGACGCGGGCCTGGGCCTCGACGAGCTCGCCGACCACTTCGAGCTGGAGCCCGAGGTGGTCGAGGCGCGGCTGGCCGCGCTGCGCCTGTCGCTGCAGCCGCAGGCCGGCTTCGACCTGGGGTGACGCGACCGAGGCGCTCGGCCCCGGTCGAACGCCCCACGACCGGCGGACGTCCCGGGGGTCCGTCGGTGGCTCGTGGCAAGGTGTATGCCGTGACCGCCGCCCCCGCCTCGCGCATCCCGCCGTACGTGCTGATCGCCGGCCCGGAGACCGTGCTCGCGGACCGGGCGGTGCGGGCCACGCTCGACGAGGTCAAGGGGCTGCACCCGGACCTGGAGACGATCACGCTGCGGGGCGGGGCCTACGAGGGCGGCGAGATCGCGATGCACGCGAGCCCCAGCCTGTTCGGCAACGCCAAGGCCATCGTGGTCCGCGACCTGGAGGAGGCCACCGACGAGCTGCAGACCGACCTGCTCGCCCACCTCGGCGCCCCGCCCGTCGAGGACGTGTGGCTCGTGGTCACCCACCGGGCCGGCAACCGCGGCAGGAAGGTGCTGGACACCCTCAAGAAGGCCAGGGCGCGGGTGATCGACTGCCCGGCCATCAAGACCGACGCGGACAAGGCGGCCTTCGTCACCAACGAGTTCCGCGCGGCCCGGCGCAAGGCCACCCCGGACGCGGTGCGGGCCCTGGTGGAGGCCGTCGGCAAGGACACCGGCGAGCTCGCGTCCGCGTGCGCCCAGCTGGTGCAGGACACCACCGGCACGATCGACGAGGACGTCGTCGGGACCTACTACGCGGGTCGGGTGGAGGCGACGGGCTTCAAGGTGGCCGACGCGGCCGTGGCGGGCAACGCCCCGGAGGCGCTGCGGCTGCTGCGGCACGCCATCGCCGGCGGGGACAACCCGGTCCCGATCGTCGCGGTCCTGGCCCTCAAGCTGCGCCAGCTCGTCAAGGTCGGGTCCGCCGGGCGGGGGCCGTCCGGTCAGCTCGCGTCCGCGCTCGGGATGGCGCCCTGGCAGATCGACCGCGCCCGCCGAGACCTGGCCGGGTGGGACGCGGAGGCGCTGGGGCGGTGCATCCAGGCGGTCGCGCAGGCGGACCACGACGTCAAGGGCGGGGGTCGCGACCCGGTGTATGCCGTGGAGCGGGTGATCCTCACCATCGCGCGCGAGCACGGCTGACGCTCGCCCTGGCCGCGGGGCGGGCGACGGGACGCTGTCAGTCGACCCGCTCGAGCAGCTCCACGACCCGCTGCACCATCAGGTCGGTCGCCTCGGCGTCGTACTCCTCGGCGAGGTCCTTGTCGTTGAAGAGGTGACCCTTCCCGGCATACGTGAAGACCTCGACCTCGGCGCCGCCTGCCCGCAGCGAGCCCGCCGCCTCCTCGCGCTCGTCGTCGGTCAGGAACTCGTCCTGCTCCTTGGCGTGGATCTGGACCGGGCAGTCGCCGGGCCAGGTCGTGTCCTCGCCCCACGTGCTCGTGGGCGAGGCGCCGGCGACGAGGATCGCGGCCCGCGCCTGCATCTGCAGCGCCACGTGCTGGGCCATCGCCGACCCCATGGAGAAGCCCGCCACCACCAGGCCGGTGGGCAGGTCGTCCTTGGCGAGGGCGAGGGCGTGGCCCATGACGGTCTGCCGGTCGTGCTCGTCGGCCTCGGCCAGCGCGGACTCGTAGTCGTCGAAGGTGCGGCCGTCGGTGTAGTCGACGATGCGGACGTCGTGGCCGGCTGCGCGCAGGCGGTCGGCGAAGTCGTAGATGCCGGCGCGGACGCCGAGGACGCTGGGGAACACTGCGACGGTGGCCATGCGCGGACGCTATCGCGGGGCCGCCGGGGCTGACCAGAGGTGTCTCCCGCTCTGGTAATGTTGACCCTTGCGTGCGCGCTCAGGTCGTGCGCGCATGCAGCACCACCCAGCCGCTCCTCATCCCACGGGTGCCCCACGCCCGGTCCCGAGGACGGCTGCCGCCCTCAACGGCAGATATTCGACCTTCCAGAAGGATTCTCGTGGCAAACATCAAGTCCCAGATCAAGCGGATCAAGACCAACAACGCCCGCACCGAGCGCAACAAGGCGTACAAGAGCGAGCTGCGTACCCACATCCGCAAGTTCCGTGCCGCGGTCGAGGCCGGCAACGTCGAGGAGACCACCACTGCGCTGCAGGCGGCCTCCCGCAAGCTGGACAAGGCCGTCAGCAAGGGCGTGATCCACAAGAACCAGGCCGCCAACAAGAAGTCGGCGATGGCCAAGGCTGCCGCGAAGCTCGGCTGAGCGACCGGCACCACGACGAAGGGCCGCCACCCCCTGGGGTGGCGGCCCTTCGCGCGTCCTGCGGCGGCAGGGCGGCGGGTCAGCGCGCGTGCGCTCGCACCTGGGCGGCGACCTGCTCGAAGCGGTCCTGGGGGAGCACGGCGCCGATCCGGCGCACGGTGCCCGGGTCGAGCTGGAGGATCCGGTCGACGCGCACCTCGCTGGGGCGCCCGCGCCCGTCCCAGGGCCCGCAGCCCACGTCGCACCAGTGCCGTCCGACGGAGGCCTCCTGGGCGTTGTCCCGGTCGTGGTCCTTGCTCGTCATCGGCAGCGCCAGGAGCAGGCCCTCGTGCCGGCCGATGACCAGGGCGGGACGGTCCTTGCCGCGGGAGTGGGCCTCCTCGTAGGGGATCCACGCCCAGACGACCTCGCCGGGGTCGGGTCGGTCGTCGGGGATCGGGGCGTAGCTCAGGGTCGGCACCCCGCGGAAGTCGCCGGCGTAGCTGCCGCGGCTCGTGGCGTGCGGGGTCGCGCCGCCGGGCTGGTGGGACTGCCCGGACCGGGGGAGCCGCCCTCGACCCGCGTCACCGGCCGGGGCGGCGGCGGGCGGCTCGGCCACGGGACTCCGCCCGGGCCCGTCCGTGTCGCGTCGGTGTCCCTCCGTGTCATGGGCGCGCCCGTCACGGAGCCGATCCAGCGCAGGAGCGAGCACGAGCCGTCGGAGCGCCCGCACGAGGCGCTGGGGGTGTGGTGCCATGATGGGACGCTACCGCCTGCCGACGTCGCCCGGCGACCGCACCCCGTCCCGCCGACGCCCAGGAGCCGCCCCATGCCGTCCCGCCGAGCCCATCACCCCGGTCTGGCGGTCGCCGCCCTTGCGGTGGGCGGGTTCGCCATCGGCACCACGGAGTTCGCGTCGATGGGGATGCTGCCCGAGGTCGCCCGCGGCATCGACGTCGACATCCCGACCGCCGGGCACCTGGTGTCGGCCTACGCCCTGGGAGTCGTCGTGGGCGCCCCGACGCTGGCGGTCCTGGGCTCGCGGCTGCCGCGCAAGCTGCTCCTCGTGGCGCTGATGGGCCTCTTCGCCGTGGCACACCTGGCGAGCCTGGCGGTGTCGACCTATCCCGCACTGATGGCGGTGCGCTTCGTGGCGGGGCTGCCGCACGGGGCGTACTTCGGGATCGCCTCCCTGGTCGCGGCCTCGCTCGTCGACGAGCGGCACCGGACCCAGGCGGTCTCCAACGTGCTCATGGGCCTCACCGTCGCCAACGTCGTGGGGGTGCCGGTGGCGACCTGGCTGGGGCAGCACGTCGGCTGGCAGACGGCGTATGCCGTGGTCGGCGCGCTCGGGCTGCTGACCATGGCCGCGGTGAGTCGGCTCGTCCCCCACCAGGAGGTGGACCCGGACACCTCGGTGCGGCGCGAGCTGGGGGCGCTGCGCCGCCCGCAGGTGTGGCTGGCGCTGCTCATCGGCACGGTCGGCTTCGGCGGCATGTTCTCGACCTATGCCTACATCTCGCCGACCCTGCAGACGGTCGGGCACTGGTCGGCGGGCGCGGTGCCGTGGATCCTGTCGCTCTACGGCATCGGGTCGACGGCGGGCGCCGCGGTGGCCGGGCGGGTGGCGCGGGTCGGCATCCTGCGCGGCATCGCGATCCTGCTGGTCCTCATCGCGCTGCTGCTGGCCGTGTGGGCACTGCTCCTGCCGTACGTCGTGGTCGGGCTGGCGGCGACCTTCCTGCTGGGGGCGCTGCCGAGCATGCTGGTGCCGCTGCTGCAGACCCGCCTGATGGACGTGGCCCACGAGGGTCAGTCGCTGGCCGCCGCCCTCAACCACTCCACCCTCAACGTCGCCAACGCGCTCGGTGCCTGGCTCGGGTCGGTCGTGCTCGCCGCGGGCTGGAGCTATGCCTGGCCGTCGCGGGTCGGCGTGGTCCTGGCCGTGCTCGGGCTCGGGGTCACCGCCTGGAGCGCGCTGCTGGGCAGGACGACGACCGGCCCTGGACCTACGAGGTAGGCGGAACCGGTCGTGACGACGTCACCCTGGCGCGCCCACCTCGGCCGCCGGTCGGGCGCGGGGGTGAGGGGCGTGCGGGTCGTCATACCGGCTGGTGCTCGTGTGGGAGACTGGGCCGCTGACGAGTCCGCCACCCCAGACGAGGTAACCGCATCGTGTCTCCCATGGCCCGCACCGCGCTCACGCCCCACGCGACGCCACCGGAGCTGATCCGCAACTTCTGCATCATCGCGCACATCGACCACGGCAAGTCGACGCTGGCCGACCGGATGCTGCAGAAGACCGGCGTCGTCGAGGAGCGTCTGATGCGCGCGCAGTACCTCGACCGGATGGACATCGAGCGCGAGCGCGGCATCACCATCAAGTCGCAGGCCGTGCGCATGCCCTGGGAGCTGGACGGGGCGACCTACTGCCTCAACATGATCGACACCCCCGGGCACGTGGACTTCACCTACGAGGTCTCCCGCTCGCTCGCGGCCTGCGAGGGTGCGGTCCTGCTGGTCGACGCGGCCCAGGGCATCGAGGCGCAGACCCTCGCCAATCTCTATCTCGCGATGGAGAACGACCTGACGATCATCCCGGTGCTCAACAAGATCGACCTGCCGGCCGCGCAGCCGGAGAAGTATGCCGCCGAGCTCGCCGGCCTGATCGGCTGCGACGAGTCCGACGTGCTCAAGGTGTCCGGCAAGACCGGTGTCGGCGTCGAGGAGCTCCTCGACCAGATCGTCCGGCTGCTGCCCGCTCCCGTGGGCGACGCCGACAAGCCCGCCCGCGCGATGATCTTCGACTCGGTCTACGACACCTACCGCGGCGTCGTCACCTATGTCCGGGTGGTCGACGGCAACCTCAACCCGCGCGAGCGGATCCAGATGATGTCGACGCGGGCGACCCACGAGCTGCTGGAGATCGGCGTCATCTCCCCGGAGCCGATGCCGTCCAAGGGTCTGGGCGTGGGCGAGGTCGGCTATCTCATCACCGGCGTGAAGGACGTGCGCCAGTCCCGCGTCGGCGACACGATCACCAACATGGCCAAGCCCGCCGAGGAGGCGCTCGGCGGCTACCGCGACCCGCGGCCGATGGTCTTCTCCGGGCTCTACCCGATCGACGGCACGGACTACCCGCTGCTGCGCGACGCGCTGGACAAGCTCAAGCTCAACGACGCGGCCCTGGTCTACGAGCCGGAGACCTCGGCGGCGCTGGGCTTCGGCTTCCGCGTCGGCTTCCTCGGCATGCTGCACCTGGAGATCGTGCGCGAGCGCCTGGAGCGCGAGTTCGGGCTGGACCTGATCTCGACGCTGCCCAACGTGGAGTACGACGTGACCCTCGACGACAAGCGCGTCGTGGAGGTCACCAACCCCAGCGAGTTCCCCGACGGCAAGATCGCGGAGGTCCGCGAGCCCGTGGTGCGGGCCACGATCCTCGCGCCGAGCGAGTTCATCGGCTCGATCATGGAGCTGTGCCAGGCCAAGCGTGGCACCCTGCGCGGGATGGACTACCTGTCCGAGGAGCGCGTCGAGATGCGCTACACCCTCCCGCTCGCCGAGATCGTCTTCGACTTCTTCGACCAGCTGAAGTCCAAGACCCGCGGCTACGCCTCGCTGGACTACGAGCCCGACGGCGACCAGGTGGCCGACCTGGTCAAGGTCGACATCCTGCTGCAGGGCGAGCAGGTCGACGCTTTCAGCTCCATCGTCCACAAGGACGCGGCCTACTCCTACGGCGTGATGATGGCGACCAAGCTGCGCGAGCTGATCCCGCGACAGCAGTTCGAGGTGCCGATCCAGGCCGCCATCGGGTCGCGCGTCATCGCCCGCGAGACCATCCGCGCGATCCGCAAGGACGTGCTCGCCAAGTGCTACGGCGGCGACATCAGCCGCAAGCGCAAGCTGCTGGAGAAGCAGAAGGAAGGCAAGAAGCGGATGAAGATGGTCGGCCGTGTC
This sequence comes from Arsenicicoccus dermatophilus, assembly GCF_022568795.1. Classification (NCBI taxonomy): domain Bacteria; kingdom Bacillati; phylum Actinomycetota; class Actinomycetes; order Micrococcales; family Intrasporangiaceae; genus Arsenicicoccus; species Arsenicicoccus dermatophilus. Next base: position 1,526,944 of record NZ_JAKZHU010000001.1, on the reverse strand, counting down.
GAGGTGCCCCAGGAGGCCTTCATCGCGGCGCTGTCCAACGACGGCGAGAGCAAGGGCAAGGGCAAGAAGTGACCGACCAGCCCTCCCCGGACGGGACGGCGCCCGACCAGCCCGCGCGACGGACGACATACACCGTCGGCATCGCCGAGCCCGTCACCGGCGAGGGGGTGCGCCGGATGGTGAGCTTCGCGCGGGTCGACCAGCGGCTCCAGGACAAGGACGCGCGGGCGATCGAGCGGTACGGCGACCGCTGGCTGCTCGACCTCCCGCGGTCGACGAACCGCTCGGACGTGCACCCGGACGCGCGGCTGGACCCGGTCGCGGTCTTCGGACGGCGGGCGCCCCTGGTCGTCGAGGTGGGCGCCGGCTCCGGTGACGCCACGACGGCGGGCGGGGAGCAGCTGCCCGACCACGACCTGCTGTCGCTGGAGGTGTACCGGCCGGGGCTCTACGACATGCTCCGCAAGGTCGGCTCCCGCGACCTGCGCAACGTGCGGCTGCTGGAGGCCGACGCGGTGCCGGTCTTCGAGACCCTCCTGCCGGCGGGCTCGGTCCGCGAGGTGTGGACCTTCTTCCCCGACCCCTGGCCCAAGACGCGGCACCACAAGCGCCGCATCGTGCAGCCGGCCTTCGCGACCCTCGTCGCCCGCGTCCTGGAGCCGGGCGGCGTATGGCGCCTGGCCACCGACTGGCCCGACTACGCCGCCTGGATGCAGCAGGTGCTCGACGAGCACCCGGACTTCGAGGGCGGGCCGGACGAGCGCTTCGCCGTGCGGCCGATGACTCGCTTCGAGCGGCGCGGGGTCGCGGCCGGGCGGCCGATCACCGACCTCACCTATCGCCGCCGCTGACGCGGTGAGCCAGGGCGTGCCACCACGCCCGGAGGACCAGGAAGGTCAGGCAGGCCAGGGCGAGCCATGAGAAGACTCGGGCCGGCCAGGAGCGCGAGGCGTCCAGGAGCAGGTCGCTCGCCGGCCAGGCGCACAGGGCCAGCACGGCGGTCCGATGGATCGCCGACCGCCGGGACCGCACGATCGGGCGCGGGCAGACCTGCGCGGCATACGCCGCCGGGCTCCCGAACTCCTCCACGAGCGGGGCACCGGTCTGCTGGCCGTGGGCGCGGGCGTCCTCGAGGACGCGGCCGACCTGGGGCTCGGGGAGCTCGCCGCGGGTGCGCAGGATCCGGGCGAGGTCGTGGACCCACGCCTCGTCCGTGAGCGGGCGGGCCTGCTCGGGACCGGGATCAGGTATGACGCGCCCCAGGAGCCAGGCCAGGGCGGCATGGGCGGCGGCCAGGGGCAGGTGCCAGCCGATCGAGGCGTGGGCGAGCGGACGAGGATCGGTGACCGCGAAGAGCGCAGCGATGCCCAGCGACCCGGCCGCGATGACGACGAGGACGGCCGCGGCGCCCCAGGTGGTGGACCACCTCGTCACGACGCTCTCCCACGTCGTGATGGCGCCGAGGGCGACGACCGACCCCAGGAAGGGGAACAGCACCCAGGCCAGGGTCCAGTCGATCGACCACTCGGTCCGGAGCACGCACACGAGGGCGCAGACCAGGGTCACACCGACCGCCGCGACCGCGGCCACCTGCGGCAGGTCGCGCCAGCGGGTGGGCGGGTCCTGGATCGCGTCGGACCCCTCGGCCGCCCACCGCCGCAGCGTGTCCTCGGCCCACCGGTCGGGCGGCCCGTAGAGCTCCTCCGGCCCCTCCCCGCTGCTGCGGACGAGCTCCAGCACCTCGCCCAGGGCGTGCTCGGCGGCCGCCACCTCCACGTGGCCGCGCAGGACCAGCGCCAACCACGCCTCCGTTGCCCACTCCTCGTCCTCCGCACGGTCCCGTACCGCACGGAACCGGGCCGGCTGAGCGCCTGCCTCGGACCGGTCAGACACGCCCTGCTCCTCCTGGTCGCCCCTCATGGCTCTTCCTTCGCGTCTGGGTCCGGATCCCCCGTCGCGGACTCCCAGTGGTGCAGGACGTGGACCAGGGCGGTGAGCTCGGCCAGCTCCTGGGCTCGCCGGGCGCGCCCCTTGGCCGTGATGGCATAGGTCCGTCGTCCCGGACCCCCCGCACCCTCCTGCCAGGTCGTCGTCACGTCGCCGGCGTCCTCGAGGCGCGCGAGGACCGGATAGAGCGACCCTCCCCGCAACCGCCCGAAGCCGGCATCGGCCAGCGCCTCGGCCAGGGCGTAGCCGTGCGCCGGTCCGGTGGCGAGGACCGTCAGGAGGGCCGGCTCGAGCACTGCCCGGACCCAGGCCTGGGGCCACCTCGCATCGACGTCCTTCATGTATCTAAGTACGTCACGTATCTAGTGAGGCGTCAAGCGGCCGAGCCCGACACCGGGCGTGCCGCCGCCATGGCGGGCCGCGGTCGCTGCTCTAGCGGCGCCGCTGGGTCGTGGACCGCAGAGCCCCGCCGATCGAGCCCAGGGTGCCGCCGAGCGCCCCGCCGAGGCGGGTCGCGTCGGCCCGGGGTGGCTCGGCCGCGGGCGTCGGCTCGGTCGCGCGCACGGCCTCCAGCCGCAGCACGCAGGAGTCGCCGACCTTGCGGAAGCCGATGCGGTGGTAGAGCCGTGAGGATTCCGGGTGGTCCAGGTCGGTGTAGAGCAGGCACCGGTGGCCGGCGCGGCGCTGCCGCAGGCTCACCTCCGCGACGGTCGCCGCGGCATACCCGTGGCCGCGGTGCTCCGGCGGCGTGTAGACCCAGGACACCCGCGACACCCCGCCGTGCGGGCGGGACGCGTGGGCCATCGAGACCGGCTCGCCGTCGACCTCCCACAGCTGCATGCCCCCGCGCTCCACCCACTTCTCCAGCGGGAAGCGGGCCGGGGCCGGCGTGCGGGTGTCGTCGAGGTATGCCGCCGCCCAGGTCTGCAGCATCGGCAGGTCCGTGCCGGTGGCGGGACGCAGGGCACCGGGCACGCCGCTCGGCATACGGGGAAGGCCGGGCAGGTCGTGCATGCCCTCGCGCCGCACCACCCGGATGTGACTGCCGCGCTCGAAGGCCAGCGTCTCGGCGAAGGCCAATGCTCCCGGGATCAGCCCGCCCACCAGGGGAATCTCCAGCTGGTCGATCATCGCGCGCCGGGCCAGGGCTCGGGAGACATGGGGGTCGACGGTGGCGACGTGGAAGGGACGTGGCGGGGTGTGCATGGCCAGCGCCGTGACCCGCCCGTCGCGCCTGGCCCAGTACCACGACGCCTGGGGGTAGTCGTGCGGAGCCTCCAGGGCGTGCGCGAGGGTCGTCGCGATGACCGAGTGGATGACGGGGGCGGCGGAGATCCGCGTCGCGGACAGCTGCCGGAAGTCGTCGGCGACAGCGGTGCGGGAGACGGTGATTCCCTTGGCGGCGCTGCGCATGCGGCCCACTGTGCCACAGCCCGCCTGTGCAACCGCTCAGCAGGACGGCGGCCCCTCGAAGCGCAGCGTGACGCTGTCCCCGATCCGGCGGTAGCCGAGCGCCTGGTAGATCGCGTTGCTCGTCGGGTTGGCGAGGTCGGTGTAGAGCAGGCACCGGTGGCCGCGCTCCTGCTCGCGGCGCGACCAGCGGGCGACCACCGCGCTCGCGTAGCCGTGGCCGCGGTGCTCCGGCGGAGTCCACACCCAGGAGAGGCGCGTCACCCCGCCCGCGGGCACCGAGGACGCGCACATCGCCACGGGCACGTCGCCCGCGAGCCACAGCCCGATCCGGCCGTCCTCGAGGGGCTGTCGCGCGTCGACCTCGGGGCGGGCGTCGTCGACCGACACCTCGTCCCGGAAGTCCCGCATCCACCCCTCGACGAGCTCGCGGTCCTGCGGGTCGGCGACCCGCATCGACCCGTCGACCGGCCAGGGGAGCGCGGGCTCCACCGGCAGGTCGTAGATCCCGAGGTCGACCTGCACCCGTGCCTCGAGATCCCGCTCGGCGCACCAGCGGTCGGCGAAGGCCAGGGCGCCGTCGCGCAGGCCGCCGACCCCGGTGAGGGTCCGCCCTGTCGCGCCCGCGTGGTCGGCCAGGGCGACGGCGCACTCGGGATCCGTGAAGGCCAGGTGCGGCGGGTGGGGCGGGGTGTGCATCGCGGTGGCCACGAGACGGTCGTGCCGGTGCAGGAGGTAGAACCGCGCGTCGCCCGGGGCGGGGGCGCCAGCGAGCCGCAGCGCGTTGGTGGCGATCACCGAGTGGATCACCGGCTGCGTCTCGATCACGGTGGCGGCTGCCCGCAGGAAGGCGGCGGCGTCGGTGGTCTCGGTCACGGACACGTGGGGGTGCATGGCACCACTGTCCCAAGGGTGCAGGTGACGCCGCCAGCGCATCGGGTCACGCTCGCACCGGGCACGTCCTGAGCTGCGAGGTCGGGAAGGGCACGGAAGGGGGCCCGGAAGGTGCGTGAGCTGAGCTCCGAGCGCCGGTCAGCAGGAGGGGTGTGCCGGGGTCGCGGCGGGACGAGGGCGGTGGCGTGGGACCCTGGAGGGGTGAACGCCGACTCACCCGCTCAGCCCCGGTCCGGCCTGCTCAGCCGTACGGCGCCCGGCCTCCTGCTCGCCGCCTGCGCGGTCGCGGTCGCCATGGTGGTCAACCACCGGGTGGCGACCGCCTCGCCGCTGCTGATCGCCATACTCCTCGGGGCGGCACTGGCCAACCTGGTCACCCTGCCCGCCTCGACCGCACCCGGGCTGCAGGTCGCCTCCAAGAAGCTGCTGCGCCTCGGCATCGTGCTGCTCGGGCTGCAGGTGATGCTCCACGACATCGCCGGCCTGGGGCTCGGGATGATCGCGGTGGTGGTCGCCGTGGTCGTGGGTGGCATCCTCGCGACGCTCGCGATCGGCCGGGCGCTGGGCATCGGGCCCGGGCTGCGCCTGCTGGTCGCGTGCGGCTTCTCGATCTGCGGGGCCGCCGCGGTCGCCGCCGTGGACGGGGTGGTCGACGCCGAGGAGGAGGACGTCGCCACCGCGATCGCGCTCGTCGTGCTGTGCGGCACCCTGATGATCCCGCTGGTGCCGCTGCTGGTCACGCTGACGGGACTCGACCACCACACGGCCGGGCTGTTCGCCGGGGCGTCGATCCACGAGGTGGCCCAGGTCGTAGCCGCGGGCGGCGCGATCGGTGGGGGCGCCCTCACCGTCGCCGTGATCGTCAAGCTGGCCCGCGTCCTGATGCTCGCCCCCGTCATGGCCACCATCTCCTGGCAGCGCCGCCGGGCGCTCGCCGGGCAGGAGGTCACCGGGACGCTCCCGCCGCTGGTGCCCGCCTTCGTGCTCGGCTTCCTCGCGATGGTGCTGGTGCGCTCGTTCCTGCCGATCCCGGCCGACGTGCTGGGCGGGGCCAAGCTGCTGCAGACGATCCTGCTGACGGCGGCGATGTTCGCGCTCGGGTGCGGCGTGCGGCTGCGGACGATCGCCAGGGTGGGTGCGGCGCCGTTCTACCTCGCCGCCGCGTCGACCCTGTGCGTCGCGCTCATCGCCCTGGGCGGCGTGCTGCTCGTCCGCTGAGGACCGGGCGCCCGCGTCAGCGGGCCCGCCGCAGGACCGCCCACACCGCGAGGTGGTCGGTGCCCGGGATCGCCACGGTGCCCGACGCCACCGGCTCGAGGTCGCGGGCGATCACGTGGTCCAGCGCCACGAAGGGCGGGTAGGGCCGGCCCTCGTGCGGCCACGTGCGCAGCCACAGGTGATGGTCGTCCGGCAGGACGGTGGTGTCGCGCGTCAGCCGTCGGAAGACCGGGTGCACCCGCCCGGCGTTGAGGTCGCCCGCCATCACCCATGGTCCGGTATGCCGGTCGGCCCAGCCCACGAGCGCGCCGAGCTCGGAGCGCCACCGCCCGGTGGTCCCCGGCAGCGGGGCGAAGGGGTGCACGCCCGTGAGCACGACGCCGCCCGCCAGCCGCACGGTCGGCGCCTGCGCCGGGCCCGAGCCAGACCCCGGCGAGCGGGTGACCTGGCCGCAGACGGCGACCCCCTCGACGCAGTCGTGCGGCGCCCGGGTCGCGACCAGGGTTCCTCGGCTGCCGGGCTCGACCTGGCCGGAGGCGTGGGGGAGCAGCGCCCCGAGGCCGGCCCCGCGTAGCCGCTGCCACAGGGCGGGGGTGGCCTCGGTGAGCACGAGCGCGTCGGGGCCGGTCCGGCGGACGGCCGCGACCACCTGGGCCGCGTCGGCGGAGCCCAGCTCGGTGTTGAGCGCCAGGACCCGCAGGTCGCCGGGCTGCTCGGGGCGCTGCCGCGCGTGCGGCAGCAGCGGCTGGACGAGGGCGGCGGCGAGCGCGAGGCAGACCAGCGCCGAGACCCACCGACGATGCATCAGGGCGATCAGCGCCCACGCCACCCCGACGAGGCCGACCAGCGGCAGCACGGGCTGCACGATCGGCAGCGGCCCGGCCAGGTCGAGGTGCTCACCGACGAGGGCGACCGCCCCGAGCAGCGGCCCGATCAGGTGCAGGCGTCCACGTCCGGGGCAGAGCACGCGGTCACTGTAACCACCGTGCCCCGAGCACACGTGGAGCCTGGCACCCGACGTCCGGGTGCCAGGCTCCACGACGGTCGGAGCAGGGGCGGTCAGCGGGTGGTGGCTCCCCGGCCCACGTCGGACATCTTCGACTGGGTCCACGGCGCGATCAGGGCGAGCAGGACCGCCATCACCATGGTCACGGCACCGAGACCGTAGTAGTAGGTGGCGTCGCCCAGCTCGCGGGTCTGGTCGATGATCACCGCGGCGCAGCCCTGACCCGTCGCGGCCGCCAGCAGCCACAGGGTCATGGCCTGCGACGCGAACTGCCGGGGTGCCAACGAGGTCGTGGCCGCGAGGCCCACAGGGTTCATGAACAGCTCGGCCACGGTCTGCACGATGAACACCAGGCCCAGGTACCAGAACGGTGACAGGCGCTGCCCGCCCGGCCACTGCTGGAAGCCGTACCCCATCATCAGCGCGGAGAAGCCGATGATGGCGACCGCCATCGCGAACTTCATCGCCGTGCTCGGGAAGCGCCCGGCGCGACGCATGAAGAACCACCCCAGCACCGGCGCCATGATCAGCACCGCGGCGGGGTTGATCGACTGGTAGGCCTCCGGGCTGAGAGCCAGGGAGCCGATGCCGAGCGAGCCGTCGGTGTTGTCCTTGGCGAAGGTCGCCATCTTGCCCGAGGCCTGCTCGAAGATGATCGTGAACAGCACGTTGCCGAGCCACAGCGGCAGGAAGGCCCACAGGTGCTCGCGCTCGTGGGCGGTGACCTGGCTGCTGCGGAACATCATCAGGAAGTAGCTGATGGACGCCAGGGTGGCGACGGTGAAGACGACATACGCGATGGCCTCGGCCAGACCGCCGAAGATCGGCTGGTAGGCCAGGGTCAGCAGCACCACCAGCACCACGAAGCCGGCCGCCCCCAGGAGCAGCCGCCGCCCCTCGCCGGGGCCGAGCGGGTTGGGGACGTCGTAGGCGAACTGGGACAGCCGCCCGCGGCCGTACGCGAAGGCCGCGAGCCCGAAGGCCATCCCGACCGCGGCGGCGATGAAGCCGACGTGGTAGCCGTAGTGGTCCTTGAGGTAGCCGGTCACCAGCGGGGAGAACAGCGACCCGAAGTTGATCGACATGTAGAACAGCTGGAAGCCGGCCTCCCGGCGCGGGTCGTGCTCGTCGTAGAGCCCACCCACGATCGTGGACAGGTTGGGCTTGATGAAGCCCGTGCCGAAGGCGATCAGGAACAGGCCGGTCCACGACGTCGCGACGGTCGGAACCGCCAGCAGCACGTGGCCGGCCATGATCACCATCCCGCCGTAGAGCGTCGACCGCCAGGGGCCGGCGATGCGGTCGGCGAAGATGCCGCCGGGGATGGTCAGGAAGCACACGGCGGCCTGGTAGGTCGCCAGCACCACCTGACCGGTGTTCTTGTCCAGGCCCAGCCCGCCGTGGGCGAAGGTGTCGGTGATGAAGTAGAGCAGGATCGCCCTCATCCCGAACCAGCTGAACCGCTCCCACATCTCCACCTGGAGCATCCAGGGCAGACCTCGGGGCTGGCCCATCAGGCCGATGTCGTCGGCCGATGGCCCGGTCCGCACGCTGGCAGGCCGCCAGCGGTTCGGCGCGGGGGCAGGTGGCTCCTTGGTGCTGGTCACGTCGTCGTGTCCTCTCGGTGATGGCGGGACAGGTCGTGACCGTCCCGTCGACGGGGTGGTCTCGTGGACCAGCCCGACCCTAAAGGGTTGCTACTCGAAGGTATTCAGGGGTCCCGGTCGGAACGTGTCGGGTGCAGGTGTGCTGCCGCGACGCCGGGGCCGCCCGGGCCACCGGTGGCGGCTCGTCGGTGGCGGCGCGCCCGGGCGTCCAGCCGCGGGACCGGGTGGGCGCGCCCGTCATACACAATGAGCCCCATGCCGAGCGCACTGCCTGACGGACTGCCCGCCCCCGCCGACGGCTCCCTGCCGAGCGAGGCGCTCGACCGGCTCGGTCTCGGGCCCTTCGGCGTCTACGTGCACGTCCCCTTCTGCCGGACCCGGTGCGGCTACTGCGACTTCAACACCTACACGCTGCCCGAGCTGGGGGCCCCGGGCAGCACCGTGTCGTCCTATGCCGACACGGTGCTCACCGAGCTCGACCTGGCCCGACAGGTCCTCGGCAGCGACGCCCCCGCGGTGGAGACGGTGTTCATCGGCGGGGGGACGCCCACGATGCTCGCCGCCGAGGACCTCGCCCGGATCGTCGAGGGGATCGGCGAGCGCTTCGGCTACGCCGGCGAGGTCGAGATCACCACGGAGGCCAACCCGGACACCGTCGACGAGCACTACCTCGACTGGATCGCGGCGCGCGGGTTCACCCGGGTCAGCCTGGGGATGCAGTCGGCGGTGCCGCACGTCCTCGCCACCCTGGACCGCACCCACGACCCGCGCAACGTCGAGCGCGCCGTCCGCGGCGCTCGGCAGCACGGCCTGGACGTGTCCCTGGACCTGATCTACGGCACGCCGGGGGAGTCCCTGGCCGACTGGCGGACCTCGCTGGAGTCGGCGATCGAGCTCGCGCCCGACCACGTCTCGGCCTATGCGCTGGTGGTGGAGGACGGGACGAAGATGGCCGCCCAGGTGCGCCGCGGCGAGCTGGCGATGCCGAGCGACGACGACGAGGCGGAGAAGTACGAGCTCGCCGACCAGCTGCTCACCGCGGCCGGCTACGGGTGGTACGAGGTGTCCAACTGGGCCCGCTCGGAGGAGAAGCAGTGCCGTCACAACCTCGGCTACTGGGGCGACGGCGACTGGTGGGGCGCGGGTCCCGGGGCGCACAGCCACGTCGGCGGCGTGCGCTGGTGGAACGTCAAGCACCCCAGCGCCTATGCGGCCCGGCTCGCGGCGGGCGAGTCTCCCGCCGCGGCCCGGGAGGTCCTGACGGTCGAGCAGCGGTATGACGAGAGCGTGCTGCTGGGGATCCGGATCGCGGCCGGTCTGCCGGTCGACGAGCTGGACGACGAGGGGCAGCACGCGGTCGCGGGGCTGGTGGCCGACGGGCTGGTGGACGGCACCGCGGCGGTGCGCGACCGGACCCTGGTGCTGACCCGCCGCGGGAGGCTGCTCGCCGACACCGTGGTGCGGCGCCTGCTCGCCGTCTGACCGGTCTCGAGGGGCCGGTCGGCGTCGACGGGCGGCTCCGCGCCCGGGGCGCGTCACCGGGACGAGCCGCTCGCGTCTCAGGGGCGGATCAGGGGCGGGTCAGGGCTGCATCGGGCATCGCCGGGGGATCCGCGCCGGGCACGATGGCGTCGGAGCAGCGAACCCACTCACGAGCAGGAGCACGACATGAGCGACCACCGCGACCAGACCCCGATCCACGACCCGGCCTCCGGCGCCCCGCTGCACACGCCCGGCCCCACCCCCGCCGCGCCGGGGCACGGCGCCCCGGCCTACGGTCAGCCCGCGTCGGCATACGCCCCGCCGTCGTCCATGGACCCCCGGCTCGAGCGGCAGCTGACGGCTGCGGCGCACTGGAGCCCCCTGCTGGCAGTCTGGGCCGTGGGCATGACCTGGGTGGGCCCGCTGATCGTCCTCCTCGCGGGCGGTGGCCGCAGCCCTCGTGTCAAGAGGCACTGCTACGACGCGCTGAACTTCCAGATCACCGTGTGGCTGGCCACGATCGTCGCGACGCTGGTGAGCCTGCTGCTGATGGTGGTGCTCGTCGGCTTCCTGCTGATCTGGGCGGTCCCGGCGATCCCGCTGGTGGCGCTGGTGTTCCACGTGCTGGCGGCGATCAAGGTCGCGGGCGGCGAGGACTACCGCTACCCGATGACCATCCGTTTCCTGAAGTGACCTGAGCGGACGCGCCGGCCCTCGGGCCCCGCTCGACGTGTCGGCGCGTCAGCCGACGTGGTCCAGCCCGACGTCCAGGACCGCCGCGCTGTGCGTGAGCCGCCCGACCGAGATCAGGTCCACGCCCGCCTCGGCGATCGGCACGATCGTGGTCTCGTCCACGCGTCCGGACGCCTCGGTGATCATGCGGCCGTCGACGAGGGCCACGGCCTCGCGGAGCTCCTGGGGCGTCATGTTGTCGAGCAGCACCGCGTCGGCGCCGACCTCCAGCAGCTCGCGCAGCTGGTCGAGGGTGTCCACCTCGCACTCGATCTTGACCAGGTGGCCGACCTCGGCGCGCGCGAGCCGGACGGCGGCGGTCACCGACCCGGCGACGGCGACGTGGTTGTCCTTGACCAGGACCGCGTCGTCCAGCCCGAAGCGGTGGTTGCTGCCCCCGCCCGCCCGCACCGCTGCCTTCTCGACCGCGCGCAGCCCGGGGGTGGTCTTGCGGGTGCAGCAGACGCTCGCGGACGTGTGCGCGATGGCGTCGGCGAGGCGCGCGGTCGCGGTGGCGATGCCGGACAGGTGGCCGAGGAGGTTGAGGCCGACGCGCTCGCCGGTCAGGAGGGCGCGGGCCGGGCCGGTGGCCTCGCCGATCACCTCGCCGGGGGTGACGCGTGAGCCGTCCGGGCGGTCGATGCGCACCTGGACGCGCGGGTCGAGCAGGGTCCAGGCGAGGCGGGCCAGGTCGGTGCCGGCGACCACGCCGGGGTCGCGGGCGACGAGGCGGACGGTGGCGGTGGCGTCGGCGGGGATGATCGCGTCGGTCGTGAGGTCGCCCGCGCGGCCCAGGTCCTCGAGCAGCGCGGCCCGCACGAGCGGCTCGAGCATGACGTCGGGCAGGGCCCTCATGAGGCGATCCTCTCGGTGGTGGTGGCCAGGACGTCGTCCTGGGTCAGGTGGGTGTGGTGCGGCGCGGCCGTGGCAGGCGCGTCGGTGCGGGTGTGGCCTCCGCGGGACTCCTGCCGTCGCAGGGCCCCGGCGCAGAGCAGGGCTCCGACCAGGGCTGCGTCGTCGTGGCCGGCGAGCGGGGCGAGCAGGTCCAGCGCCGACTCCAGCCCGGTCGCGTCGCGCAGGACCCCGGCGGACCGCTCGACGGTATGCCGGACGAGCGTGAGGGTGGCCGGGTCGGGTGCGGTCGGCACCTCGGCCAGGGCGGCCGCCCGGGCCGTCAGGTCCTCCAGCGCCGGCATGGCGGGGAGATCCGCTGCTGCGCGGGCGAGCTCGTCGGCCACCCATCGGGAGCAGACGGCCGCCTCGAGCAGCGAGTTGCTGGCGAGCCGGTTGGCGCCGTGCAGCCCGGTGGAGGCGCACTCGCCGACGGCGTGCAGGCCGGGGACGGTGGTGCGGCCGGCGAGATCCACGGCGATCCCGCCCATGTGGTAGTGCGCGGCCGGCCGGACCGGCAGCAGGTCGCGGGCGGGGTCCAGGCCGGCGGCGCGGCAGTGCTCCGCGATGGCGGGGAAGCGCTGCGCGAAGCGGTCGCCCAGCGCGGCGCGGGCGTCGAGGAGCACCTGGTGCCCGTCGTCGAGGGCGGCCCACTCGGCGCGCGACACCACGTCGCGGGCGGCCAACGGGTCGTCGATCACCCGGGCGCCGGTCTCGTCGACGACGATCGCTCCCTCGCCGCGGACCGCCTCGGACACCAAGGGCATCGGGTCGAGCCCGACGTCGAGGGCGGTGGGGTGGAACTGCACCAGCTCGACGTCGCGCAGCGTCGCGCCGGCGCGCGCGGCGAGCGCCAGGCCCTGCCCGCGGGAGCCGAGCGGGTTGGTGGTGTGCGCGTAGAGGCCACCGATCCCGCCGGTCGCCAGCACCACCTGGCGGGTGGCGAGCACGCGCCGCCCGGCGGGCCCGTCGACGAGCACCCCGCAGACGCCGTGGGCATCGGTGAGCAGCCGCACCGCGCGGGCGCCCTCCAGCAGGGTCACCGACGGCAGCGCGCGGGCCGCGGCCAGCGCGGTGCGCTGCAGCTCGGCGCCGGTGCCGTCGCCGTGGGCGTGCACGATCCGGCGCCGGGAGTGCGCGCCCTCCAGGCCGAGGACCAGTCGGCCGTCGTCGTCGCGGTCCAGGCGGGCCCCGAGGTCGACCAGCTCGGCGACGGCCGCGGGGCCCGCCGCGGTGATCGCCCGCACCACACCGGGGTCGCAGAGCCCGGCGCCCGCGGCGAGGGTGTCCCGGGCGTGCCGCTGCGGGTCGTCGTCCGGGCCGACCGCGGCGGCCAGGCCACCCTGCGCCCACGCGGTGGAGGTCTGGGTGCCGAGGGGCACGGCGGACAGCACGATGACGGGGGAGGGGGCGAGCCGGACCGCGGTGAGCAGCCCGGCCAGCCCGGCCCCGACGACGACCGGGCTGCCGTCGTACGTGACGGGCGGCATGTCAGTGCACCGCCAGCATGCGCTCGACCGCGGCACGGGCCCGGTCCGCGACGTCCTCGGGGACCGTGACCTCGTGGGTCATCGTCTCCAGCGAGCGACGGATCGTGGCGAGGGTGTTGCGCTTCATGTGGGGGCACAGGTTGCAGGGCCGCACGAAGTCGACGTCGGGGTGGTCCGCGGCGACGTTGTCCGACATCGAGCACTCGGTGATCAGCGCCACCTGGCGGGGCCGCCGCTCGGCCACGAAGCGGCTCATGTCGGCCGTGGACCCGGCCAGGTCCGCCTCGTCCACGACCTCGGTCGGGCACTCCGGGTGCGCCATGACGACGACGCCGGGGTGGTCGGCGCGGATCTGGCGGATGTCCTCGGGGGTGAACCGCTCGTGCACCTCGCAGGCGCCGGGGTGGGTGATCACCTCGACCCCGGTGAGGCGGGCGACGTTGGCGGCGAGGTGGCGGTCCGGGATCATGATCACCCGGTCGGCACCGAGGGACTCGATGACCGTGACGGCGTTGCCGGAGGTGCAGCAGATGTCGGACTCTGCCTTGACCGCCGCCGAGGTGTTGACATAAGTCACGACCGGTATGCCGGGGTGCGCGGCGCGCAGGGCCCGCACGTCCGAGGCGGTGATCGACTCGGCCAGGGAGCAGCCCGCCCGCAGGTCGGGGACGAGCACCGTGCGCCCGGGGTTGAGCAGCTTGGCGGTCTCGGCCATGAAGTGCACGCCGGCGAGCACGACGACCTGGGCCTGGACGTCCTGCGCCTCACGGGCGAGCGCGAGGGAGTCGCCGGTGATGTCCGCGACCCCGCCGAAGATCTCGGGGGTCATGTAGTTGTGCGCGAGGACCACGGCGTCCCGCTCGGCCTTGAGACGCCAGATCGCCTCGACGTCGTCGGTCATCGCGGCCCACTCGACGGGCGGCACGTGGTGCCTGACCCGGTCGTACAGCGCGGCGGTGTCGGGCAGCTGGAGCGTCATGCGGATCCCCTAAGGATCAACGTGAGCATATCTAGATGCTGAACGTGAGCATAACCCTCGGGCAGGGCCTGTCAACCGCAGGACGGCACGGGGGTGAGTCAGCGGGGGGAGCGGGCCGGGAGCTTGGTGCCCGCCGCCTGACGCTCCAGGAGCACGCTGCGGCGGAAGCGGTAGGTCTTGGCCGGGCGACCGCCGGTCCCGGACGACATCGACCCGGTCTCCTCGACCAGGGCCTGCTGCTCCACGAGCCGGCGGAAGTTCTGCTTGTGCAGGTGCTGCCCGGCCAGGGACTCCACGCAGCCCTGCAGCTCCCCGAGCGTGAACTCCGGCGCCATCAGCTCGAAGACGACCGGGCGGTACTGGATCTTGGCGCGCAGCCGGGCCAGCCCGGTCGCGAGGATCCGCCGGTGGTCGCCGACCATCCGGGCGCCGGGCACGAGGTCGGCCGCGGGCAGCCGCCACGCGGGCCTCGACTCGGGCAGCAGCCCCACCTCGTAGAGCAGCTCGTAGCGTTGCAGGGTCCCCTCGGGCAGCCAGGCACGCCCGCCCCGGCCGAAGGCCGCGTCGCAGCGCTGCCGCCGCTCGGAGCGGGCGGCGTCGGTGCGGGCCGCTCCCACCCAGTGCGTCAGCTGCGGCGCCACCACCTCGTCGACCAGCCGGGTCCCCGCGCGCTGGTCCTCCCACGGCAGGTAGTCGTAGATCCCCACCCAGGTGCCTGCGTCGGTCGCCCTGTCGGCGCCCCGCCGCGCGCCCGGCTCGTCGCCCGCGGTGGTCAGCCCGAGGTAGGAGATGGAGATCCGGTGGATCGCGTCGTCGAGCCCGCGATCGGCGTCCGCGAAGGTGTAGAGCTGCTCGACATACCCCAGTCGTCGCCCGGTCCGGGAGGCCACCCAGCTGCGCAGACCCGCCTGCAGGGAGCGCTCGCCCGCCTCGAGCGGACCGGCAGGCAGGGCCGGCGCGGCGGTCCCGCCCTCGGCCCGGCCGTCCACCGTGAGCACGCACGGGCGCTCGGCGGCGACGGCGACCACCACGGCCACCAGCTCGGCGACGAGCCCGCCGGCAGCGGCCCCCGGGGCGCCGGCGGCGTCCCCCTCGGTCGTGGCGTTGACGCTCTGCTCCACCTGCTAGTCCTCCAGCGGCACGGTCACGAAGTCGATCAGCTCCTCCACGCTGGCCAGCAGCGTGGGCTCCAGGTCGGCGTAGCTGCGCACGGTACCCAGGATCTGCTTCCAGGCGCGGGCGATGTCGGCCTGCGACTCGTGCGGCCAGCCCAGGTGGGCGCAGATGCCGTGCTTCCAGGAGGTGCCGCGGGGGATCACCGGCCACCGCTCCAGCCCGAGGCGCGCGGGCTTGACCGACTGCCAGACGTCGACGTAGGGATGCCCCAGGATCTTGACGTATGGCGCATACCGCGGTGTGCGCCGGGCATCCTCGACGATCCGGGCCTCCTTGGTGCCGGGCACGAGGTGGTCGACGAGCACGCCCATCCGGCGGTCCCGGTCCGGCGCGAAGTCCTCGATCGCGGCACGCAGGTCGTCGACGCCGTCCAGCAGCTCCACGACCACGCCCTCGATGCGCAGGTCGTCGCCCCAGACCCGCTCGACCAGCTCGGCGTCGTGGCGGCCCTCGACGAAGATCCGAGACCCGCTGGCGACCTTGGCCGGCACGCCCTGCACGGCCCGGGAGCCGGAGGCGGTGCGGGAGGCGGCCTGCCGGACCTCGCGCAGCTGGGCCTGGGCCTTGCTCCTGTCCGGCACGAGCGTCACCGGGGCCCCGTCGACCCAGAAGCCCGGGCCCATCTCGAAGCCGCGCACCCGCCCGCCGCGGTCCTCCAGGTGGACGACGTGGACGCCGCCGGCCTTCTCCACCCGCACGACGGCGCCGCACCACCCCGACTGGACATCCTCGACCACCAGGCCGAGACAGGCGGGCACCTCCTGGGAGCGGCCGCGCGGCGGGGTGCGCCAGTCGCCGGCGAGCGGGTCGGTGCCGTAGCGGTCGGCCACGAGGTCCTCCTGCGGGTCGGTGCGTCCGGGCTTGTGCCGGGCTGCAGGCTAGCCCTCGGGGGGACGGGAGTTCGTGGGGGCGCGCGAGCGGGCGTAGAATTGGCACTCAGAGTGGGAGAGTGCCAGCCGAGGACGGGGTAGGAGGTGCGAGGCATGAGCCAGACCCGACGGCTGCAGGTGCTGCGCGCCATCGTGCAGGACTACGTGGCGACCTCCGAGCCGGTGGGCTCGCGGTCGTTGCTGGAGCGACACGCCCTGGGCGTCTCCGCCGCCACGGTCCGCAACGACATGGCGGCCCTGGAGGAGGAGGGCCTGATCGCCGCCCCGCACACCAGCGCCGGGCGGATCCCCACCGACGCGGGCTACCGACTCTTCGTGGACCAGCTCTCCGAGATCAAGCCCCTGTCGCCGGCCGAGCGCGCCGCGATCCGCGAGTTCCTCACCGGCGCGGTCGACCTCGACGACATCGTGGACCGCACCGTGCGGCTGCTGTCCGGGCTGACCCAGCAGGTCGCGGTCATGCAGTACCCCTCGCTCACCCGCTCCTGCGTGCGCCACATCGAGCTGGTCCCCATCGGTGGCCCCCGCCTCATGGTCGTGCTCATCGTCACCACCGGCCGGGTCGAGCAGCGCGTCGTGGACGCCGGGCGTGACCTCGACCAGGGGGAGGGCGAGGGGCTCGTCTTCACCCTGCGGGGCTCGCTCAACACCCTGGCCGCGGGGCGCCCCTTCGCCGAGGTGGCCGCCGGGCTGGGCTCCCTGTCCGACAGCTTCGCCCCCGCCGATCGCTCCGCCGTCGAGGCCGTGGCCCGGGCCCTGTCCGAGATGGTCGTCGAGGAGCGCGAGGAGCGGGTCGTGGTCGCCGGTACGAGCCACCTGGCCCGCGCGGGCGGCGACTTCCCCCTGACGCTCGGCCCCGTCCTGGAGGCCCTCGAGGAGCACGTCGTGCTGCTCGGGCTGCTCGACGCCCTGCACGGCGACCCGGTCCGGCCCTCCGACGCCGACGTGGTCAGCGTCCGGATCGGCCACGAGCTGTCCCACGCCGGGCTGGTGTCGACCTCGGTGGTCTCCACCGGGTACGGCGCGGGCCCGGACCACGTCGCCGGACTCGGCGTGGTGGGCCCGACCCGGATGGACTACCCCACGACGATGGCCGCGGTGCGCGCCGTCGCGGCCTACGTCAGCCGCCAGCTCGGCGGGTGAGCCCGTGAGCCCTTCCGGCATACCTGATCGTCTGCTCTGCCTGTCCCTCGACCACCCACGACGCCAAGGACATTCGTGAACGACTACTACGCCGACCTCGGGGTCGACCGCGGCGCCAGCGCCGAGGAGATCAAGAAGGCCTACCGCCGGCTCGCGCGCAAGCTGCACCCGGACGTCAATCCCGGCCCGGAGGCCGAGGAGGAGTTCAAGAAGGTCTCCCGCGCCTACGACGTGCTCGGCGACCCGGACAAGAAGCGCGCCTTCGACATGGGCGCCGACCCCTACGCCCAGGCAGGCTCGGCGGGCTACGGTCCGGGCTTCACCTTCAGCGACATCATGGACCAGTTCTTCGGCGCCGGTGCGGCCGGAGCCCCCGGCTCCCGCGGGCCCCGCAGCCGCACCCGCCGCGGCCAGGACGCGCTGGTCCGCGCCGACATCGACCTGCGGACCGCGGTCTTCGGCGACACCGAGGAGCTCACCCTCGACACCGCGGTGGAGTGCACCACCTGCCACGGGGAGTGCTGCCAGCCCGGCACCACCTCCGAGACCTGCTCGGCCTGCCAGGGACGCGGCGAGGTGCAGCAGGTCCAGCGCTCCTTCCTCGGCCAGATCATGACGACCCGCCCGTGCGGGGTCTGCCAGGGCTTCGGGACCGTCCTGCCGCACCCCTGCTTCGAGTGCTCCGGCGAGGGCCGGGTGCGCACCCGCCGCACGGTCACCATCAAGGTGCCCGGCGGCGTCGACACCGGCACGCGCATCCAGCTGCGCGGCGAGGGCGAGGTCGGCCCCGGCGGCGGCCTGCCCGGCGACGTCTACGTCGAGATCGTGGTGACGCCGCACCCGACCTTCCAGCGCCACGGCGACGACCTGCACTGCACCCTCGACGTCCCCATGACCGCGGCCGCCCTCGGCGCCACGATCGCCCTCGACACCTTCGACGGCACCCAGGACGTCGAGGTGCGCCGCGGCACCCAGTCCGCCGACACGGTGACCCTGGACGGCCTGGGCGTCACCCACCTGCGCGGCACCGGCCGCGGCGACCTGGTCGTCCACCTCAACGTCCTCACCCCGACCCGCCTGGACGCCCGCCAGGAGGAGCTGCTGCGCGAGCTCGCCGGCCTGCGCGGCGAGGAGGCCCCCGAGGCCCACCTCACCTCCATGGACAAGGGGCTGCTCGGCAAGCTCCGCGACGCCTTCCGCTGACATGACCGCGCCGCTCTTCCTGCTCGCGCCGGGCTCCCTCGACGGGATCACGGCGGGCGGCTCGGTGGTGGTCGACGGCGCCGAGGGGCGCCACGCCGCGGGCTCCCTGCGGCTGCAGCCGGGGGAGGATGTGCTGCTCTCCGACGGCAGCGGACTGCAGGTCCAGGGCACGGTGCACCAGGTCGGCTCCGGCGAGCTGACGGTGTCCGTCACGTCCGTATGCCGCACCGAGGCGCCCGACCCCCGCTTCGTCCTCATCCAGGCCCTGGCCAAGGGCGACCGCGACGACCAGGCCATCGAGGCCGCCACCGAGCTCGGTGTCGACGAGGTCGTGCCCTGGGGCGCCGCCCGCTCGATCGTCCAGTGGCGCGGCGATCGCGCCGCCAAGGCACACCGCAAGTGGCAGCAGGTCGTCACCGCCGCCACCAAGCAGTCCCGGCGCACGCGCACCCCGGTGGTGGGGGAGCACGTCACCAGCCGCCAGCTCGCCAGCCGGGTGGCCGCGGCGACGTGCGCGCTCGTGCTCCACGAGGACGCCACCACCTCCGTCAACGAGGTCGAGCTGCCGGCCGCGGGCGAGGTGCTGGTCGTCGTCGGCCCGGAGGGCGGCATCTCGCCGGACGAGCTCGCCACCCTCGCCGAGGCGGGCGCCCACGTGGTGCGCCTCGGGCCCCACGTGCTCCGCTCCTCGTCCGCAGGGCCGGCCGCGCTGGCCGTCCTGCTCGCCCGCGCCCGTTGGTGAGCGCCAGAGGCAGGACTGTCGCAGGAAACGGTGTAAGCGGCCCGTTGCCCGGTAGGGCAGGAAGGGGCCGATGGTGGCCGAGACACTGGTGGGCGTGAGCCTGATGGAGCCGCAGATGCTGGACCCGCAGGAGCCGGGACTGGACGCCGTCGCCGACAGCGAGGACGCCACTTCGCCTGACGAGCCGGCGCAGCCGGTGGCGCCGGTGTCGGGGCGCGCTCCGTCGAAGCAGGACCTGGCCGCGTTGCAGCGCCTGGTCCGTCAGGCGCAGGAGGACGGCGTCGCGTTGACCGGCCCGGACGGGTTGCTGAAGATGCTGACCAAGACGGTGATCGAGGTCGCTCTGGACGAGGAGATGTCCTCGCACCTGGGGTACGACAAGCACGCCGTCGAAGGACGCGGGAGCGGGAACTCGCGCAACGGGGTCCGCTCGAGGGAGTGTCAGAACAACGGTGGGTGGGGGTTCGGCCTGACGCGCTGAGCGGTGCTCGGCGGGAGAGCAGGCAGCATGACGAACACGATTGGGGTCGTGGACCTCAACGATGACGACAAGCAGGCGCTGGCGCAGCGTCTGGTGGACCAGGCCCGCGCTGAAGGAGTCGACCTGGTCGGCCCCGACGGTGTGCTGACGGGCCTGACCAAGCAGGTGCTGGAGACCGCTCTGGAGGAAGAGCTGACCGAGCACCTCGGCTACGAGCACTCGGATCGGCACGCGAAGCCGGCGCCGGTCGACGGGGGCGGGAACGAGCGGAACGGCACCCGATCCAAGACGGTGCTCACGCAGATCGGGCCGGTCACGATCGACGTTCCGCGGGACCGGGACGGCACATTCGACCCGAAGATCGTCCGGAAGCGGCAACGCCGTCTGGACGGCGTCGACCAGCTCGTCCTGTCCTTGTCGGCGCGCGGGTTGACCACCGGTGAGATCGCGGCGCACTTCGCCGAGGTGTATGGCGCGTCGGTGTCCAAGGACACGATCAGTCGGATCACCGAGAAGGTCGCCGCGGAGATGTCTGAGTGGCAGCACCGGCCCCTGGACCGCGTGTACCCGGTGATCTTCATCGACGCGCTCGTGGTGAAGGTCCGTGACGGGCAGGTCACCAACAAGCCCTTCTACATCGTCATCGGCGTGACGACCGCCGGGGAACGCGACATCCTCGGGATCTGGGCCGGCGACGGTGGGGAGGGCGCAAAGTTCTGGCTGGGCGTGCTCACCGAGATCAAGAACCGCGGTGTCGAGGACGTGTGCATCGCCGTGTGCGACGGGCTGAAAGGACTGCCCGAGGCGATCACCACGACATGGGAGCTCGCCGCCGTACAGACGTGCGTCGTGCACTTGATCCGGAACACGTTCCGGTACGCGGCCCGCCAGCACTGGGACGCGATGGCCAAGGACCTGCGGCCCGTGTACACGGCCGTCAACGCCGAGCAGGCCGCCGCACGGTTCGAGGACTTCGCCGCCACGTGGGAGCCCGTCTGTCCCGCCGCGATCCGCATGTGGCGAGGCGCGTGGAACGAGTTCGTGCCCTTCCTCGACTACGACGTCGAGATCCGCAAGGTCATCTGCACGACCAACGCGATCGAGTCGTTGAACGCCCGCTACCGGCGCGCCGTCCGTGCGCGAGGGCACTTCCCGAACGACGCCGCCGCGTTGAAGTGTCTCTACCTGGTGACCCGTTCCCTGGACCCCACCGGGAGAGGCAGGGCACGATGGGTCATCCGGTGGAAGGCACCCCTGAACGCCTTCGCCATCACCTTCGAGGGACGCATCACCCCCTCGACCACCTAAGAACGCTGGGCACCCCGCCCACCGATAATCCGACAGTCCCCGCACGGGCGACCAGGGCGTGTAGCGATTCCCGTAGGACCCCCGGCAGGGGCGGCATCCCGTCAGATCAAGGAAATTTACAGGATCCTGAGGGTAGTTATATGAATTTTCCCCAGCCCCCGGAATTGGGTCTATCCCCGTGAAGGATCCACGCCTCAAGTTATATAAACGCTTTCCCATGAGGGTCAGGCCGGCGGTGGCGGCGCTGGTGGAGCGTTGTTTGGCGCCGAGCCAGCCGTAGCCTGCGGTCCCGGTGATGGTGGTGGTGGTGGCGGGGTCGCGGGGTGTGCCGTACTCGGTGTAGTCGCTCCATCCGGTGATGGCGTTCGCGGGGGTGTTCTCGCCTTGGTCGGCGGGAATCTGCACGGTGGTGGTGATGTCGCCGTGCAGGTTGGCCAGGGTCAGGGTGGCGGCGCCGTCCTGGGCGAGCTCGACACCGAGGTCACCAGCCAACGATTCGGCATACCGCGTCGTGGTGGTGCCGGTGTGGGTGGTGGTGTCGATCCAGGCGGGGTTGTCGCTGGCGTCGGTGTAGTGCCGGACCAGGGTGCCCGCGACGGTGGTGTCCGGGCTGGTGGTCTTCTGGCTCAGGCGCCGACCGGTGATGTCCAGGGTGAACACGGTGTCGGTGAAGGTGCGGACCACGCGGCCGACGGGTGCCTGGCCCTCCCCGGAGCCCGGCGCCCACGCCCCGAAGCGGTAGGTACCCCTCGCCAGATTCCCGAGGCCGACGCGCCAGGATCCGCGGGTCGGGCACGCGATCGACGCCGTGGTGAAGCCGGTGCGCTCGCTCGTGCCGCGCGTCAACCGCCAGGCGACGTTCGCCTCGGGCGAGCAGGCGCTCCCGCTGACGGTGACGGGCTTGCTCGCGGGCACGACCTGGCCGGCGCCGGGGGAGTCCACCCACACGGCTGCGAGCTCCTTGGGCTGGGCCAGGCCGGAGGCGCGACGATGCATGCCGCCCGCCATCACCGCGCCCACGACCTTGCCGTCGCGCGAGCGGAAGGTCACCGGTAGGTCCTTGCCGACCGTCGCCGTCACCGTCCACACCACCGGCGCCACCGCGACCCGCGCCGTCTCGGCCTCCACGGCGCGCGTCGGCCCGTCGAGGGCGACCACGATGCGGTCCCGCTGCACCTGGACGTCGGTGACGACCCGCTCGCCCCAGGCGTTGACGTGGCCGCGACGCCCGGCCTCGATCGTCGCGGCGTTCGCGGCGGCCTCCGCCCGGGCCGCGACCGTGCGCAGGCCGGCCGGCGCGGCGACATACTCCCGGTAGAGACGCAGCGTCGGCACCGCGCGGCCGCGAGCGCTCGCCTCGTCGTCGTGATGTCCATGTCGCCCTCCACCCCAGGGGATCTCGCCGGTCGCCCCCTCCCGTCACCCGCTGTCCGCCCGGCGGCGCGCACCGGGGGAGAGGCGATGGAGGCCTCGGACGACTGGACGGCGCGGCCTCGCTAGGGTGAGGACATGAGCGATCACCGAAAGGCATCAAATCGTGACCCTGCGTGCCTCTTCTGCAAGATCGTGGCGGGCGAGATCCCGGGCGACGTCGTGCACGAGACCGAGACCACCCTCGCCTTCCGTGACATCCAGCCGCAGGCGCCGACCCACGTGCTGGTGATCCCCAAGGCCCACCACACCGACGCCGTCGCGGCCACCCGGGCCGACGCCGCCCTGATGGCCGACGTCGTGCTCGCCGCCGGCGAGGTCGCCCGGATCGAGGGGATCGCCGACAGCGGCTACCGCCTCGTGGCCAACACCGGCCGCGACGCCCAGCAGAGCGTCGGCCACCTGCACCTGCACGTGCTCGGCGGTCGCTCCCTGCAGTGGCCGCCCGGCTGACCGACGTCCTCCCGGCCGCCCCGCACCCCGCGTTACCTTGCTGGTGGCCCCGCGGTGCGGGGTCACGGTCGCCGGGCCCGGCATGACTTACCACCCCTGTCTCTTCCATGATCCGGGGGGTGTTGTCACCGGGCCTGGTGGCGTCGGTCTGACCGCTGATAGGGACACGGCCCAAGATGAGGTCTCTTCGTAACGTGGGTGCCGGCAGCTGACGCTTCACCACAGCCTGGCGACCGGTCCTGCGATGCAAGGATGGTCACCGTCATGAGCGAGGACATCGGCTACGACATCTGGTGCGGGCTGGACGTTGGCAAGCAAGACCACCACGCCTGCGCCCTGGACTGCGCGGGCAACAAGGTCTTCGACAAGGCCCTACCCCAGGACCAGGCACGGCTGGAAGAACTCTTCACGACCTTGACCGCCCGGGGTCGGGTCCTGGTGATCGTTGACCAGCCCAACACCATCGGCGCCCTGCCGATCGCAGTGGCCCGCTCGATGGGGATCGCGGTCGCGTACCTGCCTGGGCTGGCGATGCGCCGCATCGCCGACCTGCACCCGGGCAACGCCAAGACCGACGCCCGCGATGCGTTCATCATCGCCGACGCTGCCCGCACCATGCCCCACACCCTGCGCCGCGTGGACGTCGGCGAAGAGGCCCTGGCCGAGCTGAAGGTCCTGGTCGGCTTCGACGACGACCTCGCCGCCGAAGCCACCCGCCTCAGCAACCGGATCCGTGGCCTGCTCACCCAGTTCCACCCCGCCCTCGAACGAGTCCTCGGACCCAAGATCGCCACCAAGGCCGGCCTGGCCGTCCTGGAACACCTCGGCGGCCCGCAAGGCATCACCCGCGCCGGGCGCGCACGCCTGGCACGCGTCATCACCAAGGCCAACCCCCGTGGCGCGGGCGAGCTCACCGACGCGATCATGGCGGC
This sequence comes from Arsenicicoccus dermatophilus, assembly GCF_022568795.1. Lineage (NCBI taxonomy): Bacteria > Bacillati > Actinomycetota > Actinomycetes > Micrococcales > Intrasporangiaceae > Arsenicicoccus > Arsenicicoccus dermatophilus. The sequence goes on along the minus strand of NZ_JAKZHU010000001.1, from coordinate 1,503,529 downwards.
CCTGTCCGAGCAGACCGTGGTCGTGGCCGGCACCACCGCCGGTGAGCAGGTCCTGCCACACCTGGCCGCGACGCTGCGCACAACCCTGGCCCAACGAGCCGATCTGGCCACCCAGGTCGAGAAAGTCCTCGATGCCCACCCTCTTGCCGAGGTCCTGACCTCGATGCCCGGCGTCGGAGTCAGGACAGCAGCCCGGATCCTGCTCGACGTCGGTGACAGCTCGGCCTTCCCCACCGCCGGACACCTCGCCGCGTACGCCGGCCTGGCCCCCGTCACGCGACGCTCCGGCACCAGCATCCGCAGGGAGTTCCCCGCCAGGTCAGGCAACAAGCACCTCAAGAGAGCCTTGTTCCTATCCGCGTTTGCGGCCCTGCGCTTCGACCCCGTCAGCCGCGCCTACTACGACCGCAAACGCGCCCAAGGCAAGAAGCACAACGCCGCACTCATCTGCCTCGCCCGACGACGCTGCGACGTCCTGCACGCCATGCTCCGCAACCACGAGACCTACCGCGCCCCAGCGCCCGCACCCACGCCCCTCACCGCTTGACGAAGAACATAGGGACACCCCCTAGACTGGTCGGACGATGACAGACCACACCCCAGCCCTGCGCCAGGCCCTGGCGGGTCTCGAGCCTGCCACCACCCCCCCGGACGCCTCCTCGCGCGAGGCCTGGCAGCACACCATCGTGATCCCGCCCTCGGTGCCGATGCTGAGCCTGCTCGGGCCCAACGACGAGCTGCTGCGCACCGTCGAGCGGGCCTTCCCGCAGCTGCAGATCCACGTGCGGGGCAACCAGATCCGTCTCGAGGGGCCGTCCTCGGACGCCGCGATCGTCGAGGACCTGGTCGGCGAGCTGCTGGCGGTGGTCGAGCAGGGCTCGCCGATCAACAAGGACGCCGTCGAGCGCTCGATCGCGATGATCCGCAGCCAGGCGAGCGTGCGCCCGGCCGACGTGCTGACCACCAACATCATCTCCGCCCGAGGCCGCACGATCCGACCCAAGACGCTGGGGCAGAAGCAGTACGTCGACGCCATCGACAGCCACACCATCGTCTTCGGCATCGGCCCGGCGGGCACCGGCAAGACCTACCTGGCCATGGCCAAGGCCGTCGCCGCGCTGCAGGCCAAGGAGGTCACCCGGATCATCCTGACGCGACCGGCCGTCGAGGCAGGGGAGCGGCTGGGCTTCCTGCCGGGGACGCTCACCGACAAGATCGACCCCTACCTGCGGCCGCTCTACGACGCGCTGCACGACATGCTCGACCCGGAGATGATCCCGCGCCTCATGGCGGGCGGGACGATCGAGGTGGCCCCGCTGGCCTACATGCGCGGGCGCACCCTCAACGACGCCTTCATCATCCTGGACGAGGCGCAGAACACCTCTCCCGAGCAGATGAAGATGTTCCTCACCCGGCTCGGCTTCGGGTCCCGGATCGTCGTCACCGGCGACGTCACCCAGGTCGACCTGCCCGGCGGCACCGAGTCCGGGCTGCGGGTCGTCCGCGACATCCTCGACGGGGTCGAGGACATCCACTTCGCCGAGCTCACCCCGCAGGACGTCGTCCGCCACCGCCTGGTCGGCGAGATCGTGGCGGCCTACGGCGAGTGGGACGAGGCGCAGCACGCACGCACCGAGGCCCGGGAGGGGCGGGGGTTGCCCCGACACCGGGACGAGCCGCGTCGCCATACCGACCAGGAGCAAGGGCGCCACCGATGAGCATCGACGTCCACAACGAGACCGACCACCGCGTCGACGAGCGCGCCCTGGTGTCGCTGGCGCAGTTCGTGTATGCCGCCATGCGCGTCCACCGCGGCGCCGACCTGGCGATCACCCTGGTCGACGAGGCCGCCATGGAGCGGCTGCACGTGCAGTGGATGGACCTGGAGGGCCCCACCGACGTGATGAGCTTCCCGATGGACGAGCTGCGGCCGGGCCGTGAAGGCGAGCGGCTGCAGGAGGGGGTCCTGGGCGACATCGTGCTGTGCCCCTCGGTCGCGGAGCGGCAGGCGGTCACGGCGGGCCACTCCACCCAGGAGGAGCTGCTGCTGCTGACCACCCACGGCCTGCTGCACCTGCTCGGCTACGACCACGCCGAGCCGGACGAGGAGCGGGAGATGTTCGAGCTGCAGAGCCGGCTGCTGCTCGACTATCTCGGCGGCCGGGCCGGGGCCTGAGGCCGTGACCACCCAGCTGATCGTCGGGGCCCTGCTCGCGCTGCTCCTGTCCTTCTGCCTGGCGCTGGTCGAGGCAGCCGTGCAGCGGCTGTCCCACCACACCAGCGAGGAGCTGGTCGCCGAGGGCCGCCCCGGGTCCCAGGCGCTGGCCGCGATCGCGGCCGACAAGCCCGGCTACATCTCGGCGGCGACCTTCCTGCGGGTGGTGGCCGAGTCCACCACGGCCGTGCTGATCACCGTCGCCATCGGCGAGCACGTCGACGGCCCGGTGCGCCCGCTCCTGCTCAGCATCGCGCTGATGGTGGTGGCGTCCTTCGTCCTCACCGGGGTCTCGCCGCGCACCCTCGGTCAGCAGCACGCCGCCACCGTGGCCCTCGTCGCCGCGCCGGCGCTGGTCTGGCTGCGCCGTGTCCTCGGGCCGATCACCCGCCTCATGGTCGTTCTCGGTAACGCCGTCACCCCTGGAAAGGGTTATCAGGACGGGCCCTTCGCCTCCGAGGCGGAGCTGCGTGACCTCGTGGACATCGCCACCGAGAGCGACGTGATCGAGCACGACGAGCGGGAGATGATCCACTCGGTCTTCGAGCTCGGCGACACCGTGGTCCGGGAGGTGATGGTGCCGCGCACCGACATGGTGACCCTCGAGCACGACAAGACGCTGGGCAAGGCGATGTCGCTCTTCCTGCGCTCGGGCTTCTCGCGGATCCCGGTGGTGGGCGAGGACTCCGACGACGTGCTGGGGCTGCTCTACTTCAAGGACGTCGCGCGCCGGGTCAACGACGACGACAGCGCGCGGGCGCTGCCCGTCGAGGAGGTCATGCGTCCTATGGCCTTCGTCCCCGACAGCAAGCCCATCGACGACCTGCTGCGCGAGATGCAGAAGGACCAGGTGCACCTGGCGGTCGTCGTGGACGAGTACGGCGGCACCGCGGGCCTGGTCACCATCGAGGACATCCTGGAGGAGATCGTCGGCGAGATCGCGGACGAGTACGACCGTGAGGCGCAGGGCGTCGAGGAGCTGGCGGACGGCAGGGTGCGGATCCCCGCGACGATGCACGTCGACGACTTCGCCACCGAGTTCGACGTCGCTCTGGAGGAGGACGACGTGGACACCGTCGGCGGCCTCATCGCCAAGCTCTCCGGGCGGGTACCGATCCCCGGCTCCACGGTGCAGCTCCTCGGCCTGGAGCTGATGGCGGAGAAGCCCGCCGGTCGGCGGCACCGGATCGCGACGGTCGTCGTGCGCCGGCTGCCGCAGACCACGTCGCCCGTCGAGGTGTGGGAGGCTGAGCGTTCGCGTGACCATGCCGATCCTGCGGGTGACGGTGCGGGTCACGAGCGCCACGGAGCAACCCGTCACGTCGAGGAGCACGCATGAGCACCCCCTTCCGCGCCGGGTTCGCCTGCCTGGTCGGTCGGCCCAACGCCGGCAAGTCCACGCTCACCAACGCGCTCGTCGGTCAGAAGGTCGCGATCACGAGCAGCAAGCCGCAGACCACCAGGCACACCATCCGCGGCATCGCCAACGTCGACGGGGGCCAGCTGGTCCTGGTCGACACCCCTGGCCTGCACAAGCCGCGCACCCTGCTCGGCCAGCGTCTCAACGACCTGGTCCGCGAGACCCTGCTGGACGTGGACGTGGTCGGCTTCTGCCTGCCCGCCGACCAGCGGCCCGGACCCGGCGACCAGTTCATCGCCGCCGAGCTCGCCGAGCTGCAGCGGGCGCGGCGGACACCCGTCGTCGCGCTGGTCACCAAGACCGACAAGGTCGACCGGCAGCGGCTCGCCGAGCACCTCATCGCGGTGGACCAGCTCGGGTCCTGGACCGAGATCGTGCCGTGCTCGGCGACCGCGGGCGACCAGGTCGACGACGTCGCCCGGATCCTGGTGTCCCACCTGCCCGAGTCGCCGCCGCTGTATCCCGAGGGGCACCTGTCCGACGAGTCCGACGAGGTGATGATCGCCGAGCTGGTCCGCGAGGCCGCCCTCGAGGGTGTGCGCGACGAGCTGCCGCACTCGCTGGCCGTCGTCGTCGAGGAGATGGTGCCCCGCGAGGACCGGCCCGACGACAAGCCGATGGTCGACGTGCGCGTCAACGTCTTCGTCGAGCGTCCCTCCCAGAAGGCCATCATCATCGGTCGCGGAGGCTCCCGGTTGCGCGAGGTGGGGACGACCGCCCGCACCCAGATCGAGGCGCTCCTGGGCCAGCGGGTCTACCTCGACCTGCACGTCAAGGTCGCCAAGGACTGGCAGCGCGACCCCAAGCAGCTGCAGCGCCTCGGCTTCTGACCGCTGCAGCGCACCCTCCCCGATCTGCCTCGCCCTGCAGCACGCGACAGGTCACGGACCCGCCTCCAGCAGCCGACGCTCACCCGCCACCGGTGGCGTCCTCATCGGCGGAGCCCAGCGCCCGGTGGCAGGTGCACCTCCGCCCCTGCCGCCGCAGCATGGTGTGCCGGGCCCACGACCCGATGCCCCACAGGGTCCCGCGCACACTCCGACGGCGGATCGGCGGGTAGTCCACGGTGACGCCGGGCAGCTCGGCGCGGACCTGCCGGGCCAGCTCGTGCCCCGCCCGTCCCCACGCCGCCCACTCGCGCCGCAGGGCGAGTCGTCCGCGCAGGTCCTCGGGCTCGGGCTGGTCCAGCCCGAAGTCCGCGAGGATCGTCCACCAGGTCTGCCACGCCTCCAGGCGAGCCACGAGCTCGGGGGACAGACCGAGCTCCTCCGGCTCGAGGGGGCCCATCAGGTCGATGTCGGTGCTGACTCCCCACACCGGGAAGCGAAGTCCCCACTCGGTCATCAGCTCCACGTGCCCGTGTCGTGTCACGTCGGCAGGCTGGCATGTGGGCCGCGCCGTGGCGAACGCGTTTCCGCGCGCCGTGCCTGTGGACGGTGCAAGAACTCTTGCACGGCCTGTGGATGGCCCGCGGGCGACCTCCTGAGGGCGGCCTAGCCTCGCTGTCACCGCCCCGTCGGAGGGCGCTGACCTGGGAGATGGCGATGACGGCGTATGGCGTGAGCACCGACGCGGTGGACGCGAGCGGGCGCACGGCACGGACCCTGGCCGACGAGTTCGTCGCTGCCCGCGTGGCCACCGTCCTCGACGAGGTCGCGGGCGCCCTGCCCGGCAGTCTCGCCGGTGTGGCTGCGAGCGACCTCGGGGCCCTGATCGACGCCCGGACCACCGCGGTGGCCGGGCGGGTCGGGTCCCTGGCGTCCGGCCTCTGCGTGGCGGCGGGCGGCTACGCGACGTGCGAGGCCGCGGCGACCGGCGCGCTGGGCGGGGGACGCTGATGGCCTCGCTGGAGCTGCTGCGCCGGTGGTCCCCGGACGGGCTGCGGCAGGTGGCGGCCGGGATCGCGGCCAGGGGTGAGCAGCTGACCGGCATACGGGATCGCCTGGGGACCCAGGTCACCGGCTGGCACGGCGGGGCCTCCGACGCCGCGGCCGAGGCGCTGGTCTCGGTCCGGGTGGCGATCGCCGAGCGGGCCGACGAGCTGCTGGCCGCCGGTGTCGCGCTGCACGCGGCTGCGGCCCGGGTCGACCAGGTGGCCGCGGACCTGCGACGCATCGAGACCGACCTGGCCGCAGCGGGTTTCGCCCTCGTGGGCGACGGCGAGGTGGCCGACCTGCGGACCGGCGCCGAGGCGGCGACCGATGCCTGGTCGCCCGCCGAGCGGGAGGCCACCCGGCAGCGGTTCGCCGGCGACCTGACGACCCTGCTCGCCCTGGCCGAGGACGTCGACCACCGCCTCGCGGTGGCGCTGCAGGGGATCGGCGAGGGCACCGTGCGGGCGCAGTGCGTCCCCGGCCTCGCCGCGACGACGACACCGGACCGGCTGCTCGGGGGCAGCCAGGCCCACGACGAGGACCTGCGCGTGCGGGCCCGGCAGGTGGTCGGCACCGTGGCCGAGCACGTGCGCAAGTGGGGCGTGGGGCCGGTCACCGAGAGCGCGCGGCGACGCTACGAGACGGACGACGCGTTCGCGGACGCCGTCGACGACTACGGCACCCACAACGACGCGGGCATGCTCGCCCGGAACGTCCTGCTGGCCACGCAGGACGGGGAGCTCGCCCGGTGGGTCTTCGAGCACCCCTACGAGTGGGCGCACGAGGCCGCGCCGATGGAGAGCCTGGACGGGACGCCATACGTCATGGACATCCCGGTGCAGCACTCGCCGGCCACCACCTGGGCCCGGCTCGCCACCGCCGTGAGCTATGGCTATCTCGACGGGGCCCGTCCCACCGGGCTCGGGGCCGGGTCGACCGTGATGAAGGACGCCCTCACCGCCAAGCGGGCCGCGCACGACATGTTCAGCAGCCTGGAGCGGCAGGCGGCGCGCGAGGAGGGCCAGCTCTGGCGGCGCATCGCCGAGGGTCATTCGTACGACAAGCACGTCCTCGGCCGGGACACCCGCAAGAACCGCTGGGTGATCCCGGACATGCCCGAGATCCGCTCCAGCGACGAGCTGCTGCGCCGCGTCGAGGACACCCGGCACACCCAGCCGACCGTGCACCTGGCCGAGGACCGGTCGATCACCGTCGAGCCCGCCGACGACCACCTGGTCATCACCAATCCCCGGGACAGCGACGGGGGCACGACCTTCCGGGTGACCAAGGAGCACTACCTGGAGAAGCTGGCGGCGGAGGACGTCACGAAGCGCGGGCCGGCCGACGGGCCACGCACCGCGACCCCCGCCCCGGCCGACCAGGAGGCCTTCTCCCTCGCCCGCAACGAGGCCTGGAACCGCTACGAGGCGGTCTATCGCCCCGAGCACCTCGTCGGCGCCCACGTCGCCCGGGCGGCCGACCACCCCCTGCTGAAGGCCATGGGCACGCCGCTGCCCGCACCGCACCCGCCCGCCGCGGCCGACCCGCCCGCCGGGCCGCCCACCCTCCAGATCCCCGACGCCTTGCGGCAGTCCGTCCTCGTGGCGCCGCTGCCGACCGACCACCTCCACGACAAGGACCACTGATGCAGCTGCTCACCCACCGCGACGACGACCTGGCCGTGACCCTGGACGGGCGCGAGCTGGAGACCCTCCTGGACGCGTGCGACGAGATCAACCACCTCGCCCTCGTCGACGGTCTGGGCACCCTCCCGCAGGTCGCGGCCGACCTGCACCGGGACCTGGAGGAGGTGCGGGTGCTCGCGAGCCACCTGCGACCATCCCACGTGGCCGAGCGCGAGCCCGGGATCCTCGGGATGCGGGGCGCCCCGCTGGTCACCGGTCTGCGCGAGCCCGACGGACGGCTCACCCGGGTCGTCGAGAGGTTCTCGCCCCGGCTCGACCGGGCGTATCCCGACCTCGTGCACCGCCACCGTGCCGAAGGCGCCTGGGCCGTGACCCTGCAGGTGCTGATCTGCGGGCTCGCCGCCGCGGGCGTGCAGCTGACCCGGGCGGAGGACGAGTCGCTGCTCGTGCTCGCCCGCGCCTGGCTGGGGGAGTCGAGCTATCTGGACGCCCTGCGGTCGTGCAGCAGCCGCCTGGCGCCCGCCACCCGCACCGAGCTGGCGGCGCGCGCCTGCCCGCCGCTGCTGACCGGACGGGTGGTGCAGCACCTGGAGGACGTCGACGGGTATGCCCACCTGCGGCTCGACCGGGCGTCCTTCGGGCAGGTCCGGCGGCTGGTGACCCAGGTGGCGGGGGTGGTGCCGCAGCGGGACGAGCGGTTCGCGGCGCACTACCGCGCGGGGCTGGCCCAGCTGGGCGCGGACCTCGACGACATCGCGCGGGAGCTGGACCGGGTGCCCGTCGGGCGCCGGGTGGGCCGGTGGCTCGGACGGGGCTGAGGGCGCTCAGGGACGGGCCGAGGTCACCTCCACCGTGCGCCAGGCCTCGGGGACCGCGTCGACCTCGCGCGAGCGCGCGCCATACCGCTCGGTCGCTGCCGTCAAGGTATGCCGGGCGAAGGTCGCGAAGTCGCAGTCCTTCGGCAGCGCAGGGCCGTTGACGCCGAGCAGGGTGTCCCACCAGATCTGGCCGGCGCGCTCCCAGGCGTGGCCGCCCAGCGCGTCCGCGACGAGGTAGAAAGCGCGGTGGGGGATGCCGGAGTTGATGTGGACGCCACCGTTGTCGCCCGCGTCGTCGTGCGAGAGGTCCTGGTAACCGGACATGCTCGCGGGCTGCCGGTCCTTCCCCAGGTGCGGGTCGTCGTAGGCCGTGCCGGGCGCCTTCATCGAGCGCAGGGCGATCCCCCTGACCTTGGCGGTGAACAGGCCCGCCCCGATCAGCCAGTCGGCCTCCGCCGCCGTCTGCCCGAGTGCGTGCTGCTTGGTGAGCACCCCGAAGGCGTCCGAGATCGACTCGTTGAGAGCCCCGGACCGGGCGACATAGGTCAGCCCGGCGGTGAGCTGCGTGAGCCCGTGGGTCAGCTCGTGGCCGACGACGTCCACGCAGTCGGTGAAGGACGCGAAGTAGACCCCGTCCCCGTCGCCGAAGACCATCTGCTGGCCGTCCCAGAAGGCGTTGTCGTAGTCCCGGTGCCGCGCCGGCGTGGTCGACGAGGCCGGGGAGGGGGCGGGTGCACCAGGGGTCCTCGGCGTATGCCGCCCCTCCCGCAGCCCCATCGCCCCGGGCACACTCCCGTCCCACCATGCGGGAAGCCCGCGTGGCAGATGGACTCGACGCACGCATCGCCATACGGTCGGTGACGTGGACATGCAGACCGGAGCGCTGCTCCTTCCCTGCCGCGGCGAGGCCCGCTGACGACGGCCGCTCCTCGCCGCGGAGGTCGTCCTGCCCGGTCGTCGCCCGATGACCCGCACCCAGCCCGACGAACCCAGAGGCGAGACAGCATGATCCACCCGCAGCAGCCCAGCCCGATGCCGGTCCGCAAGTACCGCCCCTTCCACGAGCAGATCCACATCGACTTGCCCGACCGCACCTGGCCGGACCGGGTGATGACCCAGGCGCCGCGGTGGTGCGCGGTCGACCTGCGCGACGGCAACCAGGCCCTGATCGATCCGATGAGCCCGGAGCGCAAGCTGCGGATGTTCCAGCTGCTGGTGGCCATGGGCTACAAGGAGATCGAGGTCGGGTTCCCCAGCGCGAGCCAGACCGACTTCGACTTCTGCCGTCAGCTGATCGAGGGCGGCCACATCCCGGACGACGTGACCATCCAGGTGCTCACCCAGTGCCGCGACCACCTCGTCGAGCGCACCTACGACGCGCTGCGGGGTGCGCGGCAGGCGATCGTGCACTTCTACAACTCCACGTCGGTGCTGCAGCGCAAGGTGGTCTTCGGGCTGGACCAGGACGGCATCGCGGACATCGCGCTGCAGGGCGCCCGGCTGTGCAAGAAGATCGAGGAGACCCTGCCCGGGACCACGATCTACTACGAGTACTCGCCGGAGTCCTACACCGGCACCGAGCTGGAGTTCGCGGCGCGGGTCTGCAACGAGGTCATCGCGGTCATCGACCCCAGCCCCGACCACAAGATGATCGTCAACCTGCCCGCGACGGTGGAGATGGCGACCCCCAACACCTATGCCGACTCGGTGGAGTGGATGTGCCGCCACCTGGATCGCCGTGAGTCCCTGGTGATCTCGCTGCACCCGCACAACGACCGCGGCAGCGGCGTCGCGGCGGCCGAGCTCGGCTACCTCGCGGGTGCCGACCGGATCGAGGGCTGCCTGTTCGGCAACGGCGAGCGCACCGGCAACGTCTGCCTGGTCACCCTGGGCATGAACCTCGCCAGCCAGGGCATCGACCCGCAGATCGACTTCACCGACATGGCGGGAATCCGGTCCGTGGTCGAGCACTGCAACCAGCTGCCGGTGCACGAGCGCCATCCGTACGGCGGGGACCTGGTCTTCACGGCCTTCTCCGGGTCGCACCAGGACGCGATCAAGAAGGGCTTCGAGTGGATGGCTCGCGAGGCGGCCGAGAAGTCCTGCCGCGTGGACGACCTCGTGTGGGGCGTGCCCTACCTGCCGATCGACCCGCACGACGTCGGGCGCTCCTACGAGGCCGTGGTGCGAGTGAACTCGCAGTCCGGCAAGGGCGGCGTGGCCTACGTCCTCAAGTCCGAGCGGGGGCTGGACCTGCCCCGTCGGCAGCAGGTGGAGTTCAGCGGGGTGGTGCAGCAGCGCACCGACGCCCAGGGCGGCGAGGTCACCCCGGACGCCCTGTGGGAGATCTTCACCGACGAGTACCTCCCGACCGAGCCGCGCTGGGGACGCTTCGTGCTCAAGGGGGTTCGTGGTGACGAGGGCGACGAGCAGGGGCGAGGCGTGTGGCGCTTCCGGCTCGACGACGCCGGCCACGAGGTCGTCCTCGAGGGTCGCGGCAACGGCCCGATCGCGGCGTTCGTGTCGGCGCTGGGGGACTACGGCGTGGACGTGCGGGTGCTGGACTACACCGAGCACGCGATGGGCTCGGGCGAGTCCGCCCGGGCGGCGTCGTTCGTCGAGTGCGCGGTCGGCGAGCGCGTGCTGTGGGGCGTGGGCCTGCACGAGAACATCGTCCGATCCTCGATCGAGGCGGTCGTGTCGGCGGTCAATCGCGCGCTGCGGTGACCTCGGCGGGCTGTGCGTCCTGCGGCGCGAAACTCATGTGGTGGTTCAGATCTGAGCTCTTAGCCGTTTCATCGGTTCAGATCTGAACCGTGGGCTAGGATGGGTGCATGACGACCCCCACGCCGCGACCTGTCCTGCGGGCGCTGGACCGGCTCGGTGGCTCGCTGCGCGGCTGGCGCACCCTGCAGGGCCTCACGATCGAGCAGGTGGCCGAGCGCGCGGGGGTGTCGACCAGCACCGTCAAGCGGATCGAGTCCGGGCAGGGCGCCGCGCTGGAGGCCACGCTCCGGGTCGCCCGCGCCCTCGGGGTGCTCGACGACCTCGTCGCCTCGGTCGACCCCCTGGGCAGCGACGTCGGTCGCCTGCGCGCCGAGGAGCTCCTGCCCACCCGAGGCCGTCGGCGGGCCTCGGCGTCATGAGCGTCGAGGTGTGGCTGTCCGCAGCCCAGGACACGCGGGTCGGCACCCTGCACGCGCACGCCGGCCGTGGGGCGCAGTCCTTCTCCTTCACGTACGCCGACGACTACCTCGCGCGGCCGGACGCCTACCCGATCGACCCGGCGCTGCCCCTGCGCGCCGGCGCCTTCCACTCTCACGGGCGGCTCTTCGGCGCGCTGGCGGACTCGGCCCCCGACCGGTGGGGCCGGACGCTGGTGCGACGCACCCTCGCCGAGGCGGCCCGGACCTGCGGCGAGACCCCGCGCCAACCGGGCGAGCTCGACTTCCTCCTCGGGGTGCGCGACGACCTGCGGCAGGGCGCTCTGCGCTACCGCTTGGGCGACGACGGCTTCCAGGCCGCCGCCGAGGAGGGGATCCCGGTCCTCACCGAGCTCGGCGTGCTGCTGTCCCTCGCGGACCGGGTGCTGGCCGACGAGGCCGACCTGTCCGACCTGCGACGGCTCGTCGGGGCGGGCTCGTCCCTCGGCGGGGCCCGCCCCAAGGCCCATGTCCGGCTGCCCGGCGGGGCGGTGGGCATCGCCAAGTTCCCGGCCGCGCTGCACGACGACTGGAACGTCATGGCCTGGGAGAAGGTCACCCTCGACCTGGCGGCCACGGCCGGCATCAGGGTGCCCCCCAGCCGGCTGATCCCCGTCGCCGGGCAGGACGTGCTCGTGGTCGAGCGTTTCGATCGGCGCGGCCACCTGCGGGTGGGCTATGTCTCGGCCATGACGATGCTGGAGGCCGCCGACGGCGACCGGGCCACCTGGCTCGACCTCGCCGAGGTGGTCGAGGAGGTGTCGCCCCGGCCCGTCCAGGACCTGCGCGAGCTGTGGCGGAGGTGCGCCTTCGGGATCCTCGTCGGCAACACCGACAACCACCTGCGCAACCACGGCTTCCTGCGGGACCGCACGGGCTGGGCGCTGGCTCCGGCCTTCGACCTCAACCCGACACCCTTCGCGTCCGATTTCGCGACGGACGTGGCCGACCCCGGGGACGGCGGGTCGACGCAGGCCGCGCTGGACGTCGCGGGCTACTTCCGGCTGGCACGCGACGAGGCCGAGGCGGTGCTCGCCGCGGTGCGGGACGCAGTGCTGGGGTGGGACCGCGCAGCGGCGGCATACGGCATCGGCGAGCGCGAGCGCGCCCGGATGGCAACGGCCTTCGCCAGGGCCCGCTGACCCGGGGCACGCAGCTGCCGCCCGGACGGGCAGCACCCGCTGACCCGCGTGCGCGATCTCGCCGGGGACTCGCGCGACGAGCGCTCAGCCCTGGCCGACCAGGCACACCGGATCTATACGTGACATCCGTGGACACCCCACTGCGCACCTTCCTCGACGACTTCCACCACGACTGCGTGGAGCACGACCAGGGCCGAGCGGTCGGCCCCCGAACAGCTCGCGCTGCACGAAGTCCCTGGCGAAGTCCGGGAGGTCGTTGGCGACGGCATGGGAGGACCAGTCCGAGATGCCCGCCCCGACGCCGACCGCGGCGAAGCGGTCCGGGTGCGTGCCGCGAAAGCCGAGATGTAGCCGCCCTGCGACCGACCCAGGCCCCCCGACCCGCCCGGTGTCCACGATCCCGAGGGCGTCGAGGTGGTCGACCGCGTTCTCCAGCGCCACAGGTCGCCGACGCCGAGGTTGCCGATGCAGGCCTGGGGAGCGCGGTCGCGCTCGGCGCGAGCCGCGCGACGCGACCGTCCCGGGTGTTGTGGAAGGGCTGGGCACCGTTGTCGCACCACAGGTCTGCGGTGCGGACGACCTCGTGACCGCCGCGCGCCGATGCGGGCCGACATGGGGCCAGGCTGGCCCCGAAAGGTACGGAATGAGCCCTCTTCGATCGATCCACGGGGCCAGCCTGGCCCGATCGACATGGCGGGGCGGGACTGACGACGCGGCGCGCACGGTACGTGCTCTGCAGCCGCAGCAACCTGGGGGAGGGGCTGGTGGCGGCCACCCTGCCGCCGACCCTGCGAGATCGAGACCGTATGGCGGGAGACGAACGCCCCCACGCTTCTCCCGCCATACGGCCTCAGCACCCGCCGGTGCGGGCTGCGCCCGCGATCAACGGGTGGTCTTGGTGCGCGTGATCGTCACACGCGCGTCCTTGGCGCCGGGCTCGAGGTGCAGCCGCACCACCGCGTCACCCGGCTTGGAGGTCACCTTCGCCCCGGTCGCCTCGACGGTGTAGCCCGCGGCCCGGATCCGCTCGGGCACCACCACGGTGGTCTCGTCGTCCGGTCCGGCGAGGCTCTCGTCGGGCCGCAGCGCCGACCAGGCCATCGTGAAGACCCCCTTGTCCCGGTCGTAGCCGTAGGCCGAGGGACGCCCGGCGACCCGGTCGGGGTGGACGACGGCGATGGCGTCGAGCTTCTTCCAGTCGACGTTGTCCCCGGTCGGGTCCTTGCGCGGGTCGAAGACGAGAGCCTGCTCGTTGCCCGGGCCTGCGGTGGTGGGGTCCCCGCCGGTGTAGGCCCAGTACTGCCAGCCGACGAGGTTCTTCGCCGCGAGGTCGGTCTGGGCCCGCAGCACGTCCTGCGCCGTGATCGCACCGAACTCGGTCATCAGGAGCCCGGACCCGGTCGTCCTGGCGTGGTCCTCGGCGTTCGCGAAGACCTTGGCGTCCGGCCCGGCGCACCCCGCGTAGCGGTGCATCGTGGCCTGGTTCACGCAGTAGTCGTGGAAGGACAGGGCCAGGTTGGTGCCCTTGAGCCGCACGTGGGTGGGCTTGGCGATGTTGAAGAACTGCATCGGCTCGTAGTAGACGGTGGTGCGCGGGTCGACGGCCCGGATCGCGTCGACCGCCTTCTGCTGCACCACGGACAGGCGCCCGTCGGCCTTGGGGCAACCGTTGGCCCCCAGGCACTCCAGGTAGCCGTGGCCCGGGAAGGGCTCGTTGTAGAGGTCGTAGCCCATGACCCCTGGGACGTCCTTGAAGTGAGCAGCCGTGTGGCCCCAGGCCTTGGCGTAGTGCGTGGCGATCCCGACCCCGTCGGAGGCAGGAGCATCGTCGTAGAACGAGTCGTAGGAGTTCTTGACCCCCTCGTTGAGGAAGTAGTTCCCGGGGAAGCCTGCCTTGACGATGTTGGGTGCGCCCTTGTCGAGCACGGCCCAGTCCGGCCACCCGTTGCCCTGGAACTTCGGGTTGACCATGTCCTGGTGGAAGTCGAGCAGGCTGCTGATGCCGTGCGCGTGCAGCAGGGCGACGGTGCGCTCGATCCGCTGCAGGTAGGCGTCGTCGTACTTCCCCGGCGACGGCTCGACGCCGGACCAGATCACGCCGAGGCGCACGCTCGTGAAGCCCTGCTGCTGCAGGAAGGCCGCGTCCTCCTCGCCGAAGCCGACCGCGTCGGGGGCATAGGGCGCGTTCTTCTCCACCTCGTTGACGCCGTGGGTGATGACCACGCGGCCCTGACCGTCGACGATCCAGCGGCCGTGGGACTGCCAGCGCTCCACCTCGCCGGCGCGGGTGGTGACCGTGGGCCTGGCGGTCCCGGTCGGGGTCTGCGGGGTGTGGGCCTGCGCGGGGGCGGCCAGGGCCGGGAGAGCCGGAGCAGCGAGTGCGAGGCCCAGGGCGAGGAGGGTTGCCGGGCGTGTCATAGGGGGACCCTACTCACAGGTATGCCGGGAGGAAAGTCGCGGGCGTCGGCCGATCTGCTTCGCGAGAGTGCAGTCGGCGCAGCGTGATTCGTGGTCGCTGGTCGTGTCTCCGGTTGTGAGGGGCGATGGCTTTGCGTCGTGCCGGGCATCCGGGTGACGGGCCGGCCTCAGCGCACACCGCGGGGCCGGAGCTGGATCGAGATGCGAGGCCCGACCGCCTGGGCCGTCTTGGGGATCGCGTGCTCCCAGGTGCGCTGGCAGGACCCGCCCATGACCACGAGGTCCCCGTGCCCGAGCGAGAACCGGTGCGCGGTGGGCCCACCGCCGCGGGGTCGCAGGGTCAGGGTGCGGGCGGCCCCCACCGAGACGATGGCCACGACGGTGTCCTGGGTCGACCCGCGCCCCACGGTGTCGCCGTGCCAGGCGACCGAGTCGGCGCCGTCGCGATAGAGGCACAGGCCGGCGCTGGTCAGCGGCTCGCCCAGCTCGGGCAGGTAGTGCTGCGAGAGACGGTCGCGCAGCTCCACCAGGATCGGATCGGGCAGCGGCTCGCCCGTCCCGTAGTGCTTGGTCAGGCGAGGGACGGCCACCTCCACGTCATACATCCGGCGGCGCTCGGCATGCCACGGCACGGACTCGACCAGCCGGTCGAAGAGCGCGTCGGACCCGCGCAGCCAGCCCGGCAGGTGGTCGACCCACGCCCCGTGGGCGAGGGCGGTGCGCGTCAGCCCGTCGAGCGGCCCGGGGGTGCACTCGTCGGCGAGATCGAGCAGCGAGCCCTGCATGCCGATCATGTGTTCGAAGATATCACCTGCGCCGGACCCGGCGGAACGGTCGAGATGCCACCAGGGTGCACGACACGCCGCCGGATCACGGCCACGTGCCCCTCCTGGTAGGGCCTGCGCGGGAGGGTCGGGCGGGGTCGGGGAGTCGGCGGCGCGGGAGGGTGGGGGTGGCGGGGTGAGGTGGGACCATGGGGTGATGGCGCTCTACCGGGATCAGGCGGTCGTCCTGCGCACCCACAAGCTGGGCGAGGCGGACCGGATCGTCACCATGCTCTCGCGGCGCCACGGCAAGATCCGCGGCGTCGCCAAGGGGGTCCGGCGCACCAAGTCCCGCTTCGGGGCTCGCCTGGAGCCCTTCATGGTGGTGGACGTCCAACTCTACCAGGGTCGTTCGCTGGACACCGTCACCCAGGTCGAGACGCTCGGGGCCTATGCCGAGACGATCATGCGCGACTACGACGCCTACACCGCGGCGAGCGCCATGGTGGAGACCGCCGACCAGCTGACGACCGAGGGCGAGGCCAACCCGCAGCAGTTCCTGCTCCTGGCGGGGGCGCTGCGCAGCCTGGCCAACGGCGAGCACGACCACGGCCTGCTGCTCGACGCCTATCTGCTGCGCGCGGTCGCCACGGCCGGGTGGGAGCCGAGCTTCGACGACTGCGCCCGGTGCGGCGCCGCGGGGCCGCACCGGGGCTTCAACCTGGCGGCGGGCGGTGCGGTGTGCCGCGAGTGCCGGCCGCCGGGGTCCGCCGCGCCGTCGCCGCGCACCATGGAGCTGCTCGCCGCGCTGCTGCACGGGGACTGGCAGCGGGCCGACGCGAGCGAGGTCCGGCACCGCCGCGAGGGGGCCGGGCTGGTCGCGGCCTTCGTCCAGTGGCACCTGGAGCGGGGCGTGCGTTCGTTGCGCCTGGTCCAGCGGGCATGATGGGCCCGCGACGGCCCGAACGAGGGTCTGGCACGACAGGACGAGCGAGGACGAGGAGCAGCACGTGGCACGCAGGCAGGTCGAGCCCTACCGAGGCGAGATCAAGGCTCCCCTCGCCCATCCGTCCGGGGCGCGGCCGCCCGTCATACCGCAGGCGCTCGTGCCGCAGCACGTCGCCGTGGTGATGGACGGCAACGGCCGCTGGGCCAACCAGCGTGGGCTGCCTCGCACCAAGGGGCACGAGGCGGGCGAGGCGAGCCTGCTCGACGTGGTCGCCGGGGCGATCGAGATGGGCATCCCCAACCTGTCGGCCTATGCCTTCTCCACCGAGAACTGGCGTCGCAGCCCGGACGAGGTGCGCTTCCTCATGGGCTTCAACCGGGACGTGATCCACCGTCGCCGTGACCAGCTCGCCGAGTGGGGGGTGCGGATGCGTTGGGTGGGGCGCCGGCCGCGGCTGTGGTCGAGCGTCATCAAGGAGCTCGAGCACGCCCAGGAGCTCACGCGCGACAACACCGTCCTGACGCTGTACTTCTGCGTCAACTACGGCGGGCGTGCCGAGATCGCCGACAGCGTGCGGCGCATCGCCGAGCTCGTCGAGCAGGGGCGCCTGTCCAGCAGGGGGATCGACGAGCGCACCATCGCCCGGCACCTGGACTACCCCGACATGCCCGACGTGGACCTCTTCCTGCGCAGCTCGGGGGAGCAGCGGACGAGCAACTTCCTGCTGTGGCAGAGCGCGTATGCCGAGATGGTCTTCCTGGACACCTTGTGGCCCGACTTCGACCGCCGTGACCTGTGGCGCGCGGTGCAGATCTATGCAGAGCGCGATCGACGGTATGGCGGTGCGGTGGATCAGGCCCGGGGGTCCTGAGCGGCAAGTTCCCGGTGGCCCAGGGCGACCCGCAGGTGCCCACCCGTGGATCGACATACGGACGATATGTATAGACATGCATTTATCTGTATGATGATCGCATGCCCAAGGTTCTGACCTCCCTCCCCGCCGGACAGCGCGTGGGACTGGCCTTCTCCGGCGGACTGGACACCTCGGTCGCCGTCGCGTGGATGCGCGAGAAGGGCGCGATCCCCTTCACCTACACCGCCGACATCGGCCAGCCCGACGAGCCCGACATCGCCGGGGTGCCCGGTCGCGCCATGGCCTACGGCGCCGAGGCCGCCCGCCTCGTCGACTGCCGGCCGCAGCTCGTGGAGGAGGGCCTGGCCGCTCTGACCTGCGGCGCCTTCCACATCCGCTCCGCCGGGCGCTACTACTTCAACACCACCCCGCTCGGTCGCGCCGTGACCGGAACCCTGCTGGTGCGGGCGATGCTCGAGGACGAGGTCAACGTCTGGGGCGACGGGTCGACCTTCAAGGGCAACGACATCGAGCGGTTCTACCGCTACGGCCTGCTCGCCAACCCGGCGCTGAAGATCTACAAGCCGTGGCTGGACGCGGCCTTCGTCGACGAGCTGGGCGGCCGGCACGAGATGTCCCAGTGGCTGGGAGCCCGCGACCTGCCTTACCGCGACCCGACGGAGAAGGCCTACTCCACCGACGCCAACATCTGGGGCGCGACCCACGAGGCCAAGACCCTCGAACACCTCGACATCGGGCTGGAGTCGGTCGAGCCGATCATGGGCGTGAAGTTCTGGGACCCGACGGTCGAGATCGACGCCGAGGACGTCACGGTGGCCTTCCGGCACGGGCGCCCGGTGGCCATCGACGGCGAGACCTTCGACAGCGACGTCGATCTGGTGCTCGCGGCCAATGCGATCGGGGGGCGCCACGGGCTCGGGATGTCCGACCAGATCGAGAACCGCATCATCGAGGCCAAGTCGCGCGGCATCTACGAGGCGCCCGGCATGGCGCTGCTCTACATCGCCTACGAGCGGCTGCTCAACGCGATCCACAACGAGGACACCCTGGAGACCTACCACGAGATCGGGCGCCGCCTCGGTCGCCTGATGTACGAAGGCCGCTGGCTCGACCCGCAGTCGCTGATGCTGCGCGAGTCGGTGCAGCGGTGGGTCGGGTCCGGGGTGTCCGGCGAGGTCACCGTCCGGCTGCGCCGCGGTGACGACTACTCCATCCTGCGCACCGACGGGGACTGCTTCTCCTACCACCCGGACAAGCTGTCGATGGAGCGGACCGAGGGGGCGGCCTTCGGGCCCGTCGACCGGATCGGCCAGCTGACGATGCGCAACCTGGACATCGCGGACTCGCGCGCCAGGCTCGAGCAGTATGCCGGGATGGGCCTGCTGGGGGTCGCCCCAGGACGCCTCATGGGGGAGCTGACCCCCGGGGGCGCCGAGCAGATCGCCAGCAACCGGGCCTATCTCGAGCCGGACGAGGACGTCGAGTCCCTCGACCACGCCGCCATCGAGCTGGGGGTCGACTGACGCGACAGACCGCCGGCGCGGGCCGACACGCTCCGGTGGTCGGACCGGCCGTGATCGGGCGATCGCGCTCCGTCTCTGCCATGGTGGGTCGGTGATCGAGTACAAGACCCCCGCCGAGGTGCAGGCCATGCGCCCGGCCGGCGCCTTCGTCGCGCAGGTGCTGCACACCCTGCGCTCCGAGGTGACGGTCGGCACCGACCTGCTCGACGTCGACGCGCGGGTGCGCGAGCTCGTCGAGGCGAGGGGCGGGGTCTCCTGCTACGTCGACTACCACCCGAGCTTCGGCGACTCGCCGTTCGGGCACTACATCTGCACCAGCGTCAACGACGCCGTCCTGCACGGGCTCCCGCACCGCTACCGGCTGCGCAACGGCGACCTGGTCTCGCTCGACCTGGCCGTCCAGGTCGACGGCTGGGTCGCCGACAGCGCCATCTCCTTCGTGGTGGGCCAGGCCGCACCGCAGGACCTGCTGCTGATCGAGACCTGCGAGCAGGCGCTCGCGGCCGCCATCGACGTCGCCGAGGTGGGCAACCGCATCGGTGACCTGTCCGCGGCCATCGGCCAGGTCGCGCAGGCGGCGGGGTATGCCGTCAACACCCAGTTCGGCGGGCACGGGGTAGGGCGCACCATGCACGGCGAGCCGCACGTCCCCAACGACGGGCGGGCGGGCCGCGGCCTGGTGCTGCGTCCCGGCCTGGTCATCGCCATCGAGCCCTGGCTGATGGCGACCACCGACCGGCTGGTCAAGGACCCGGACGGTTGGACCCTGCGCAGCGCCGACGGCAGCCGCACGGCTCACGCCGAGCACACGGTGGCGATCACCCCCGACGGCCCCCTGGTGCTGACCGACCGGTCGCACCTGGGCTGACGCCGTGGCGGCACGGGACGGACGTCCGGCGGTCTCAGACGCCGGGGCCGCCGAACAGCGGCATGCGGGCGATCCGGTCGAAGGCCTCGTCGGTCCGCTCGACCGACACCGTCATCGCCAGTCGTAGGTAGCCGTCGCAGGAGTCGCCGAAGGCCGTCCCCGGGATCGTCAGCACGTGCGCCTCCTCGAAGATCCGGTCGGCGACCTCGACGCTGCCCAGCCCCGTCGACGAGACGTCCACCCACAGGTAGATCGATCCGCGTGGCCGGACCGCGCTCATGCCCGGGATGGCGCCCACCCGTTCGTAGGCGCGAGCCATCCGCTCGGCATAGAGCGCCTTGATCGGCGGCTGGATCTCGTGGCGGCGGCGCAGCGCGTGCAGCGCCGCGCGCTGGGAGATGGCGGGGGCGGTGAAGACGGCGTTCTCGTTGACGTCCTTCATGGTGCGGACGACGTCGGGCGGGGCGATGGCGTAGCCGATCCGCCAGCCGGTCATCACGTAGTCCTTGCTGAACGATCCGAGCACGATCGTGCGCTCGGCCATGCCGGGCAGGGTCACGATCGGCAGGTGCGGCTCGTCGTAGGAGTACAGCGGGTAGATGTCGTCGGCGATGACCACCAGGTCGTGCCGGCGGGCGATCTCCGCGACCGCCTCGAGGGTCTCCCGGGTGAAGACCGCCCCGGTCGGGTTGGTGGGGGAGTTGAGGATCACCGCACGGGTCCGGGGGGTGACCAGGGCCTCGAACCGGTCCGGGGCGATCTGCCACTCCTCGTGCGCGTAGGTCGGCAGCGCGACCGGCACCCCACGGGCCAGCCGGATCTGGTGCGGGTATGGCGTGAAGTAGGGCTCGTGGATGACGACCTCGTCGCCGTCGTCGAGGACGGACTCCAGGGCGAGCCACATGCCGTGGCAGGCGCTCGTGGTGATCATCAGGTCGGTCAGGGGCCGCTCGTGAGCGTACTCCTCGGCATACATCTGCAGGACCGCCGCGCGCAGCTCGGGGTCGCCGTAGGTGTCGGTGTAGTGCGTGTGCCCGGCCTTGGCGTCGGCGGCCGCCGCGTCGATGACTCCCGCGTCCGTGGTCAGGTCGGGGTCACCGAGGCTGAACGAGATGACGTCGTCGTAGCGGTTCGCCAGGTCGACCGCCGAGCTCATCGGGGTGGACGCCGCCCCTCGGTAGCGCGAGGACAGCAGCCGCTGCGGGTCGGAGGCGGTCATGCGGGCAGTTCCTCGCCGTCGGCCAGGTCGGGGTCGACGTTGGGGACGATCTTGTCGTGGTCGAGGTGGTGGACGACGACGTAGCTGATCAGGCCGACCGCCATGCCCATCATGATCGGGTAGTTGCCGCCGATGGAGTAGTCCGGCTTGCCGCTGGTCGCTCCGTAGACCATGGTCGCCGACACGGCGAGGAAGCTGAGCGCCAGGCTCACGAGCCCGGCCCGCGGGCTCACCCGCTTGAGCACGAAGGCGGCGAAGACCGGGATGAACACGCACCCGGACAGGAAGCCGTAGGACAGGTCGAGCGCCTTGAAGATGTCCTCGATGACCACCGCCAGGGCGATGATGACGACGCCGATGCCCAGCGCGATCCCGCGGTTGATCCACACGTCGTGCGCGGCGTGGGTGTGGCCCTGCGCGTCGACGGTGGCTTCCTCGATCTCGGCGTGCTTCTGACCGCGGACGAACCGCAGGAAGAGGTCGTTGTAGACCACCGTCGAGGCGGCCAGGATGGTGCCGGACGCGACCGACATCGCGGCCGCCATCGCGGCCGCGAGGAGCAGGCCCGCGATGCCGGTCGGCAGGAAGCTCACCACGCCGGTCTCGAAGACGAGCCCCGGCTTGCTCACCTTGATGCCAGCTGCGAGGACGGCCATGCCGAGCAGGACGGCGGCGAAGGAGTACAGGACTGAGTAGATCCCCGCCGCCAGGGTGCCGGTGCGGGCGATCCGCTCGTTGCGGGCCGTGAAGACGCGCTGCCAGATGTCCTGCCCGATGACCAGGCCGGGGACGTAGAGCAGGATCCAGTAGAGCGTCCCGGTGAAGCCGTAGGACCCCAGGTCCCAGTGCGAGGCGGGCACCTTGTCGATCAGGCCGCCGAGGCCGCCCACGCGCGAGTCGGACAGGACGAAGAACGGTGCGATCAGCATGATGCCGAGGGTCTTGATGACGAACTGCACGATGTCGGTCATGGTCACCGACCACATCCCGCCGAGGAAGGTGTAGAAGACCACGACCAGGCCGGCGCACACCATGGCCAGCCGGGTGTCGACGCCGAGGATGCCTGCCAGGATGGAGCCCATGGCGACCACCTGCACGACGGACAGGGCGACGGTGTAGATGATCGTGAGCACCGCGCCGAAGACCCGGGCGGTGGGGCCGTAGTTGCGCTCGATGACCTCGTTGATCGACAGGGCGCGCAGCCGGTTGAGCTTGGAGCTGATGAGCATCCCGAGCAGGATCAGGCCCATCCCGAGCGAGCCGCCGACCCACATGCCGGCGATCCCGTCCTGGTAGCCCTTGCCCGTGCCGCCCACCGTGACGGCGCCGCCGACGGCCATCGCCGCCATGCACGCGAAGAACATCGGGAAGGACAGCCGTCGCCCGGCGACGAGGTAGTCCTCGCGGGTGTTGGCCATCCGCATCGACCAGACGCCGATCCCGATCATCACCAGGAAGTAGGCCGCGATGACCGCGTTGTCCAACGCCGGCAGGGACATGGGGAACTCCTCACTGAGTGCCACTCGGGTTCCCGCCAGCGTAGACCCAGGTGGTCGGACCACGCCGGTCGGGGTCGCCTGTCGGGACCGCGAAGGTCCTGGTCGGGCCCGTGCGGCGATCAGCGGGGGAGCAGTCGCGCCACCACGAGCGCGACGCCGAGCAGCAGCACGGCCACGCGAATCAGCTTGGCGTTCAAGGAGGCATAGGGCCATGCGAGGAACAGCAGCCAGGCCACGAAGGCGACCGCCAGGGCGAGGAGCACCCAGCCGATCGGGCCGCCCACGACCGCGGCGAGGACGAGCAGCACCACCCAGGCGGTGGTCGTCGCCCAGGACGGCAGGCCTGCCAGGGCATGGGCGGCGGGGGTGCTCGCCCGCTCGACGGACCGGCGCAGGACAGGGGGCTTCTCGGACACCCCGCGAGCCTACCGGGAGCGTGACCCCGCGCCCGGACAGGCAGCCTCAGACGGCGTTCAGGGATGGTCGGTTCCGGCGGATTGGCACTTTTTCGTGGGATTCGACCCTTTCGTGGGGATGCCTGTGCCAGTCTTGACACATGGTCAGACAACTTCGTGCCCTCCACGACGCGGAACTCGACTCCACGTCGCCCGAGGCCCGTGCTGCAGCGTTGCAGTACGTCCGGGTGGTCAGCGGGGCCGCGCGTCCGCCGGCCGAGCATCGCGAGCTCTTCGAGGCGACCGTGCTCCAGATCGCCCTCGCGACCCAGCGGCTCATGGACGAGCTGCAGGCGCCCGCGGTGGAGGTGCCCACCCCCCGGGTGCAGCCCGCGAGCGTCCGGGTCGTGCGGGCCGGCTGACGGATCGCACGCTCGATCGGCCCGTCCTGCACCGGCAGGACGGGCCGATCGAGCATCCGGGAATGCCGATGCACCCTCGCTAGTTAGACTAGTTGAACATTCAATCAACTGGTCAGGAGGCTACCGTGCAGATCGGCATCTTCACCGTCGGCGACGTGACCCGCGACCCGCTCACCGGACGCACCCCGAGCGAGCACGAGCGCATCGACGCCATCACGCAGATCGCGCTCAAGGCCGAGGAGGTGGGCCTGGACGTCTTCGCCACGGGCGAGCACCACAACCCGCCGTTCGTGCCGTCGAGCCCGACGACCCACCTGGCCTTCGTCGCCGCCCGCACCGAGCGGCTGCGCCTGTCCACCTCGACCACGCTGATCACCACCAACGACCCGGTGAAGATCGCCGAGGACTACGCCTTCCTGCAGCACCTGTCCGGCGGGCGGGTGGACCTGATGATGGGGCGCGGCAACACCGGCCCGGTCTACCCGTGGTTCGGCAAGGACATCCGCCAGGGGATCCCGCTGGCGGTCGAGAGCTATCACCTGCTGCGACGGCTGTGGCGCGAGCCGGTCGTGGACTGGCAGGGGCAGTTCCGGACCCCGCTGCACGGCTACACCTCCACGCCGGCCCCGCTGGACGGCACCCCGCCCTTCGTGTGGCACGGATCGATCCGCAGCCCCGAGATCGCCGAGCAGGCGGCGTACTACGGCGACGGCTTCTTCCACAACCACATCTTCTGGGGCCCCGAGCACACCGCCCAGATGGTGGCGCTCTACCGGCAGCGCTTCGAGCACTACGGCCACGGCTCGGCCGACCAGGCGATCGTCGGGCTGGGCGGGCAGGCCTTCATCGCCGGGACCGGAGCCGAGGCCAGGCGCAGGTTCCGGCCCTACTTCGACGTCGCTCCGGTCTACGGCCACGGCCCCTCGCTGGAGGAGTTCACCGCCACGACGCCCCTGGTCGTCGGCACCCCGGAGCAGGTGATCGAGCGCACCCTCGCCTCGGCGGACTACGCCGGCGACTACCAGCGCCAGCTCTTCCTGATGGACCACGCCGGGCTGCCTCTGGAGGTCGTGCTCGAGCAGGTCGAGATCCTCGGACGAGAGGTCGCCCCGGTGCTGCGCGCCGAGATGGACCGCCGTCGTCCCGCGCACGTCCCCAGCGACCCGCCCACCCACGAGTCCCTGGTCGCGGCCGGCCCGGACTCGCCCCACCACCAGGTGATCAACGCCCGCACCCAGGAGGAGCAGACCGTATGACGAGGAGGATCGCCGTCGTCACCGCAGGACTGTCCACCCCCTCGTCCACCCGGCTGCTCGCCGACCGGCTCGCCGCGGCCGTGCAGGCACAGGTGAGCGCGCGCGGCGAGGCCGCCGAGGTCCAGGTCGTCGAGGTCCGCGAGCTCGCGGGCGATCTCGCCCGCCTGATGACTACCGGGATGGCCACGCCCGCCCTGGACGCCGCCCGTGAGACGGTCTCCGCGGCGGACGGACTGATCGTGGTGACCCCGGTCTTCGCGGCGAGCTACTCCGGGCTGTTCAAGATGTTCCTGGACGCGCTGTCCACGGACGCGCTCGACGCGATGCCCACGATCGCGGCCGCGACCGCCGGGACACCGCGTCACTCGATGGTCCTGGACCACGCCATGCGTCCGCTGCTCACCCACCTGCGCGCCGTCGTGGTGCCGACGGGGGTCTTCGCCGCGACCGAGGACTTCGGCCGCGAGGCCGGTGCCGACCTGGCCCCCCGGATCCGGCGGGCCGCCTCCGAGCTCGCCGCCCTCGTGGTCGCCGAGTCCGGCTCGGTCGCGGGCTTCGCCGCGCGCGAGCAGGACCGTCCGTCCCCGCGCTCCTCGGGCGTCACGCTCGCACGGGTCACGCCCTTCGAGCAGCTGCTGGCCGGGCACGCCGGCCAGGGCTAGGTGTAACTCGGCAGGACGTTGTTGACGCTGGTTTTGGGGCGTGAGGCTGGGGGCTTGCCGCCAGCGGCTGTGTGGGGGCGATGGTAGTTGTAGTGGTTGACCCACCCGGCGATGCCGTTGCGACGTTGCTGCTCGCTGGTCCAGGGGCGGGCGTAAAGGACCTCGCTGCTCATCAGGCCTTGGTAGCGCTCGACCTTGCCGTTGTGCTTAGGCGTGTAGGGGCGGATCCGTTGATGGCGTGAGGCGAACGAGGCGGCGTGACGGGCGAAGTGCTTGGACGTGTAGGCGGGCCCGTTGTCGGTGACGATCCGCGTGTAGCGGGTGATGCCGTGGGCGCGGAAGAACACTCGGGCGCGGGACAGGAACGCGACCACGGTGGCGGCGGTCTCGTCGTCGTGGCACTCGGTGTAGGCCAGGCGGGAGAACCCGTCAACGGCGGAGTGGATGTACGTGTACCCGGCACGGGTGCCCTTCCTGCCGGTGGCGCGGGCGGCGCGGTCGGCTGCTTTGTCTTGCTCGCTGCCGCGTCCGTGGACCCGCCAGCCGCCACCGTCGGGGATGCGGGCGGCTTTCTTCACGTCGAGATGGATCATGTGTCCGGGGTAGCGGGCGGTGATCGTGCCGGGCGCGCGGAGGGGTTCGCCGTCGGCGTCGAGCCATGACAGGCGAGGCAGCCCGACTCGGTGCAGGATCCGGGAGACCGTGCACGCGGCGATCGTGACGCCCTCGGCGGCGAGGTCGGCGGCGATCCGCGTGGCCGAGCGCTTCTTCTTGCGCAGCTCGATGACCCGGTCCACGACGTTCTGAGGCGTCTGGGTGGGGCGCCGGTGGGGTGCGCTGGAGCGGTCGAGCAGTCCGGCCTGCCCGTACTCGCGGTAGCGGTTCACCCACCTCGACAGGCACTGGCGTGACACGCCTGCTTCCGCGGCGACGTGGGCGATGGGGCGGTGCTGACAACGCAGCACGAGCCGGTGACGACCCTCGGGTGTCAGGGGCGCGTTACGGTGGGGCACAGGGCAGGTCCTTCGAGATCGGCTATACGAGTTGCTTGGTCGCTACTCATGGTGCCGCCGACGGACCTGCCCGTCCTCAACCCCGGCCCCGCGTCAACAACCTCCTGCACCGCAACAGCTAGGGTCCAGGGCGTGAACCTCGCGCCGCTGCAGCCCTGGGTCCGTCACGTCGTGCTCCCCGGGGCGGCGATCACCGCGGTGATCGCCGCCTCCGGCCGGGTCATCCAGGGGCCGCTCGGCGGCTGGCCGCAGGAGGACGCCCTCAACCGCTGGTGCGTCGCCCACCGCACGTCCGCGCTGGACCGGGCCACCTGGGTCCCCTCGACCTATGCCGACACCCCCTGCACCATCGCGATGTCGCTGGTCTTCGGTGCCTGGCTGCGCCGCGAGACGAGCTCCTGGCACGAGGCGGCGGCCCCGCTCGCCGCGATCAGCGTGGAGACCGTCTGCTTCGTCGCGGCCGCGCACGTCGTCGGCCGCGACCGGCCGGACGTGCCCTGGCTGGACCGGCCGGCGCCGACGCCGAGCTATCCCTCCGGGCACACCGGAGCCACCACGGCGATGCACCTGACCGTCGCCCACGCCCTCGCCCGCCGCGACGTGCCCGGCTCCCGCGCGATCGGTCGCGCCGTCCGCTGGGGCCTGCCGATCTCGGTCGCCGCCAGCCGCGTCTACCGCGGGATGCACCATCCGAGCGACGTGGTCGTCGGCTCCCTGCTCGGCGCATGGACCGCCGGAGCCGTGCGCCGCGCCCTCGGCATACCGCGCCGGTGACCTCCTGATCACCTGAGATGATGGACGGCCTATGAGCGCTGTCCTCCCGCCGCTGCAGATCGGCCGCCACACCTACGAGTCGCCCGTCGTCCTCGCGCCCATGGCCGGGATCACCAACCGTGCCTTCCGCCGGCTGTGCCGCGAGCACGGCGCCGTCGGGCTCGCGGCCGCAGGCGCCACCGGTGCCACCCAGCTCTTCGTCTCCGAGATGATCACCACCCGGGCGCTCGTCGAGCGGGTCCCCCTGACGATGAAGCTCATCGAGATGGACGAGGGGGAGTCCCCGCGCGCGATCCAGCTGTATGGCGTGGACCCGGTCACCGTCGGCCAGGCCGCCCGGATCATCGCCACCGAGGACCGCGCCGACCACATCGACATGAACTTCGGCTGCCCGGTGCCCAAGGTCACCCGCAAGGGGGGCGGCGCGGCGCTGCCGTGGAAGTCCGAGTGGTTCCGCGCGATCGTGCGGGCCGCGGTGCGCGAGGCCGCGCCGCACGACATCCCGGTCACCGTGAAGATGCGGGTGGGCATCGACGCAGACCACACGACCTATCTGGACGCCGGCCGGATCGCCGAGCAGGAGGGCGCCGCCGCCGTCGCGCTGCACGGGCGCACCGCCGACCAGCACTACTCCGGCCAGGCCGACTGGTCCACCATCGCCCGGCTCAAGGAGCACGTCACCACCATCCCGGTGCTCGGCAACGGCGACATCTGGTCCGCCGAGGACGCCGTGCGGATGGTCCGCGAGACCGGCTGCGACGGGGTGGTCGTCGGCCGCGGCTGCCTGGGGCGGCCCGGGCTGTTCGCCGACCTGGCGGCGGCCTTCGCGGGCGTGACCTATCGCGCCACGCCGACCCTGGGCGAGGTGGGGGCGACGATGCGGCGGCACGCGAGCTATCTCGCGGAGTTCTACGGCGACGAGCGCAAGGCCTGCCGCGACATCCGCAAGCACGTCGCGTGGTACCTCAAGGGATTCCCCGCCGGGCACGACGTGCGGCACCGCCTCGCGCTCGTCGACTCCCTGGCCACGCTCGACGAGCTCGTCGCCACCCTCGACGCCACCCAGCCCTGGCCGGGCGCGGGCGCCGAGGGACCGCGCGGCCGGGCGGGCTCGCCCAAGCGGGTCGCGCTGCCGGACGGCTGGCTGGACTCGCCGGAGATGGACGAGCAGCAGCAGCGCCTGGTGGCGGAGGCCGAGCTCGACGTCAGCGGCGGCTGAGACCGGGGAGCCGCGCGCGTCGACCGGCTCCGCACCCCGGAGGTGGCCCCGGACGTCACGGCCCCGCGGGGTCAGGCGCCGGTTGCCACCGGTCGGCTCGGGTCGGTGATGTAGTCCGACCACGAACCGGCATACACCGCAAGGTCGTCCGAGATGCCGACCGCGGCGGCGGCCAGCGCCACGTGGCAGGCCTGGACCCCGGACCCGCAGTAGACCGCGGTGGTGCCGCCCTCGTGGACGTCGCGCCGGTGGAAGGCCGCGAGCAGCTCCTCGCGGGGCAGGAACCGGCCGTCCTCGCCGACGAGCTCCAGGGCGGGCAGCGAGACCGCCCCCGGGATGTGGCCCGCGACGGGGTCGACGGTCTCGTCCTCGCCGCGGAAGCGGTTGGCCGGGCGCGCGTCCACCAGGGTCCCGTTCTGGGCGTACCGCCGCGCGCCCTCGGCGTCGAGGACGGTCAGCGCCGGCTCGGCCACCGTGATGTCGCCCGGCTCCGGGGTGACCTCGCCGGTCTCGACCTCCAGCCCGGCGTCGTGCCAGGCCTGCCAGCCTCCGTCGAGGACGCTCACCGCGGGGTGACCGGAGTGTCGCAGCAGCCACCAGGCCCGTGCCGCCGCGATCGAGTGCCAGTCGTCGTAGACCACGACGGCGGCACCGGCGCGCACGCCCGCCGCGCGCAGCCCGGCCTGCAGCCGGTCGCGGCTCGGCAGCGGGTGGCGCCCGGTCGTGCCGGGCACGTGCGGGTCGGCGAGCACGTCGTCCAGGCAGAGGTAGACCGCGCCGGGCACGTGGCCGGCGCGGAACTGCTCGGGTCCGTCGGCACGCCCCAGCTGGTAGCGCACGTCCAGCACCGTGGGACGGTGCCCCTCGGGGGCGTGCAGCGCCTGGTCGAGCTCGTGGGCGGTGATCAGCGGGGGGTGGACGGCAGCCTGCTCGGTCATGGCTTCACCCTAGCCAGGGGGTCTGTCAGACCCCCTGGCTAGGGTCCGGACGAGACGGGAGAAGGGCGCCCATGAGCAGGGAGAGGGGCCAGGGATGAGCAGTGACGGGTATGCCGACGGCGACCGGCACCGCTGGGTGCGCGAGGACCCGGCCCAGAAGTCGGGGGACCGCGACGACTTCGCGCGTGACCGGGCCCGGCTCGTGCACTCGGCCTCGCTGCGGCGGCTGTCCGCCAAGACCCAGGTGGTGCGGCCGGGCAGCAGCGACTTCGTGCGCAACCGGCTGACCCATTCCCTGGAGGTCGCCCAGATCGGACGCGAGCTCGGGGGCGCGCTGGGGTGCAACGCCGACGTGGTCGACACCGCCTGCCTGGCTCACGACCTGGGGCACCCGCCCTTCGGGCACAACGGCGAGAGCGCGCTCGACGAGATCGCCGCGGACGTCGGGGGCTTCGAGGGCAATGCCCAGACCTTCCGGCTGCTGGTGCGGCTGGAGGCCAAGCGTTTCCACCCCGGCACCGACCGCTCGGCGGGCCTCAACCTCACCCGCGCCAGCCTGGACGCAGCCACGAAGTATCCCTGGTCCCGCGGCGACGGACCCGTGGTCACCCGCAAGTTCGGGGTCTACGCCGACGACCTCGACGCCTTCGCCTGGGTGCGTGAGGGCGCGCCCGTGGGACACCGCTGCCTGGAGGCGCAGACCATGGACTGGGCCGACGACGTGGCCTACTCCGTCCACGACGTGGAGGACGCGATCGCGTCGGGCGGCCTGGACGTGCGCGAGCTGCACGCGGGGCAGGCCGTCGGGCAGGTGCTGCCGATCGCCCGCGAGCGCTATGCCCCCGACCTGGAGACGGGCGTGCTGGAGGCGGCCTACTGGCGGCTGGTCACCCCGCACCTGGTCCCGGAGAGCTTCGACGGAGGCTCGCGGCGCGACCTCGCCCGGCTCAAGGACCTGACCTCTCGCCTGGTCGGCCGCTTCGCCGGAGCCGCCGAGCAGGCGACCCGGCAGCGCTACGGCGCCGGTCCGCTGACGCGCTACGCCGCGACCCTGGTGGTGCCCGAGGACGTGCGCGCCGAGGTCGCGGTGCTCAAGGCCGTGGCGGCCCACTTCGTGATGGAGACCCGGGCCCGCGTGGACCTGATGGCCGAGGAGCGCGAGATCGTGCACGGGCTGGTCCGGGCCTATCAGCAGGACCCCGAGGGCCGGCTCGACCGGGAGCTGTGGGCCGACCACCTCGCGGCCCGCGACGACGGGGAGCGGCTGCGCGTCGTGGTGGACCAGGTGGCCTCGCTCACCGACGCGCGGGCGGTGGCGTTGCACGCGGCATGGTGCTGAGCGTGGCGTGGTCCGGGCGTCCTGGGCCCTGTGCTGTCGACCTGGTGCCGTGGACCTAGGAGGTGCGCCGGGCCGGGCCGGGGCGGGCGGTGCGGCGGGCCGGGGCTTCGCGGCATACGCCCTAGACTCGGCCGCGACGAGGGGAGGTGCCGGTGGCGCTGATCAAGGCCGAGGACATCGCGCTGGTCAAGGAGCGGGCCTCGATCGAGGACGTGGTGCGCGAGCATGTCTCGCTGCGCAGCGCCGGACCCGGCTCGCTCAAGGGGCTGTGCCCCTTCCACGACGAGAAGACGCCGTCGTTCACCGTGCGTCCCGGGGTGGGGGCCTACCACTGCTTCGGATGCGGCGTGGGCGGGGACGTCATCAGGTTCGTCCAGGAGGTCGACCACCTGACCTTCGTCGAGGCGGTGGAGCGGCTCGCCGGGCAGGTCGGGGTGCAGCTGCGCCACGAGGACGGGGAGGCTCCCCAGCGCGAGCCGGCGGGCAGGCGGCAGCGGCTCGTCGAGGCCAACCGTGTCGCCGCCGAGCTGTATGCCGAGGCCCTGCTCTCCCTGCCCGAGGCGCGCCCTGCCCGGGACTTCCTGCGGGCCAAGGGCTTCGGCGGCAAGGACTGCGGGATCTTCGGCGTGGGCTATGCCCCGCGCGCGGGGGAGGCGGTGACCGGCCACCTGCGGTCCAAGGGCTTCACCGACGAGGAGATCGTCACGTCCGGGCTCGCGGTCGAGGGACGCCGCGGACCTTATGACCGCTTCCGCGGGCGCGTGGTGTGGCCGATCCGCGACGTCACGGGCGACACGGTGGGCTTCGGCGCCCGCCGGATCTTCGACGATGACCGGATCGAGGCGAAGTACCTCAACACCTCCGAGACCCCGATCTACAAGAAGACCCAGGTGCTCTACGGGCTCGACCTGGCGAAGCGGGCGATGGCGCGGGACCGGCAGGCGGTCGTGGTCGAGGGCTACACCGACGTGATGGCCTGTCACCTGGCCGGCATCCAGACCGCCGTCGCGACCTGCGGCACGTCCTTCGGCGTCGACCACATCAAGACGCTGCGCCGGATCCTGCGCGACGAGGCCGGTCGGTCGCCCGCCAAGGTGATCTTCACCTTCGACGGGGACGCCGCCGGCCAGAAGGCCGCCATGCGCGCCTTCGGCGAGGACCAGCGGTGGGCCTCGCAGTCCTTCGTGGCCGTGGCCGAGGCGGGCCAGGACCCCAACGAGCTGCGTCAGTCCGGCGGGGACGAGGCGGTGCGGCACCTGGTCGAGGACGCCGTGCCGATGTTCGAGTTCGCGGTGCGGACGACCATCGCCCGCTTCGACCTCGGCACCGCCGAGGGGCGGGTCATGGCGACCCGGACCGCCGCCCCGATCATCGCGAGCATCCGGGACCAGGGCCTGCGCCCGGAGTACATCCGCACCGTCGCCGGTTGGATCGGGCTGCCCGTCGAGCAGGTCGCCCACGAGGTGTCGATCGCGGGGACCGCCGCCGCCCAGGTGCCGGCCGAGCCGGTCCACCGCGAGCCCGCGGAGCCCACCGGTCCGAGCGGCACCGCCGTGCCGCCGCCGGACCTGCGTGACCCCGTCGTCGCGGCGGAGCAGCAGCTCCTGCAGTGCCTGCTGCAGCATCCCGGCCTCTTCGACGCCGCTGCGGTCGACGCGCTCGAGCCGGAGGCGATGGTGGCGCCCGCCTACCAGCTGGTCGTCGCCGGCCTCCAGGCCGCCGGGGGACTGGCGACCGCGGCCGGCCGCTCGGGCCAGGCCTGGACCTCGGCGGTCGCGGAGCACGTCGACGAGGAGGTGCGCCCGCTGGTGATCGAGCTCGCGGTCGCGCCCATCCCGAGCCGCCTGGATCCGCAGACCGGCGCCCCCTCCAGGAGGTATGCCGACGAGCTGATCCTGCGCGTCCGCGAGGTCAGCCTGCGTCGCCGGATCGCCGACGCCATCAGCGCGCTGCAGCGGATGGACCCCACCCAGGCCGAGGAGGCCCGCTCCCTCGGCATACGTCTCCAGGGCCTGCAGCGCGAGCTCGCGGCCCTGCGATCGGAGCTGAGCTGATGCGCCCGCTGCTGCGCCGCACCCGTCCCACCCTGACGCCCGCCGACCGCGAGCGCCTCGACCTGCGCCGAGGGGACGACCTGCTCAGCGAGCTGCCGCTGCCCGCGCTGCAGTCGCGGCTGGTGGTCACCACCTGGCACCTGGTGCTGCTCCCCGACGCCGGCACGCCCGTGCTGCGCCCCTGGCACCTCGTCGACGGCGCCGGGTGGTCCCGCGACGACTCGACCCTGCGGGTGTCCTGGGTCGACGGGGACGAGCCCTGGCGCCTGGCCGTCGCCGAGCCGGACGCCCGGGCGCTGCAGGCCCTGCGCGAGCGGGTGCAGGCGAGCGTGGTGGCGCACGACGACACGGCTGCGGGCGGGGGACGGGTGCGGGTGGTGATCCGCCAGGACCTGGCCACCCGCGAGCTGCTGGTCCAGACCTTGTATGCCGGGGGAGCGCGGCCCGACGACCCGGCCGTGCGGGCGGCGCGCGAGCAGATGGCCGCGCGGCTGCGGGACGCCGTGGGCCTCCCACCGCAGCCGGGCGGTTCGCCCGGGGCGTGAACGACGGGCGACGCCGGGGTGACGGCGGATTCGGTGTCGCGGCGCTGATGCTGCTACAGTCTCATTCGCGCCGGACGCGGCGCATTCCCCTGTAGCTCAATTGGCAGAGCAGCCGGCTGTTAACCGGCAGGTTATTGGTTCGAGTCCAATCGGGGGAGCTCGACGACCGAGACCCCTCTCCCCAGTCCGTGGGTGGAGGGGTCTTCGCGGATCTGGGGGAGGCGCCCAGGGCAGAGCCCAGGAGTGCTGCCCGGCATCGATCACCTCCAGGCATCCCGATCGTCAGGTGCGCTTCGGCGGTGCCGTCACCGGCAGCGCACGATCTGTGCGAGCTCGCCCTGGTGGACACGGTGACGCCCCTCCTCGCCCGGACCTCGCTGGTGGCACGCCACGAAGGTCCGGCCGGCTGCTGACCACGCCCCGCGTGGGGTGCTTCCCGGGACGGAGCGTGATCAGCCGCAGGGGTCGTCCCCGGTATTCCCCCTCGCGCCTGACGACGATGTCGGGCGCGATGACGCGATGAATATCTCCTCAACGATCACGGCCCCTCCGCCCCTCC
Organism: Arsenicicoccus dermatophilus; assembly: GCF_022568795.1. Taxonomy (NCBI): domain Bacteria; kingdom Bacillati; phylum Actinomycetota; class Actinomycetes; order Micrococcales; family Intrasporangiaceae; genus Arsenicicoccus; species Arsenicicoccus dermatophilus. The sequence continues at coordinate 1,469,921 of NZ_JAKZHU010000001.1, read as the reverse complement.
ATCCCGTTGCCGGTGGTCTGTCAGAGGTGCGGCGGCTGCATGGTCATGGCCGAGCACTCATAGCTCTCGAACGCGGGGCGACCAGTGCAGCGCCCTCGGTCTGCACGTGGTGGCGACGTCGATCAGGATGGTCCTGTCGACGCGACGAAATGCGTTGTAGCACAACAGGTGTCACCGTTACCTCGGTGGCGCCTGGCATCTGGCCCATCCCCACGAAGGAGAAGACCCATGCGTATCGCCATGACCACCCTTGCCCTGGCCGCCGCCCTGACCGCCGGCACGGCCCTGCCGTCGACCGCGGCCCCCGCACGGACCACCACCCCCGCCTCGATCGCCACGACGAGCGACGACGCACCGCAGGACGCCCCGGTCCGGTACGAGATCACCATCGTCACCACGGGGCTCAGCGACTACGAGCTCGCGCGCGACGAGGCCCTCGTCGCGCGCCGCGCCCAGCAGTACGGCCTGACCGTCCTGGACTGGCACACCGGACAGGGCATCGTGGTCGAGACCACCGACCACACGGTCCTGGCCGGACTGCTCGCCGACCCCCACGTCACCGGCATGCGCAAGGTCTCCTGACCGCGCCCCTGCACCGGGTGGGCCCACAGCCGGGGGGTGGGCCCACCCACGGGCGGGGCGGTGACGAGTCCGCACCACAGCCGCACAGGGGGCGGCACGTCGCGGCCCGCCGGCCAGGGGGCCACGTCGTCGCGGTGTGGTCGAGCATCAGCCCGCCACGACCGGTCAGCTGCTGCAGCCGGTGATCGTCGCCGGTGGTGCGGGGACGCTCCCGACCACGCCGGTGCGCACCAGCTGCTCGGCATACACCCGGGACCAGCTCCCGTCCCGCACCGCGGACCGCAGCGCGTCCCGGATCGAGCCGCACAGGCCGGGGATCCGCCGGGAGACAGCGATGTAGTAGTCGATCGACGGCAGCCGCAGGTCCACGACCTTGACGGCTCCCGAGAAAGGGGCGTTGGCGACGTAGCCGCGCAGGGCCAGGCCCTCGTCGGTGACCGCGTCGACCTGGCCGTGGCGCAGCTCGGTCAGGCAGGTGGAGACCGTCTCGCGGTAGGTGATGTGCGCTCCGGGGAAGGTCTTCGGGGAGGTGCGGCCCAGCTCGCTGCCGAGGACTGCGCACACCGTGCGGCCCGAGAGGGAGGCCGGGGTGACGGTGTCGCGGTCCGAGGCGCGCACCGCGACCTCCTGGTGCCCGCGCAGGTAGGGCCCGACGAGGTCGGCGCGGGCACGCAGGGCGGGGGTCGCGGGATAGGCCGCGACGAGGACGTCGTAGGGCAGATCCGTGGACTGCGGGGTCACCCTCCGCTCCGGCACCGCGACGTAGGCCAGGTCCTTGGGGCCGGGGTGCCCGAGGCGGGCCATGAGATCGCGGGCCAGGACGTAGTCGAAGCCGGACAGGTCGTAGGCCGCCCGGATCCCCAGGCCGGGACGGTCGTAGGACACACCCACCGACGGCTCCGGCTGGGCGCACCCGCCGAGCACGCTCGCGATCGCACCCAGCGCCACGAGCGCCGCCGCCCGCCGGCGTACCCCGCTGCTCGTCATACCTGTCCCTCCTCGCTCCGGTGCCTACCGTATCCGCCGTCCGCGATCACGCCGGGCAGCGGCGACAGCCTGTCCGAGGGGACTTGTCCCGCGCGGCGTCCCCACCGTGCATCATGTCCGCATGGACAACGGACGTTCGCGCGTGGTCAAGGCCGGTGACGGTGACCTGGAGGACCGGGTCGAGGGGATCGCCCAGCAGGCGGGGGACCACCCGGTCCTGGAGCTGGCTGCGCGGGTCGGGTATGCCGTCAACGGGCTGCTTCACCTGGTCATCGCCTGGATCTGCCTGCAGCTCGCCATGCTCAAGCCCACCGGCCAGGCAGACCAGTCCGGCGCCTTCGCCACGCTCGCCTCGTCCACCCCGGGCCTGATCGCCCTGTGGCTCGGCGTCGTCGGCTTCGGCGGCCTGGCGCTGTGGCAGCTCACCGAGGTGCTGGTTCCCGGCGTGTATGCCGAGTGGAAGGACCGGGCCAAGGACGCCGCCAAGGCCGTCGTCTTCGCCGTCCTGGCGTTCTCGTGCTTCGGCTTCGCGCGTGGACACGGCTCGTCCGGTGCCCGCACGACGCAGGACCTGACTCGCACGCTCATGGGGGGCTTCGGCGGGCGCTTCTTCGTGGCCCTGGTGGGCCTGACGATCCTCGGGGTCGGGGTCTACCACGTCGCCAAGGGAATCAGGAAGAAGTTCCTGCGCGACCTGGCCGACGACCCGGGCCCGGTCGCGGTGCGCGCCGGACAGATCGGCTACCCGACCCGCGGGGTGGCGCTCATGGTCGTGGGTCTGCTCTTCGTGCTCGGGGCGCTGAACAACTCGGTCGCCAAGGCCAACGGGCTGGACGCGGCCTTCAAGTTCGTGCTGGAGCAGCCCTTCGGGCGGGTCCTGATGGTGCTGATGACCCTCGGCTTCGCGGCCTTCGGGGTGTATCTCTTCTTCCGTGCGCGGCACGCCCGCGTCTGACGACGGGCAGGCGGCCGGCCGGCCTGCGGGGGAGTGGATGGTAGGACGGCTGGGGCTTGAACCCAGGACCGACGGATTATGAGTCCGCTGCTCTGACCGACTGAGCTACCGTCCCGCGGCGCCGGGGCGCCGATGGGCCAGCCTACCGCCCGCGAGCACCTGCGCCCTGCTCGGCCGCACGCGTGTGCCGGGATGACGGGCCAGGGCAGGATAGTCACCCGGGACTATTACTCTGTGCGATTGAATCAGGCTTCAGGTACGCCTGAACAGGTCAGATCCCCCTCGAACTTGGCCCAGATTGACTACACACTGTCGAGATATCGAATCGACAGTGAAGGTCTGGTCCCATGACTGCATCGCGCCTAGCGCCCCTCACCGCCCGGCACCCTGCCGTCCCCACCCCGCCCCGCCCGGGCGCGGCGGCGCCGCGCACCGTGGGCACGTCCCGCACCGCGACCCCCAGCGCACGCCTGACCCACACGGTGCCCGCGGTGGCCACCTCCGTCCACGCCACGTCGCTTCCCCTGCGCACCACCGCGGCCTGGCACCTGGCCCGGCGCTGCGCCCTCGCCCCCACCGCAGCGATCGCGGCAGACATCCAGCGGCTCGGCACCCGCGCCTGGCTCGACCAGCAGCTGAACCCGACCGCGCTCGCGGACCCCACCTGGGACCAGCTCGCGGCGCAGCACTTCCCCTGGCTCGCGCTCACGACGCGTCAGCTGGCAGATCGGGTCAACGGTCAGGCCTTCCGGGGGGACCCGTCATGGCTCACGCAGCCGCCGTCCGCCCCCTGTTCACCACACGGGTGCTCTGGGAGAACGTCGTGCAGCTGTTCGGCGACCTGCTCTACGTCCCCTACCGCAGCAAGGCGAGCTCCTTCGTGCTGGAGTACGACCAGTTCGTCCTGCGCCGACATGCCTTCGGGCGCTACGCCGACCTGCTGCACGCCGCGGTGACGCATCCCGCCTTGCTCAACCTGTTGGACAACGACGTGAGCTCGAAGGACAACCCCAACGAGAACCTGGGTCGCGAGATCATCGAGCTGTACTCCGTCGGGGTGGGGAGCTACACCGAGACGGACGTGCGACAGTCCGCCCTCATCCTCACCGGCCAGTCCATCGACTGGAACACCTTCGCTCCGTCTTATCAGTCCTGGGCGCACCACGTCGGTCCAGTGAGAGTGATGGGCTTCAGCCACGCCAACGCCACCCCCGAGGGCGGACCGGCGGTGGTCCGCGCCTACACCGACTACCTGGCCCGGCACCCCGCGACGGCCACCCGGATCGCCCGACGGATCGCCACGAGGTTCGTCTCCGACACCCCCTCCGCATCGTTGGTCCAGGCGTTGGCCTCGACCTACCTCGCGGCCGACACGGCCATCGTTCCGGTCCTGCGCAAGCTCTTCAACCACCCGGAGTTCTGGAGCTCTGTGGGAGCCAAGTGGACTCGGCCGTTCGAGCTCGTCTCGGGCTTGACCCGCGCCGCCAAGCCCACGGGGTACTCGTTCGCCCAATCCATCACGGTCAACCCCTTCGCCATGAGTAACTACTTCTGGCAGGTGGCCGGCACCGGGCATGGGCCGCGTGCGTGGCCCCGGGTGGACGGCTATCCCGACGTCGCCGCCGCGTGGCGCACCACGGGCGCCACCCTGGCCTCGTGGAACCTCAGCCACGCCCTGACCTGGGGCTGGGGCGACGGGCCGATGTACCCGAACCAGGTGGACCAGACCAGCGGTGACACCCGCCCCCGATGGGATCTGGCACTGGGGGTCAAGGAAGGCGACAACGTCCTGGCCACCGCTCGTCGCATCACCACCGACCTGACGGGCTACACCTGGCGCGAGGAGGACGTGGCAGCTATCGCGTCATGGCTCTGCAGCTACGGCGAGAGGCCCGCCACGAGCTCCGACACGCTCTCCTACGCCTCCGTGATCGGGTGGTTGCCGGAGGCCGTGCGCCTCGTCTTCGCCAGTCCCTACGCCTTCCTGCGCTGACGCGCCCCACCCGGCACGCCGCCCTCTCGTCATACCGGAGCAGACATGACCCGCCCAGACCCCTTCTCGCCGCTGCTGCACGAGGACCTCGTCACCCCGATGCACCACCACGACGAGTCCCGCAACCACCTCCTCGTCCGGACGCCGGACGGACCCCGGGTCATGAGCCCGCAGGCCGCCGCGGCCCACGTCGCCCGGGTCCGCCCGGAGCCCGACGCCGACGAGATCGCGGATCGGTGCGGCTGGCGCGGCCCGGTGCGACGCCGCACGGTGCTGCAGGGCGCCGCCCTCGGCGTCGGCGCCCTGCTCGCCGAGTCCGCTGCGCCGCGCTACGCCTTCGGGGCCACGGCGACCTCCCGCGACCTGCTCGTCGTGATCTTCATGCGCGGGGGCGCCGACGGCCTGTCCCTGGTCCCGCCGCTGACGGACGCGCAGTACCTCGCCAACCGCCCGGGCATCGGCATCAGGCCGGAGGCGGCCCTCCCGCTCGACGCGCGGTACGGGCTCAACCCGGCCATGCCCAAGGCCAAGGCGATGTATGACGCCGGCCAGCTCGCCGTCGTGGTCGGGGCGGGCAACCCGGCCGTCACCCGCTCCCACTTCGAGGACATGAACGCGATGGAGTGGGCCGCCCCCGCGAACATGCGCTCCGGCTGGCTCGCGCGCCACCTGGCGACGACCGGGGGCCTGCAGGGGACGGTGCGGGCGATCACCCGCGGCAGCCAGGTGGCGATGTCCCTGTCGAGCCCCGACTTCGAGACCACCGCGATCGCCCAGCTGGCGTCCTTCGGTCTGCACCCGACCTACAGCACCGACGGGGTCACCGTCCCCCGCATCACCTCCATCATCGACGGGTTCTACCGACGGGCCGGGGGAGAGGCCGCTGCCACCGCGGCCGCCACGCTGGCCTCCGTGGCCCGCCTGTCGGACCTGCGCAGCGCCGCCGCCAACCGCCCCAAGGCCCCGGACGGTTACTCCTCCCCGTTCTTCGACGGCATGCGGGACATCGCGGCGGTGGCCAGGTCCGGACGCGGGCTCGAGGTGGCCTGCATCGACCACGACGACTGGGACATGCACCGCGGCCTGGGCGCCTCCACCGACACGAACGCGTGGATCTGGAAGCGCGCCAACGACCTCGACCGGGGTCTGGACGTGCTGCGCACCGAGCTCGGGGACCTGTGGCAGCGGATCACCGTCGTCACGATGAGTGAGTTCGGTCGCCGCGTCCGGGAGAACGGCGACCAGGGGGTCGACCACGGCCACGGCAACGTCATGTTCGTCGCCGGCGGGGGGATCAACGGAGGCAAGGTCTACGGCTCGATCCCCACCCTGTCCGACGCCAACCTGGTGCAGGGGGACGTGCCGATCACCACGGACTACCGCGAGGTATTGTCCGAACTGATCTCCGCACGACTGCTCAACCGGGACGGGCTGGCGACGATCTTCCCGGGGTTCACCCCGGGTTCACCGCTCGGCATCGCCTGAGTCGGATCGGCGCGGCAGGCTCGGCACCACGCCGCGTGTCGCGTCGTCAGGGGGTGGTCAACGTGCCCCCCATGCGGCATAGTTGGCAACGCAGAGTGATTGCATGACTGGTCCTGGTCGAGGTCGTTGGGGAAGACGTCCCTCGCACACAGGAGGTTCCGGATGTCTCGTGCAACCGCACTGCAGCGTGGTGGCGACGTCGCCGCCCACACCAGGGGTGTTGTGTTCGTCCACAGCGCCTCCACCGCGTCATGCCCGCACGTCGAGTGGGCTCTCCAGGGTGTCCTCGGCACCCCGGTCTCGCTCGACTGGACGATCCAGCCTGCCGAGCGCCGCCTGATGCGCGCGGAGGTCAACTGGATCGGACCCGCCGGCACGGGCGCCGCTCTGGCGAGCGCGCTTCGTGGCTGGGAGTCCTTGCGCTACGAGATCACCGAGGAGCCCAGCCCCGGCTGCGACGGCTCCCGCTGGTCGCACACCCCCGAGCTCGGTCTGCACCACACGTGGATCTCCGCGAGCGGCGACGCGGTGGTCAACGAGGACCGGCTGCGGCACGCCGTCGCGCAGGCCCAGGGCGACCCACGGGCCTTCGCCGAGATCATGGACCAGCTGCTCGGCGAGCCCTGGGACCGGGAGCTGGAGGACTACCGCGAGGGTGGCGAGGGCGCTCCGGTGCGCTGGTTGCACAAGGTGGGCTGATCCTGGAGCCGGCCCCGCGGTGTGCACCGGCGCCGACCCCTCAGGTGTGCCGCAGGCCTGGTCCTTCCCCGGGTGGGGAGGGACCAGGCCTGCGCGCGCGGTCAGGCCGACCGCAGCACCAGCGCGACGTTGTGGCCGCCGAAGCCGAAGGAGTTGTTGAGGGCGGCGATCTGCCCGTCCGGCAGGGTGCGGTGCTCGCCCCGGACGACGTCCAGCCGGACCGCCTCGTCGAAGTCGTCGACGTTGATGGTGGCCGGGGCGACGCGGTCGCGGATGGACAGGACGGTCAGGATCGCCTCCAGGGCACCGGCGGCCCCGAGCAGGTGCCCCGTCATCGACTTGGTCGCCGAGACGCACATGCCGTCCGTGGCGTCGGCGAAGGCGCGACGGATGGCGCGTGACTCTGCCAGGTCACCGACCGGGGTGGAGGTGGCGTGCGCGTTGACGTGGCACAGGTCGCTGCCCGTCAGCCCGGCGGACGCGACCGCCTCGACCATCGCCCGCGAGGCACCGGCGCCCTCCGGCTCGGGGGCCGCGATGTGGTGGGCGTCCGCGGAGCAGCCCGCGCCCGCCAGCTCGGCGTGCACCCGCGCGCCACGCGCACGGGCGTGCTCCTCGGCCTCGAGCACGAACAGCCCGGCACCCTCGGCGAGCAGGAAGCCGTCCCGGGCCTTGTCGTAGGGCCGGGACGCCCGCGTCGGGTCGTCGTTGCGCGTGGACAGCGCCTGCATGGCGGCGAAGCCGGCGATCGGCAGCGGGTGCACGGCGGCCTCGGTGCCGCCGCAGACGACGACGTCGGCGCGACCCCAGCGGATCATCTCCAGCCCCACCGCCATGGCCTCGGCGCCGGAGGCGCAGGCGCTGACCGGGGTGTGGGCACCCAGCCGGGCCCCCAGCTCCAGGGAGACCGTGGCGGCGGGAGAGTTGGGCATGAGCATCGGCACCGACAGCGGGTAGACCCGGCGGGGGCCCTTCTCGCGCAGGTTGTCCCACTGGTCGAGCAGGGTCCACACGCCGCCGATGCCGGAGCCGACGACGCTCGCGAAGCGCTCCGGCTCGACATCGGGCGCGCCCGCGTCGGCCCAGGCCTCACGGGCGGCGACGAGGGCGGCCTGCGCGGAGGGGTCCAGGCGCTTGAACTCGACCTTGGTGAGCACGTCAGCGGTCGGCACGGCCAGCGTCGCGGCGAAGCGCACCGGCAGGTCGTACTCCTCCACCCAGTCGAAGGGCATGGTGCGGGCGCCCGAGCGTCCCGCGAGGACCGCCTCCCAGGTGTCGGCGACGGTGCCGCCCAGGGGGGTCGTGGCGCCGAGGCCGGTGATGACGACGCGGCGGGGGTTGGGGGTGGTCATCTGTGACTCCTCGTGACAGGGGCTGGGTGGGCGAGCGCGGGGTGGAGGGGCCACGACGACCCCTCCACCCCGCCGGGTGCGGTGCTCAGCCCTGCGCGCCGGCGATGAAGGTGACGGCGTCGCGGACGGTCTTGAGGTTCTTGACCTCGTCGTCGGGGATGCGGACGCCGAAGCGCTCCTCGGCCTGCACGACGATCGTCATCATCGACAGGGAGTCGATGTCCAGGTCCTCGGTGAAGGACTTGTCCATCTGGACCTCGCCGGCGTCGATGCCCGTCTCCTCGTTGACGATCTCGGCCAGGCCCTCGCGGATCTCGTTCTCGTTCGCCATGTCTGGCTCCTTCAGGTGCGCGCTCCGGGGAGCGGGGTGGGTGGTGCGGGTCAGCCCGAGGGGTCCCGTCGGGCAGCGGGGGGTATGCCGGTGCCGGCGTGGGTCCAGGGGACCTGGCCCGTGCCGGCCCGGGGACTAGGGGAGGACGACCACCTGGGCGGCGTAGACCAGGCCGGCGCCGAAGCCGATCTGCAGGGCCAGGCCGCCGTGGGGCGCGGTGCCGTCGGTGAGCATCCGGTCCATGGCCAGGGGCACGGAGGCCGAGCTGGTGTTGCCCTGGTGGCGGATGTCGTCGGCGACGGGGACGTGGGCCGGCAGGCGCAGCTGCTTGACGAGGGCGTCGACGATCCGCAGGTTGGCCTGGTGCGGGACGAAGGCGTCCAGGTCATCGGCCTGGATCCCCGCGGCGGCCAGGGCTTCTCGGCATACCGGGGCCATGGCGTAGACCGCCCACCGGAACACGCTCTGCCCGGCCATCGTGAGGTAGGACCAGGGCATGGCGTCGGCGGGGTGCTGCTCGTCGATGGCCCCGAGCCGGGCGTGCTCGCGCAGCTCGGTCCAGGAGTACTTGTTGCGGATGACGTCCCAGGACTCGCCCTTGGAGCCCCAGGCCACCGGACCGATGCCCGGGACGTCCGAGGGACCGACGACGGCCGCGCCCGCGCCGTCGCCGAAGATGAAGGCCGTGCCGCGGTCGTGGATGTCCAGGAAGTCCGAGAGCTTCTCCGCCCCGATCACGAGGACGAACTCGGCGGATCCGGACCGGATCATGTCGGCGGCCAGCGAGATCCCGTGGCAGTAGCCCGCGCACGCCGCGGCCAGGTCCATCGCGGCGGCCGGCTCGGCCCCGATGCGGTGGGCGACGGCGGTGGCCGCGCTCGGCGTCTGGAAGGGGTGGGTCACCGTGGCGACCAGCACGGCGCCCAGCTGGTCCGGCCGTACCCCGGCCTTGGCGAGGGCGTCCTCGGCCGCGGCGCAGGACATGTCGATCAGGGTCTCGTCGGGTCGGGCGAAGCGCCGCTCGACGACCCCCGACCGCGAGCGGATCCACTCGTCGCTCGACTCGATCCACTCGCAGACCTCGGCGTTGGTGACGACCCGCTCGGGGCGGTAGCTCCCGAGGCCCCACAGCCGGGCGTGCGGGGCGCCCGTGCGCTCCCGCAGCGTCGGACGGCTCATGCGACGACCTGCGCGGGGGCACCGGCGTGCTCGGTGAGGAGGCGGCGGGCGGACTCGAGGTCCTCGGGGGTGCGCAGGGCGCACAGCTCCACGCCCCGCATGGCGCGCTTGGCCAGACCGGTGAGGGTGCCGCCGGGGCAGACCTCGACCAGGGCGGTGACGCCGCGGTCGAGCATCGTCTGCAGGCACAGGTCCCAGCGCACCGGGCTGACGACCTGGGTGACGATCCGGCGCACCACCTCGCCGCCGTCCACGAGCACCTCCCCGTCCCGGTTGGAGACGAGGGGGATCGCCGCGTCGTGCGGGGTCAGCGTCGCGGCGACCTCGTCGAGCGGCGCGAGGGCCGGGGCCATGTGCTCGGTGTGGAAGGCCCCGGCGACCGGCAGCGGGACGACCCGCGCCCGGGCAGGAGGCTGCTCCTGCAGGGCCCGCAGCTGGTCGAGGGTGCCGGCGGCGACGGTCTGCCCGGCGCCGTTGACGTTGGCGGGGGTCAGGCCGTGCCGCTGGATGGCGTCGAGGACCTCCGCGGGGTCACCACCCAGCACGGCGCTCATGCCGGTCGGGGTCGCGGCGGCGGCCCGGGCCATCCCGAGACCCCGCTCGCGGACCAGGCCCATCGCGGCCTCGTCGGTGAGCACCCCGGCTGCCGCGGCCGCCGTCACCTCGCCGACCGAGTGACCACCGAGCAGGTCCGGGCGGGCGGCGGCACCCACGTCGTCGAGGAGCGCGGCGTAGGTCACCAGTCCGGCGGCCACGAGCAGGGGCTGGGCGACGGCGGTGTCCTTGATGGTGTCCATCGGTGACGTGGTCCCGTGGGTCACCAGGTCCAGGCCCGCGACCTCGCCGAGCGCACCGAGGCGGTCGGCGCAGGCGGGCAGCTCGAGCCAGGGGGCGAGGAAACCGGGGGTCTGGGCGCCCTGTCCGGGGCAGACGATCGCAAGCACCCGTCCACTGTGCCCGGTGACGGGGCTGACGGCGGTTGGCAGCACCGCCGAAGTACCCGGCAGTTCCTTGGAGGATTCCTCCAACACGCGCCGGTCTGGCGACGCTGCTCGGTCGCCTGCCCCTCGGCCTCCGGCGGTGGCCTGCCCGGTGGCCTGCCCGGTGGCGCTCGCGCAGCGGTCAGCGCCAGGTCTGGGAGGGGAGGCTCGCGAGCCGTCCGAGCGCCAGGCCGAGCCGCGCCGTGTGCGCCTCGCGCGGGACGGTCAGGTCCAGCCCGGTGACCTGGGCGACCCGGCCCAGGCGATAGCGCACGGTGTTGGGGTGGACGAACAACGCCCGCGCCGTCCCCTCCAGGCTCACGAGCGCCAGATAGGTCTCCGCCGTGAGCAGCAGGTCGCCACCGGCGTCCACGAGGGGCCGGTGCACCTGCTCGACGAGGGTCCGGCGGGCCTGAGGGTCCCCGGCGAGGGACCGCTCGGGCAGCAGGTCGTGGGCCTCCACGGGGCGCGGGGCGTCGGGCCGGGCGGGGGCCGCCACCAGCCCGGACAGCGCCGCGCGGGCCGAGCGGCCCGCGGCGAACAGGTGCGGCACGGTGGGCCCGATGACCACGGCGCCCTCGCCGAAGTGGTCCAGCAGCTGACGGGTGGTGCCGACCGCGTCCCGCGTGCCGCCCAGCACGACGACGAGCTGACGCCCCTGGATCGCGCTGAGCGCCGACACCCCGAGCCGAGAAGCGGCGCGGCGCAAGGCATCCACCGCCCGGGCGGTGTCCTGGTGCGGCGTCCGGCCGACGACCACGGTGACGTGCTCCAGCGAGCCCCACCCGAGCGCCGTCGCCCGGGACCGGAGCGAGTTGTCGGCCTCGCCGCGCACCACCGCGTCCACGACCAGCGACTCCAGCCGCGCGTCCCAGGCGCCGCGCTCCTCGGCGGCGGCGGCATACACCTGGGCGGCGGCGAAGGCCACCTCGCGGCTGAACCGCAGCGCCACCTCCCGCAGCGCGCCGTCGTCCCCCGGGGCGGCCAGCTCGTCGACCTGCTCCTCGACCACGTCGACGACGCTGCGGACCAGGTCCAAGGTCTGCCCGAGGGACACGGACCGGGTGAGCTCGCGCGGGGCGTTGCCGAAGACGTCCACCGTCACCACGGGCGCCGACCCAGGGTCGCGCAACCACGCCAGGAAGCTGCCGATGCCGGCCTGCGCCACCAGACCGACCCAGCTGCGCTCGTCGGCGGACAGGGCGCGATACCACCCGTGCTGGGACTCGATGCGGGAGATCGCTGCCGTGGCCAGGGCCCCGGCGGCGGCCTCCACCCGGTGCCGGGTCTGCGCCGAGGGGGTATGCCGAAGCGCGGTCATCGCCTCATCGTAGTTGTGGGCAGGCCACAAGGGCGGGCTCGCCGGTCGGTATCCCGCGGAGCCTCGGCGCACCTCGTCGTCGCCATACCACGCGGAGCTCAGGCGGTGCCCGGTGCGGTCGCCGCCGCCCACCCGCCACACGCAGCCGCGCCCCGGCACCCACGTGGGGTGCCGGGGCGCGGGATCGACTGCGGTCGGGTCAGCTCTCGCCGCCCGCGTTGCCGCTGGCGCCCGCCGTCACGTCGTGCAGGCGGTACTTCGCGATGGCCTCGCCGACGACCGAGCGGTCCACGACGCCCTGCTTGGCGAGCGCCTCCAGGGTGCGCACCACCATCGACGGGCCGTCGATGTGGTAGAAGCGGCGCGCCGCCTGCCGGGTGTCGGAGAAGCCGAAGCCGTCCGCGCCCAGCGTGTAGTAGTCGCCGGGCACCCACTCGCGGATCTGGTCCTGCACGGCCCGCATGTAGTCGGACGTGGCGACGACCGGACCGGGGCGGTCCTTGAGGCAGGTGGTGACGTAGGCTTCGGGGGCCTCCTCGTCGGGGTGGAGGAAGGCCCGCTCGTCGCAGGCCAGCCCGTCGCGGCGCAGCTCGCCCCAGGAGGTGACCGACCAGACGTCGGCGGCCACGCCCCAGTCCGTGGCGAGGAGCTCCTGGGCCTCCAGGGCCCACGGCACCCCGACGCCGGAGGCGAGCAGCTGCGCCCGCTTGTCGGCGGACTGGTCCTCGGCGGGCTTGTAGAGGTACATGCCCTTGACGATGCCCTCGGCGTCCACGTCCTCCGGCTCGGCCGGCATGACGATCGGCTCGTTGTAGAGCGTGATGTAGAAGATGACGTCCTCGGCGTTCTCGCCGTACATCCGCTCGAGGCCGGACTTCATGATGTGGGCGATCTCGTAGGAGAAGGCCGGGTCGTAGGCCACCAGCGCGGTGTTGGTGGACGCCAGCAGGTGGCTGTGGCCGTCCATGTGCTGGGTGCCCTCGCCGGTCAGGGTGGTGCGCCCGGCCGTGGCCCCGAGCAGGAAGCCGCGGGTCAGCTGGTCGGCGGCCGCCCAGATCGCGTCGCCGGTCCGCTGCAGGCCGAACATCGAGTAGAAGATGTACATCGGCACCATGGGCTCGTCGTGCGTGGAGTACGACGTGCCGGCCGCGGTGAACGCGGCCACGGACCCGGCCTCGTTGATGCCCAGGTGCAGGATCTGGCCGTTCTTGGCCTCGCGGTAGGCCAGCATCAGCTCGTGGTCGACCGGGGTGTAGTTCTGCCCGTGCGGGTTGTAGATCTTGATCGTCGGGAAGAACGAGTCCATGCCGAAGGTGCGCGCCTCGTCGGGGATGATCGGCACCACGCGGGGGCCGAACTCCTTGTCGCGCATCAGGTCCTTGAGCAGCCGCACCCACGCCATGGTCGTGGCGATCTGCTGCTTGCCGGAGCCCTTCTTGACCGTGGCGTAGGCCTTGTCGTCGGGCAGCTTGAGGGCCTTGCCCGTGGTGCGGCGCGAGGGGATGCCACCGCCGAGCTCCTTGCGCCGCTCCATCATGTAGCGGATGCGCTCGTCCTCCGGCCCGGGGTGGTAGTACGGCGGCTGGTAGGGGTCGGCCTCGAGGGTCTCGTCGGTGACCGGGATCTCCAGGCGGTCGCGCAGGTCCTTGAGGTCGTCCAGGGCGAACTTCTTCATCTGGTGGGTCGCGTTGCGCCCGGCGAAGTGCTGGCCGAGGAAGTAGCCCTTGATGGTGTGCGCCAGGATGACCGTCGGGACGCCGTGGGTGTCCAGCGCGCTCTTGTACGCCGCGTAGACCTTCTGGTAGTCGTGACCGCCGCGGGTGAGGCGCCAGACGTCCTCGTCGGACCAGCCCTCGACCATCTTGGCGGTGCGCGGGTCGCGGCCGAAGAAGTGCTTGCGCACGTAGGCCCCGTCGTTGGCCTTGAAGGTCTGGAAGTCGCCGTCGCTCGTGGTGTTCATCAGGTTGACGAGCGCGCCGTCGCGGTCGGCCGCGAGCAGCGGGTCCCAGCCGCGGCCCCACACGACCTTGATGACGTTCCAGCCGGCGCCGCGGAAGAAGCTCTCCAGCTCCTGCATGATCTTGCCGTTGCCGCGGACCGGGCCGTCGAGGCGCTGCAGGTTGCAGTTGACGACGAAGGTGAGGTTGTCGAGCTCCTCGTTGGCCGCCCACTGCAGCGCGCCGCGGGACTCGACCTCGTCCATCTCGCCGTCGCCGAGGAAGGCCCACACGTGCTGCTGCGAGGTGTCCTTGATGCCGCGGTGGTGGAGGTACTTGTCGAACTGCGCCTGGTAGATCGCGTTGATCGGGCCCAGGCCCATGGAGACCGTCGGGAACTCCCAGAAGTCCGGCATCTGCCGGGGGTGGGGGTATGACGGCAGTGCACGCACGGTGCCGTCGACCAGGTGCGACTTCTCCTGGCGGAAGCCGTCCAGGTCCTGCTCGTCGAGCCGACCCTCGAGGTAGGCGCGGGCGTACATGCCGGGGGAGGCGTGCCCCTGGAAGAAGATGTGGTCGCCGCCGCCGGGGTGGTCCTTGCCGCGCCAGAAGTGGTTGAGGCCGACCTCGTAGAGCGTCGCCGCGGAGGCGTAGGTGGAGATGTGGCCGCCGACGCCGATGCCGGGGCGCTGGGCGCGGTGCACCATCATCGCGGCGTTCCAGCGCAGCAGGCGGCGGTAGCCGCGCTCGATCCGCTCGTCGCCCGGGTACCACGGCTCGCGCTCGGGCGGGATCGTGTTGACGTAGTCGGTCGAGGTCAGCGAGGGCACCCCGACCTGACGCTCCCGGGCGCGCTCAAGGAGCTTGTGCATGACGTAGCGGGCCCGCTGTCGGCCCCCCTCGTCGATCATCCCGTCGAGGGACTCGAGCCACTCCTGCGTCTCGTCGGGGTCGATGTCGGGGAGCTGGTTGGGCAGTCCGTTGATGATCGGACCGACTCCGTCGCGTGCAACCACGCCACACGTCCTTTCGTTGGTGGACCTCCCGGCGGGCGCGAGCACGGCCGGGACGGCTGGTGACCAGTCTCCACCCAAAGGGGGTGCAGGTCACACCCGGGACACGACCGTGCCCCGCCGCCGAGCCTAGGTCCGGCTGTGTTTATCCGGCAAAAGGCGGTCAGGACGCGGCCGTCCCGAGCCGGTCCTCCCGGCTGTAGGCCGTCAGCCGCGGCGCCCGGACGAAGGCCACCAGCGTCAGCCCCACGTCCCGGGCCAGGCCGACGGCGAGCGACGAGGGAGCGGAGACGGCGGACAGGACCGGCAGCCCCGCCATCGCGGCCTTCTGGGTCAGCTCGAAGCTCGCGCGCCCGCTCACCTGCAGCACGTGCCCGGACAGGGGGAGCAGGCCCGCGCGCGCCGCGGCCCCGATCACCTTGTCCACGGCGTTGTGCCGCCCGACGTCCTCGCGGACCAGCAGCGGGCGGCCGTCCGGCGTGAAGATCCCGGCCGCGTGCACCCCGCCCGTCCGCTCGAAGGCCGCCTGGTGCTCGCGCAGCCGGTCCGGCAGCGTCACGAGCACGGCGGG
The DNA here is from genome assembly GCF_022568795.1 of Arsenicicoccus dermatophilus. Taxonomy (NCBI): domain Bacteria; kingdom Bacillati; phylum Actinomycetota; class Actinomycetes; order Micrococcales; family Intrasporangiaceae; genus Arsenicicoccus; species Arsenicicoccus dermatophilus. The sequence continues at coordinate 1,454,536 of NZ_JAKZHU010000001.1, read as the reverse complement.
GTCGACCCGGACCGGGTCGGCTGCCACGTCGTGGGGGAGCCGGGTGCGGATGGCGTCGATGCCCGCCTTGCCGCAGACCCCGCACGAGGACGTGGTGTACGTCGAGCGGGTCGCGCTCGCCAGGGCCTGCGCCGACCCGGCTCCGGGGCGCAGCGTCACGTCCACCACGTTGTACGTCGGAGAGCCGTCCTCGCCCTCGTCCAGGCAGTGCATCATCCCGAGGACGTCGTCCGCGCAGGCCACGACCCCCTCGGTGAGCAGGAAGCCGAGGGCGAGGTCGAAGTCGTCGCCCGGCGTGCGCATGGTCACCGCCACCACCTCGCCCGCGACCCGCACCTCCAGCGGCTCCTCGACGGCGAGCGTGTCGGGCCGCGGACGGGCGCTCGCGGCGCCGTCGTCCACGACATACCTGGTCGCCGGCACCCGCGTCGTCACCCTGCCCATGCCGGTCAGCCTAGGGGCCGGCGCGGGGCCGCAGGGGGCTGGTCGAGCGGGACTCGCGGCACGCTCCGTGGTCGTGCGCTTGCCAGATGCCCTCTTGTTGGGTGGACTAGGCCCACCACCACGAGGTGGACCCCCGTCGGCGACGACGGGACGAACGGAAGGAACAGGACGACAGTGACCTCGACCGCGGAAGCGGCCGCCCAGGCAGCCCACTTCACCAAGCTCGGCCTCGCGCAGGGCACGGTGGTGCAAGAGCTCGGCTACGACGACGACGTCGACCTCGACCTGCGCAGCCGGCTCATGGAACAGGTCGGGGGGGATCTGGTCGACGGCGACCACGGTGACGTCGTCGACGTCGCGCTGCTGTGGTTCCGCGACGGCGACGACGACCTCACCGACGCAGTGGTGGACGCGCTCACCGACCTCGACGACGCCGGCTTCGTCATGCTGATGACCCCGCGGGCCGGACGGCCGGGCACGGTGGACGCCGCCGAGATCGCCGAGGCGGCCACGACCGCCGGGCTGCACGTCTCGGGCCAGCTGACCGCCTCCAAGGACTGGGCCGGCACCCGCCTGGTGCCGCAGGGTGCCAAGAAGCGCTGACCCGCCCCGCCTGGGACACTGGGCCGCATGAGCCAGACCCAGAGCCCCGCCGTGGGCACCCAGGCCCCTGACCTGACCCTCAAGAACCAGTTCGGCGAGGACGTCACCCTGTCGTCCTTCCGCGGGACCAAGAACGTCCTCCTGGTCTTCTATCCCTTCGCCTTCTCCGGGATCTGCACCGGAGAGCTGTGCGAGATCCGCGACGACCTCGGGCGCTTCCAGGATGACGACGTCCAGGTGCTCGCCATCTCCTGCGACCCCATGTTCACCCTGCGGGCGTGGGCGCAGGACCAGGGTTACGAGTTCCCGCTGCTGTCGGACTTCTGGCCCCACGGCAAGGTGGCGCAGGACTACGGCGTCTTCCTCGAGGGCGGCGGGCTGGCCAAGCGCGGCACCTTCCTCGTGGACAAGGACGGCACCATCGCCTGGGCCCTGGTCAACGAGCCCGGCGAGCGCCGCGAGTTCGCGGGCTACCACGAGGCCCTCGCGGCGCTGCGCGGCTGACCCCGCCGGTCCTGGCACAATGAACCACCGCGCCGCGCGGCCCGATCCGGGTGCGCGGCGCGTCGGGCCTGTAGCTCAGCTGGTAGAGCTCTGCGTTTACACCGCAGCGGTCGTCGGTTCGATCCCGGCCGGGCCCACATGGAGACCACACCCGCCGAGCTGCGCCTGGCCGATGTGCTCGCCACGCTGCGCGACCTCTATCCCGAGGAGTCCGCGCAGTCGTGGGACCGCGTCGGCCTGGTGACCGGCGACCCCGACCAGCCGGTGCGCCGGGTCCTGCTCGCGGTCGACCCCACCCTCGCCGTGATCGACGAGGCCGTCGAGGGCGGATACGACCTGCTCGTCACCCACCACCCGCTGCTGCTGCGCGGCGTCCACTCGGTCGCGACGACCACCGCCAAGGGCGCCGCCGTCACCCGCCTGGTCGTGGGCGACGTGGCGCTGTACTGCTCGCACACTCCCGCGGACGTCGCCGACGCGGGGGTCTCCCAGGCCCTCGCCGACGCCCTCGACCTGCGGCAGGTCGAGCCGCTGGTCCACGAGGAGGGACAACCCCTCGGCCGGGTCGGCGAGCTGCCGCAGGAGGTCACGCTGGAGGACCTCGCACGACGCCTGGCGGAGGTGCTGCCCCCGGCGCCGGTCGGGATCCGGGTGAGCGGTCCCCGCGAGGCCCGGGTGCGGCGGGTGGCCGTGCTCGGCGGCGCCGGGGACAGCGCCTTCGACGCGGTGCGCGCCGACGGCGCCGACGTCTACGTCACCGCGGACCTGCGTCACCACCCGGCCCTCGAGGCCCGGGAGGAGGCCCGCGCCGGCACGCCATACCTCGTGGACGCCGGCCACTTCGCCACCGAGCAGCTGTGGCTGCCCGTGCTGCGGGACCGCCTGCTGGCCACCCACCCCGCCCTGGAGGTGGAGCTGTCCACCCTCGTCACCGATCCCTGGACCTTCCTGGTCCCGACCCAAGGAGACCGCCCGTGAAGGCCGACCCCTCTCGCCAGTGGCGCCTGCTCGACCTCGCCGAGATCGACACCCGCCTGGACCAGATCGCGCACCGGCTGCGGTCGAGCGACGAGCAGCGCGACCTGGACGCCGCGACCGCCCGCCGGGCGGAGATCCAGACCGACCTGGTGCTGGCCCGCACCGCGGTCAGCGACGTCCAGCGCGAGATCACGCGCTCCGAGGACGAGGTCCAGATGGTGCGGGACCGGATGGCGCGCAACCAGTCCCGGCTCGACTCGGGCCAGGGCACGCCCAAGGACCTGCAGGCGCTGCAGCACGAGATCGAGTCCCTGCAGCGGCGCCAGGCCACCCTCGAGGACGTCGAGCTGGAGGTCATGGAGCGCGCCGAGCAGCTGCAGGTCACCCTGGACGGTCTCGAGGGACGAGCCCGCGAGCTGGACGCGGCCGTGACCGCGGCGACCGAGGCCCGCGACGCCCTGGTGCGGTCGCTGGAGAGCGAGCGCGAGCAGGTCTCCCGCCGCCGGGACGACGTGGCCGGAGGCGTCGGCGAGGAGCTGCTGGCGCTCTACGTCAAGATCCGCGAGACCGTCGGCGGGGCCGGTGCCGCCGCGCTGCGCCAGCGTCGCTGCGAGGGCTGCCACATGGAGCTCGGGCAGGTGGAGCTCAGCCGGATCCGGTCCGCGGCCGCCGACGACGTCGTCCGCTGCGAGGACTGCCGTCGCATCCTGGTGCGCACCGCCGAGTCCGGGCTCTGAGGGTCATGGCCGGACGACTGGTCGTCGAGGCCGACGGCGGCTCGCGGGGCAACCCCGGGGTGGCGGGCTACGGCGCGCTGGTGCGCGACGCCGCCACCGGCCGGGTCCTCGCGGAGCGCGCCGCGCCGCTGGGCAAGGCGAGCAACAACGTCGCGGAGTACTCCGGGCTGATCGCCGGCCTGGAGTCCGCCGCCCTCCTCGACCCCGGCGCCGACGTCGAGGTGCGGATGGACTCCAAGCTCGTGGTCGAGCAGATGTCCGGCCGCTGGAAGGTCAAGCACGAGGACATGCGGCGACTGGCCCTGCAGGCCCGCGAGCTGTGCGCGGCCCGGTCGGCGGCGGGCGGGTCGGTGACCTTCACCTGGATCCCGCGGGTGGAGAACAAGGCGGCGGACAAGCTGTCCAACGACGGCATGGACGGACACGCCGTCGACCGGCGGTATGACGAACCGGCGCAGGACGACCCGGCGCCCGACGCCCCTGCCGGGTCCGGCACCGGGGGAGGGGCTGCCGCGGCGGGCGCAGGGGTGGGCGGGCCGCACAGCGAGCCGGCGGCCGACACCATCGCGGCCCCGGCTACCCAGGACGAGCCCGACCTCACCCCGCCCACCCGGGTGCTGCTGGTGCGCCACGGGGTCACCCCGTGGACCGAACGGGCCAAGCTCGACGGCCGCGGCGGGGAGGACCCGGGACTGAGCCCGCAGGGCGAGGACCAGGCCGCCGACTGCGCCCGCGCCGTGCGCGCCCTCGTCGGGCGGGACGCCCGGGTCGTGACGAGCGGGCTCTGTCGCGCCCGGCGGACCGGGGCGGTGGTCGCCGAGCGGCTGGGCGTCCAGGTGGTCCAGGACGACCGCTTCGACGAGCAGGGCTTCGGCGACTGGGACGGCAAGTCGCTGGGCCAGCTGGCCGCCCGCTGGCCGGACGAGCTCGCGGCGCTGCGCACCGACCCGGCCTACGCCCGGCCCGGGGAGAGAGCCACGACCAGGTGCGCGAGCGGGTGCTGGCCGGGTGGGCCGACCTGGTCGCGGCCGGGGGGACGACCGTGCTGGTCGCCCACCGCACGCCCTTCCTGGTGATCCTGGCCGAGGTCCTGGGGATCCCGCACGACCGGCTGCGGCGGCTCGCGCTCGCGCCGGGCTCCCTGACCGGGATCGAGGTCTGGCGGGACGGCAACGCCCAGGTCAGCTTCGTCAACCGCACGGACCATCTGTGACGACCAGGCGCTGGGCGGCGTGGCGGCGCCCGTGACCGGCCTCAGTGCCGGGCGGTGACGTCCAGCACCCACGGGCGGCCCGGACGCGCCGGCTCGGTGGCCGCCGTCCGGAAGGTCCCGGCCGCGCCGTCGCCTGCCAGCGCCCGCGCCAGGGCCGGCACCGTCCGCGGCGTCGTGCCCAGCTCGCAGATCGCCCGGGCCACCAGCCCCCGGGTGTGCTTGGCCTGGTGCGAGGCCCCCGGCACCCGCACCTGCACCCAGCCGCGGGCCTGCTCCCCGGCCGGGGACCACGCGGCGGCATACACCGCGGAGCGGCAGTCCACGACCAGGCCGGTGCCGACGGCCCTGCCCAGCACCGGGGCCAGGCGCGGCCGCCACCACGCGGCCAGGGGTCCGAGCTCCCCGAGACTGACGCCCATCGACAGGCGGTAGGGCGCGACCCGGTCGCCGAGCCGCAGCGCCCCGCGCAACGCCGACTGGACCACGACCCACCGGCGCGCCCGCCGCAGGCCGGCCGGGGACAGCGAGGGGAGGTCCAGCGCGTCGTAGAGCACGCCCGTGTAGAGCTCGGCCACGGGCAGCGCGGGCGCGGTGTCCAGCACCAGGTTGCGGGCGATCTCGTCGAGCAGCCCGGGGGACACGTCGAGGCGGGCGGGCGCGTCGGGGGACGCGCTGACCCGGGCCAGCTCGTCCGCCACCTCGCGTCGGGCGCCCGTGAGCTCGGGCCAGCTCAGCGCCTCGGGCCGGGCGGGTCGACCGCGTCGTCGGGTGGCCTTGGTCTCCGAGGGCGGCAGCAGGATCAGCACCGGGGCAGCCTAGGACCCCTAGAGTGACGCCCATGGCTGCGACCCGCATCACCCTGAGCACCTCGCCGTCCGAGGAGCTGGTCCGCGCGTTCGACGCGATCCGAGCCGAGCTGGAGGTGCCGGAGGACTTCTCCTCGCAGGCGCTGGCCGAGGCCGAGCAGGTCGCGGGGCAGGGGCGGTCGGTCACCGCTGACCTGACCGACGTGCCGTTCTTCACCATCGACCCGGTGGGCTCGATGGACCTCGACCAGGCGATGCACCTGGAGCGCGACGGCGCGGGCGTCCGGGTGCGCTATGCCATCGCCGACGTGCCGCTGTGGGTCGACCCGGGCGGCGCGATCGACGCCGAGGCGCGGCGCCGCGGCCAGACGATCTATGCGCCCGACCACCGGACCCCGCTGCACCCCGCCCGCCTGAGCGAGGACGCCGCGAGCCTGCTGCCCGGGGTCGCGCGGCCCGCCTTCGTGTGGGACCTGCGCCTGAGCGCGGACGGGCAGGTGCGTCTGGAGTCCCTGGACCGGGCGATGGTCCGGTCCACCGCCCGGCTCGACTACGAGGGCGTCCAGCGGGACCTGGACACGGGCGCGGCCGCCGAGCCGATCCTGCTGCTGCGTGAGGTCGGCCTCGCCCGTCAGGCCCAGGAGCGCGCCCGCGGCGGTGCGAGCCTGCCCATGCCGGAGCAGGAGGTCCACGGCGACCCCGAGCACGGCTACACCCTGGAGCTGCGGCCCCTGGCGCCGGTGGAGGACTGGAACGCCCAGATCTCCCTGATGACCGGCATGGCGGCCGCCGCGGTGATGCTCGAGGGCGGTGTCGGGATCCTGCGCACGATGCCCCCGGCCGACCCCCGGGACGTCGCGCGCCTGCGCCGCCAGTGCGCGGCCCTGGGCGTCCCGTGGGCCGAGGAGGAGCCGTACGGCGAGCTGCTGCGGCGCCTCGACCGGCGTGACCCCCGCCACCTGGCCGTGATCCACGCCGCGACCAGCCTGTTCCGGGGTGCGTCCTACACCCCCTTCGACGGGGTGCGCCCGGAGCGGACGCAGCACTCGGCGCTGGCCGCCGACTACGCCCACGTCACCGCCCCGCTGCGGCGCCTGGTCGATCGCTTCGGCCTGGTGGTGTGCGAGGCGCTGGTCCAGGGGCGGGAGGTCCCCGGCTGGGCCCGGGCCGCGCTCCCCGAGCTGCCGGAGCTCATGAGGTCCTCGGACCGGCGCGCCAAGGCCGTGGAGCGGGCGTGCACCGATGCCGTCGAGGCCGCGGTCCTGGCGCCCCACGTCGGGCAGAGCTTCACCGCCTCCGTCGTGGAGGCCGGTCCCCAGGGTCCGGCCCTGGTCCAGCTGGTCGACCAGCCGGTCCTCGCACCTTGCCGAGGCGAGGCGCCGCTCGGCGAGACCGTGCAGGTCCGGCTGGTGGAGGCCTCGGTGGAGCGGCGGCGGGTGACCTTCGAGGCGGTCCCGTCAGGCGCCGTGGGCCGGCCCACCCCCTGATCGGTCCCGGGTCGCGCCGGCGGGTCGCTAGACTGACCGGCGGATGAGTCGGTCGGGCGATCGCGTCACCGTCAGGTGCCGAGGAACGTCCGGGCTTCACAGGGCAGGGTGGTGGCTAACGGCCACCCGGGGTGACCCGCGGGACAGTGCCACAGAGAACAGACCGCCTCCTCGGCCCCGGCCGCAGAGGTAAGGGTGAAACGGTGGTGCAAGAGACCACCAGCGGTGCAGGTGACTGCGCCGGCTAGGTAAACCCCACCCGAAGCAAGCTCAGACAGTGCACGCCCGAGGGTTGCCCGCCCGAGTGCACGGGTAGAGCGCTAGAGGTGTCCGGCAACGGCCACCCGAGATGGATGATCGCCCATCCTCCGTGAGGAGGTGGACAGAACCCGGCGTACAGACCGGCTCATCCACCATCTCGTCCCGCCCCGAGCCTGTGCCCGGGGCGGGGCGCCGGCCGTGAAGAGGAACAGCACATGCGACGGTGGGTGGCCTGCGCGGCGGTGGGCGGCGCCTATCTCCTGCTCGTCCTGGTCCTCCTCGCCACCGAGGGCACCGGCTGGCTCGTCGACCGCCGGCACACGCTGCGCTTCTGGCTGTATGCCGCGGCCTACGCCGGGCTGATCACGACGTGCGTGCTCGCCTGGCGGCGCGAGCGGTCCCGCCGGGGCGGGCTGCTGGGTCTCACCCTGGTGTGCTGGGTGGTCTACACGATCGGTGACCTGGTCAGCGACCTGTCCGTCGACGGCTACTACGCCTCGCAGCCCCAGCTCGCCGATCCCGGTGACGCGCTGATGCTCGGCGCGTACGCGCTGGGCCTGGTCGGCCTGACCCGGGTCGGCTGGCGGTCCCGCTCGCGCCTGTCCGTGGACCACCTCATCGACGCCGGCGTGGTGGTCGTGGCGATCGGGACCCTGGTGTGGGTCGCCATGCTCGTCCCCGCCCGCACGTCACCGGTCTTCGCCCTGGCTCCGGGCTCGGCGGTCGTGTGCGCCGCGTTCCCCGCGACCGACCTGGTGCTGGTGGCCCTCGCCGTGCTGCACGCGGTCAACCAGCGGCCCCGGACCTGGGTGGGCGTCGGCCTGGTGGCGGTGCCGCTGCTGCTCCTGCTGGCGGACGCGCTGACCTTCGGCAACCTCGTGCACCAGCGTCAGGAGCCGTTGCTCGCGCACGTGTCGTGGTTCCTCGCCTACGGCTGCGCGGCGGTCACCCTGATGCTGCCCCGGGGTCGCCCGCTGGCGCGCGTGTCGTTCGACCGGCCGGTGACCCGCCCGGCGCGCTCCACGGGGATCTACCTGCTCGGGCTGGTGCCGGCGGGGTGCTACGCGGGCGACCTGGTCGCCTCGGCGGGCACGGTGGAGCCGCAGCAGGCCCTGGCGCTGTCCATCGCCATGCTGGCGATGTTCGCCCTGCTGGTGGCCCGGGCGGCCGCGACGATGCGCCGCGCCGACGAGCAGTCCGACGACCTGGAGGTCATGGCGCGCAGCGACCACCTGACCGGTCTGCCCAACCGGCGCACCGGCGACGCCGAGCTGGCCCGTGCGGTGCAGCGGGCGACCCGCACGGGCGAGCCGCTGTGCGTGGCGATCCTGGACCTCGACCGGTTCAAGGCGTTCAACGACACCTACGGCCACCACGCGGGCGACGAGCTGCTGCTGGGCTGCGCCCACCGCTGGACCGAGCTGCTGGGCACCGGCGAGACCCTCGCACGGTACGGGGGCGAGGAGTTCATCCTCATCGCCCCGACCATGCCCACCTCGGCGACCATCGACCTCGTCGACCGGCTGCGGGCCGTGACTCCGCGCGGCCAGAGCTTCTCGGCGGGGATCGCGACCTGGCGCAAGGGCGAGTCCCCGGGCGACGTCGTCAGCCGCGCCGACGAGGCGCTGTACGCCGCCAAGGCGAACGGGCGCGCGCGCACCTATCTGTGGGAGTCCGACGAGGCGGACCGGGCGGCCTCGACGCCCGCCGCGGGATGGGAGCCGTCATGACGGGAGAGCGCGACGCCGTCTTCCGGTGGGCGATGCGGGTGGGCGCGGTGCTGCTGGTGGCCTACCTGTGGTTGCCCCCCGAGCTCCGCACGGTCCTGCTCGGGCTGGGCGGTCTGCTGATGCCGGGGTCGGTGCTGGTGGGCATGCGCCTGCACCGGCCGGCCAAGTCGGCGGTCTGGATCTGCCTGGCGGTGTGCGGGATCATCTGGGGCGCGACCATCCCGCGGCTGTCCAGCCTGGAACGGCCCGTGACCGGTCCCACCACGGTCCACGACCTGATCGTCGCCCTCGGCTATGTCGTCCTCATCGGTGGTCTGATCGGGTCGAGTCGGCGGCTCACCAACGACCGCACCGCCCAGCTGGCGGTCGACCTGATGATCTTCGCGATCGGGGCCTTCTCGGTGATCTGGTCCTTCGCCCTCGGCATCGGGGCGCCGACGGGCGTGCCCGTTGCCTCGCTGTCGTCGCCGCTGTTCGACCTGCTGGCCCTGGTCGCCGCCACCCGGTTGGTCGCGGTGGCCGGGGGCTCGGTCGCGTCGACCCTGCTGGTCGCCGGGCTGGGGATGATGGGGGCCGGCGACATCGGCGGCCTCCTGGTCAGGATGCACGACCCGGCCAGCGCCCCGGTGAGCGTGGCGGGCGTGCTCTTCCTCGCGGCATACCTCCTGGTCGGTGCCGCCGCCCTGCACCCGAGCATGGCCCGCATCAACAACAACCCGACCACCAACCCCACGGACCTGGAGCGGGTGCACCTGCTGTCCCTGAGCATCGCGGCGGTGCTGCCCCCGGCGATGCTCGTCCGGGAGCACCCTCACGCCGCTCTGGGGACGGCCGGCCCGTTGCTGGTGGCCTCGATGGTGGCCTTCGTGCTCGTCATCGTCCGCATCGAGCGGATGAAGTCGGTCGTGGAGCTGCAGCGGGTCCAGCTGCAGTCCCTGGCCCGCACCGACCACCTGACCTCGTTGCCCAACCGGCGCACCGGCGAGGCGGAGATGGGGCGGATGCTCGACGAGGCCATCGTGCAGGGATCGCCCCTGGTCGCGGCCCTGCTCGACCTCGACCACTTCAAGGACTACAACGACCGGCACGGCCACCCCGCGGGCGACCGCCTCCTGGAGGCGATGGCCTCGACCTGGCGGCGGAGCCTGCCACCGGACGTCTTCCTCAGCCGGCACGGCGGCGAGGAGTTCCTGCTGCTCGCCAAGGGCCGGCACCCCGAGAACGTCCGGCTGCTGCTCGAGGGCCTGCGGGGGGCCTCGACGACGGGTCAGACCTTCTCCGCCGGCGCGGCCGTGTGGGACGGGGTGGAGACCCTCGTCAGCCTCCTGCAGCGGGCCGACACGGCGTTGTATGCCGCGAAGGACGGCGGGCGCGACCAGGTGAGGTTCGCCCGCACCGAGCCCGTGGTGCTCGCCACCGACCGGTGGGGTGCCCGCGCGTCCTAGGCTGGGCGCATGCGACTGACTCACCTGGGCCACGCCTGTCTGCTCGTGGAGATGGCCGACAGCCGGATCCTGCTCGACCCCGGCACCCTCGCCCCGGGATGGGAGGAGCTGCGGGACCTGGACGCCGTCGTGATCACCCACCAGCACCCGGACCATGTCGACCCCGACCGGCTGCCGGCCCTGCGGGCGACGAACCCGGACGCGGCCTTCTGGGTGGAGGCCCAGGCCCGCGACCTGGTCCAGCTCGACGGGGCCGAGCCCTTCGTCGCCGGCACCGAGGTGCGCATCGGCGACGTCACCCTGCGCGGGGTGGGGGAGCAGCACGCGGTGATCAACGAGTTCCTCCCGCGGATCCGCAACACCGGAGCGGTCCTGCGCGCCGCGGGAGAGCCCACGCTGTTCCACCCCGGAGACGCCTACGACGCCGACCCCGGGGAGGTGGACGTGCTGGCCTTCCCGCTCAACGCGCCCTCGTGCGCGAGCAAGGAGACCCTCGGCTTCCTGCGCCGGATCGCCCCGAGGGTGGCGGTGCCGATCCACGACGGGCTGCTCGCGCGGCCGGGCCGCGAGATCTACCTCGGCCACGCCCGGGACTTCTCCCTCGAGCAGACCGAGGTGGTCGACCTCGCCGGCCAGGGCCCCCACGAGCTGTCCTGACCCGCCGACGGGCCGGCCTGGTCAGCGGCGGGGCGCCGCCTCGGAGGCGAGCACGGCGGCGCCGACGATCCCGGCGCTGTTGCGCAGCGCGGCGGGGACGATGGGGGTGCGGATGTCGAGCAGCGGCAGGAACTTGTCGGCCTTCTTGGACACCCCGCCGCCGACGACGAACAGGTCCGGCCAGAGCAGGTCCTCCAGGTGGCGGTAGTACCGCTGGAGCCGCTCGGCCCACTCCTGCCAGGACAGGTCCTTGGCCTCGGCGACGCCGCGGGAGGCCCGGGTCTCGGCGTCGTGGCCGTCGATCTCCAGGTGACCGAGCTCGGCGTTGGGGATCAGCCGCCCGTCGTGGACCAGCGCCACGCCGATGCCGGTGCCCAGGGTGGTGAGGATGACGAAGCCGTCCTTGCCCTTGGCCGCGCCGTACCTCACCTCGGCCAGGCCGGCGGCGTCCGCGTCGTTGACCACGTGCACCGGACGCCCGAGCCGCTCGGCGAACAGAGCCTCGGCGTCGCAGTCCAGCCAGGCCTTGTCGATGTTGGCGGCGGACCGGACCACGCCGTGGGTGACCACGCCGGGCACCGTGATGCCCACCGGGGTGTCCGGCCCGACCTCGTCGAACGACGCGATGATCGAGGCAATCACGTCGGCGACGGCTTCGGGGGTGGACTTCTCCGGGGTGGGGATCCGCACCCGCTCGGCGGCGAAGTCACCGGTGGTCAGGTCCACGGGTGCGCCCTTGATGCCGCTGCCGCCGACGTCGATGCCCAGCGGGTGGCTCTTCTTCGCAGTCATGCAGGACAGGGTATGCCGGTGACGAGCGGTCAGGTGCGCCCACGCCCCGCTACCGCCGTCGCACCCCGTCACACCTGGGTGAGGATCTCTGCGCCCGTCTCGGTGATCACGACGGTGTGCTCGAACTGCGCCGACCGGCTGCCGTCGGCGGTGACCACGGTCCAGCCGTCGTCCCACAGCTCCCAGTCGTCGTCGCCGCCGAGGGTGAGCATCGGCTCGACGGTGAAGGTCATGCCCGGCTCGATGACGGTGTCGTAGCGAGGCGCAGCGTCGTAGTGGGGGACGATCAGGCCGGAGTGGAACTCGGTGCCGATCCCGTGGCCGGTGTAGTCGCGGACGACGCCGTACCCGAATCGCTTGGCGTAAGACTCGATCACGCGGCCGATGACGTTGACCTCCCGGCCCGGGCGGGCTGCCTTGATGCCGCGCATCATCGCCTCGTGGGTGCGCTCGACCAGCAGCCGCGACTCCTCGTCGACGTCGCCGACGAGGTAGGTGGCGTCGGTGTCGCCGTGCACGCCGTCGAGGTAGACCGTGACGTCGAGGTTGACGATGTCGCCGTCCTGGAGCGGGCGGTCGTCGGGGATGCCGTGGCAGATGACCTCGTTGACCGACGTGCACAGCGACTTGGGGAAGCCCTTGTAGCCCAGTGGGCTCGGGTAGGCCCCCGCGGCGACCACGAACTCGTGGACGGCACGGTCGATCTCGTCGGTCGTCACGCCGGGGGCGACCAGCGCGGCGCCCACCGCCATCGCCTCCGCGGCCAGCCGCCCGGCGGCGCGCATCCGCTCGATGGTGGCGGCGTCCTTGACCAGTGCGTCACCGTCCTCGCGGATGTCCTCCCCGCGATCGACGTAGTGCGGCCGGACGATGGTGTCCGGGACGGCGAGGCGGGGGGAGACGGTGCCGGCGGTCAGAGGTGCGGCAGGGCGGGGGGAGGTCGGCATAGGGTGCAGTCTAGGGACCCCGCCGCCGGGGTCCTGCATCTCGCGACAGCAGCAGCACCCCACCACCGCAGCCCGAGGAGGAGCCATGGCCTACTGGTTCAACGTGAAGACCCGTCAGGTCGAGACCGACGAGAACCGCTCCCGCGACGAGGACGTCATGGGCCCCTACGCCACCGAGTCCGAGGCGCAGGCCGCGCTGGCCACGGCGCACGCGCGCACGGAGGCCTGGGACGAGGAGGACGAGCGTCGCGAGGACGAGGACGGCCACCGCCCCAATGCGCTCGGCTTGTGAGCCGCCTCGGCCACTGAGTCGGTGCGGCCACCAGATCCTCTCGCTCGTGTCGGCGGACCACCGTGCGACAGCACGAGGCCCGGTGCTCCAGGTGGAGCACCGGGCCTCGTGGGCTGCGGCCGTGGGCCGACCGTCAGGACTCTCGGTCAGGGGGCGTCCTGGCCGATCCGCTCGAGGGCGGCCTCCCAGCGAGCGGTGAGCGCGTCGTGGTCGGCACCCGCCGGAAGCTGGCTGTGGGTGAGGTCGAGCCTGGTGCTGTCCTCACCCTCCTTGGCGAGGTCGAGCTCGACCACGCTGGCGGGGGAGTCGGCGGAGTCGTCGGGGTGCCAGGAGAACCGGATCTGCTCCATCGGGTGGAAGCTGCGGGCGACGCCGTGCGTGCCGTCCGCCGCGCGCCAGGGCTCGCCCTTGGTGCCCAGCTCGCCGCCCTCGCCCAGGAGGGCCTCGGCACCGTGGGGCTTCATGAGGACGCCCCAGACGCTCTCGACGGAGTGGGGGACGACGCGGGACACGCTCACCTGATCAGCGACGGTGGTCTCGCTGCTCTGCTCAGTCATGACAGACCTCGATCCTGTCCGATCCTCGTTGACCGGCCCGGTAGGAACCGGCGTGAAGACACCGTACTCCGCAGGTGTCGGACGCGCGACGCGAGGGTGAATCGCCGGGATCGGCGCGGCGTAACGCGGGCGAAACATCGGTGAGGGAGGCTGGTGGCATGAATCGCCAGGAGGAGTTCGTCCTGCGCTCGATCGAGGAGCGCGACATCCGTTTCGTGCGGCTGTGGTTCACCGACGTGCTGGGGACGCTGAAGTCCGTGGCGATCTCGCCGGCCGAGCTGGAGGCGGCCTTCTCCGAGGGCATCGGCTTCGACGGCTCGGTGATCGAGGGCATGGCTCGGGTCAACGAGGCCGACATGCTCGCCAAGCCGGACCCCACGACCTTCCAGGTGCTGCCCTGGCGCGGCGAGTCTCCCGGCACCGCGAGGATGTTCTGCGACCTGATGTCGACCGACGGGGTGCCCTCGCTGGCCGACCCGCGGCACGTCCTGCACCGTCAGCTGACCAAGGCCGCCGACCTCGGGTTCACGTTCTACGTCCACCCGGAGATCGAGTTCTTCCTCTTCGAGCAGTCCGCGCCGGACTCCCGGCGGGTGAGCAACCCGCCCCGGCCGGTCGACGAGGGCGGCTACTTCGACCACCTCCCGCAGGGCACGGCCCACGACTTCCGCCGCGCGGCGATCACCATGCTCGAGTCGATGGGGATCTCGGTGGAGTTCAGCCACCACGAGGGCGCCCCGGGCCAGAACGAGATCGACCTGCGGTATGCCGACGCGATGAGCATGGCCGACAACATCATGACCTTCCGCACGGTGGTCAAGGAGGTCGCCCTGGAGCACGGCGTCTACGCGTCGTTCATGCCCAAGCCGCTGGCGGACCACCCGGGATCCGGGATGCACACCCACGTGTCGCTCTTCGAGGGCGACAACAACGCCTTCTACGAGGCCGGCGCGCGCTACCAGCTCTCCCGGCTGGGGCGGCAGTTCGTCGCCGGGCTGATGCGCCACGCCCCCGAGATCACCGCGGTCACCAACCAGTGGGTCAACTCCTACAAGCGCCTCTGGGGCGGGGGAGAGGCACCGGCCTACGTCTGCTGGGGACACGCCAACCGCTCGGCCATGGTCCGCGTCCCGATGTACAAGCCCACCAAGGGCCAGGCCACCCGCGTCGAGATCCGCACCATCGACACGGCGTGCAATCCCTACCTCACCTACTCGGTGCTGCTCGCCGCCGGCCTCAAGGGGATCGAGGAGGGCTACGAGCTGCCCGAGGAGGCCGAGGACGACGTCTGGGCCCTCACCGACGCCGAGCGCGCGGCCCTCGGGATCGCCCCGCTGCCGCGGTCCCTCGGCCGGGCGCTGGAGGTCATGGAGCGCTCCGACCTGGTGGCCGAGGCCCTCGGCGAGCACGTCTTCGACTACTTCCTGCGCAACAAGCGCGAGGAGTGGGAGGCCTACCGCGCACAGGTCACGCCGTACGAGCTGGAGCGGCTGCTGCCGCGCCTGTGACGCGCCGACGAACGAGGTCGATGCCGTGAGCAGCTCCCGTCCCACCCCCGGCCACAGCCTGGCCCGCCAGGGCTTCTCCGACCCGGCCCGGGCCGAGCGGCTGCTGGCGGACCCCTCCCTGGCGGCCCTCGTGGCCGGTCGCCGGGAGGACCTGGTGGCCGAGCTCGCCGCCACTCCCGACCCGGACCTGGCCCTGCTGTCGCTCGTGCGGCTGCTCGAGGTGGCGGGCGGCGAGGCGGACGAGCTGGTGCGGACGCTGCGCGCGGACCGTATGGCGACCAGCCGGCTGCTCGCCGTGGTGGGTGCGTCCTCCGCGCTCGCCGACCACCTGGTCGCCCACCCCACCGACTGGCGCCGCGCCGCCCAGGCCCGCCACCGCTCGTCGCTGGACCTGGTCCGCGCGCTGGTGGCGGCCGTCGACGGGCTGCCCACGGCCGAGGCGCACGACGCCCTGCGGGTGGCCTACCGCGGAGAGCTGCTGTCGATCGCCGCGCTGGACCTGACCGGTCCCGACGCGCGCGAGGTCCTGCCCGGGACGGCCCGCGCGCTTGCCGACCTCGCGGCCGCCGCCCTCGAGGCCGCCCACCGGATCGCCGTCGCCGAGGTCGCGGGGGCCGACCAGGTGCGGCTGGCGGTCATCGGGATGGGCAAGTGCGGCGGGCGGGAGCTCAACTACGTCAGCGACGTCGACGTGATCTTCGTGTGCGAGCCCGCGGACGAGGCGATCGCGCCGGGCAGCGCGCACGAGCAGGAGGCGCTGCAGGTGGGGGCGCAGGTGGCGAGCGCCCTGATGCGGGCCTGCGCCACCTCGACCGGGGAGGGGACCTTGTGGCCGGTGGACGCGGCGCTGCGCCCCGAGGGCAAGAACGGCCCGCTCGTGCGCACGGTGGCGGGGCACCTCGGCTACTACCAGCGCTGGGCCAAGACCTGGGAGTTCCAGGCGCTGCTCAAGGCGCGGCACGTGGCCGGGGACCCGGAGCTCGCCCAGCGCTACCTCGACGCCGTGCGGCCCCTGGTCTGGCAGGCCTCGACGCGCGAGAACTTCGTCGAGGACGTGCAGGCCATGCGGCGGCGGGTCGAGCAGCACGTGCCGGCGCGCGAGGCGGATCGTCAGCTCAAGCTCGGGCCGGGCGGCCTGCGGGACGTCGAGTTCTCGGTCCAGCTGCTCCAGCTCGTGCACGGGCGGATGGACGAGTCCCTGCGCTCGGGGACGACGCTGGAGGCCCTGGAGGCCCTGGCCCACGGCGGCTACGTGGCCCGCGACGACGCGGCGGTGCTCGACGAGGCCTACCGCTTCCTGCGGGCGATGGAGCACCGGATCCAGCTCTTCCGCCTGCGGCGCACCCACCTGGTCCCGACGGGCGACGCCGAGCTGCGGCGGCTGGGGCGGGCGCTCGGGCTGGAGGGCGACCCGGGGGCGGAGGTCGTGCGCCAGTGGCGGCGCCGGGCGCTGGAGGTCCGCCGGCTGCACGAGCGGCTGTTCTACCGCCCGCTGCTCGCCGCGGTCGCCCGGCTCTCCGCAGCCGAGGCGCACCTGTCGCCGCAGGCCGCGGGGGAGCGGCTCGCGGCACTGGGCTTCCGCGACCCGCAGGGTGCCCTGCGCCACCTGGAGGCGCTCACCGAGGGCATCTCCCGCCGCGCCGCGATCCAGCGGACCCTGCTGCCGGCGATGCTCGGCTGGTTCGCCGACGGGGCCGACCCGGACGCGGGCCTGCTGGCCTTCCGCAAGATCAGCGACGAGCTGGGCACGACCCACTGGTACCTCAAGATGCTCCGCGACGAGGGCTCCGCCGCCGAGCGGCTCGCCCAGGTGCTCGCGACCAGCAGGTTCGCCGCGGAGCTGCTGGAGCGCACCCCCGCGGCCGTGGCCGTCCTCGGCGACGACGTCGGGCTGCGGCCGCGCAGCCGGGAGTCCCTGCTCACCGTCCTGCGCTCGGCCGCCGGCCGCAAGGACACCCCCGAGGACGCCATGCTCGCCGTTCGCGGGGTACGCCGCCACGAGCTCTTCCGGGTCGCGGTGGCCGACATCGCGGGCCTGCTCACGCCCACCGAGGTCGGCCGGGCGCTGACGACGATCGCCGAGGCCACCGTCGAGGTCGCCCTGGAGACCGCGACAGCCAAGGTCGAGATGGAGCTGCGCGAGCCCCTGGGCACTCGGCTGCTCGTGGTCGGGATGGGACGGCTCGGGGGCGCCGAGCTGGGCTACAGCAGCGACGCCGACGTGATGTTCGTGCACGAGCCGGTGGCCGCCGGGTCCGCGGACGACGGTGTCGGCGCGGACGACGGAGCCCGTGCGGACGAGGCCGAGCTGCAGCGCCGGGCGGTCGCCGTCGTCCAGGAGCTGCGCCGGCTCACCGCCTGGGGCGGCCCGGAGCCGGCCGTCGGCATCGACGCCGACCTGCGACCCGAGGGCCGCAACGGTCCGCTCGTGCGCACCCTCGACTCCTACCGCCGCTACTACGAGCGGTGGGCCGAGACCTGGGAGCGCCAGGCGCTGCTGCGGGCCCGTCCGGTGGCCGGGGACGCGGCGCTCGGGGAGCGGTTCGAGCAGCTGGTCGAGCCCTACCGCTATCCCGAGGGGGTCTGGACGCAGCGCAGCTGCGCGACATACGGCGGCTGAAGGCCCGGATGGAGAGCGAGAGGCTCCCGCGAGGTGCGGACCGGCGGACCCACCTCAAGCTGGGCACGGGCGGGCTGAGCGACGTCGAGTGGACGGTGCAGGTCCTCCAGCTGCAGCAGGCGTATGCCGAGCCGGGGCTGCGGGTCACCGGGACCCCGGAGGCCGTGGCAGCCGCCCGTGAGGCCGGCCTGCTGGCGGCCGACGAGGCGGGTCTGCTGGTCGACGCCTGGTCCTCGGCGACGCGGCTGCGCAACGCGGGGATGCTGTGGCGGGGGCGGCCGATGGAGTCGGTCCCGTCCGGGCACCGGGACGCCGAAGGGGTGGCCCGGCTCGTGGGCCGGGGTCCGGGGGAGGGCCAGCAGCTCATGGACGACTACCTGCGGGTGGCCCGGCGGGTGCGGGCCGTGGTGGAGCGCCGCTTCTACGGCCAGGGCGGGCACCCGGACACGGACGGTTAGTCCCGATCGCCCAGGTCTGGGGGTTTCACGGAGGGTTCACCCACGGTCCACCTCGGTCACCTGTGCGCGCGGCGACCGGCCGTTAGGTTCCTGCGAAGCGCGGGCTGCCCCGGCCCGCTGACGACCCGTCGACCCAGGGAGAGCCGATGAACTCCGAGCGCCCCATGCTGCCGATGGCGGGCATCACGCACGCCAACCGCAGCGCCGTCACCTGCCACCTGCGCTGCGGTGACGCCTGCTCCCAGACCATCCCCAACACCTCCGACAACGAGACCTTCGCCTCGATCGCCACCGCGGCGCTGTCGCGCCGCTCGGTCCTCGGTGCGGCCGGTGCCCTGGCCCTGGCCTTCGGCGCCACCACGGCCGGAGCCGACGACGCCGCCGCCCTCGACGCGCAGCGCGGTGACGGCAAGGGGAGCGGCAAGAAGCGTCCCGGGCGCGTCTCCGGCCTGGACTTCATGGGCATCGCGCCCGTCGCCGCCACGGTGGATCGCCTGACGGTCCCGGGCGGCTTCGAGTACCACCCGATCATCCGGTGGGGGGACCCGATCCTCAAGGGCGCGCCGGTCTTCGACCCCGAGCACCAGACGCCCGCCGCCCAGGCGATGCAGTTCGGCTACAACAACGACTACACCGACATCATCGTGACCGACAAGAAGGGCACCCAGGCCCTGCTCGTCTGCAACCACGAGTACACCAACGAGAACATCATGTTCCCGCCGACCATGGACAAGGCCGAGGCCATCAAGGTCGCCTGGGCCGCGCACGGCCTGTCCATCGTCGAGCTCACCCGGCCCCGCGCCGGCGAGCGCTGGTCCTACCGCCGCGCGGGCCGCCTGAACCGCCGCATCACCCTCGACACCCCCTTCGTGGTCGACGGCCCGGCGGCCGGCTCGACGCTGCTGTGCACCAAGGAGGACCCGACGGGTCGCCTGGTCCGCGGCACCATGAACAACTGCTCCGGCGGCACCACCCCGTGGGGCACCGTGGTCTCCGGCGAGGAGAACTTCAACCAGTACTTCAAGGCCGAGGGCACGTCCAAGGAGGAGAAGCGCTACGGCCTGGCACCCACGCAGGACACCCGCGGCTGGGCCGAGGTGGACCCCCGCTGGGACGCCCGCACGGCGGAGTTCAAGAACGAGCCCAACCGCTTCGGCTGGATCGTCGAGGTCGATCCGATGGACCCGCGGTCCACGCCGGTCAAGCACACCGCGATGGGCCGCTTCAAGCACGAGGGCGCCAACATCGTCATCGCCGACGACGGCCACGCCGTCGCCTACATGGGTGACGACGAGAAGTTCGACTACGTCTACAAGTTCGTCTCCAAGCGTCGCTACGACTCGCGCCCCGGCGAGGCCGCCCGCAAGCGCAACCTCCACCTGCTGTCCGAGGGCGACCTCTACGTCGCGCAGTTCACCGGTGACGGCCTCGAGGACGGCGTCAGCGACGGCAGCGGCGAGTGGATCCCGCTGACCAAGGACGGCCGCTCGATGGTCAAGGGCTTCACCCTGGAGCAGGTCCTGGTCTACACCCGCCTGGCCGCCGACGCCGCCGTCGGTTCCAACGGCAAGGGTCCGACCAAGATGGACCGCCCCGAGGACGTCCAGCCCAACACCATCACCGGTCGCATCTACGTCGTGTGCACCAACAACTCCGACCGCGGCAAGGAGGGCAAGGCGGGTCCGGACGAGGCCAACCCGCGCGCCCTCAACAAGGACGGCCACGTCGTCGAGATCACCGAGGTCGGCGGCCACCACACGGGCACGAAGTTCTCGTGGAACCTGGTCCTCGTCTGCGGCGACCCCAAGACCGCCGGCACCTACTTCGGCGGCTACCAGGGCCCGGTCGCCCCGATCTCCTGCCCCGACAACGTGGCCTTCGACAGCCGCGGTGACATGTGGCTCGCGACGGACGGCATGCCCAGCTCGCTGAAGTACGACGACGGTCTGTTCCACGTCGAGCTGAGCGGACCCGACCGCGGTCGCGTCACCCAGTTCCTCGCGGTCCCGACCGAGGCCGAGACCTGCGGCCCGGTCGTCCACGACCGGGACGGGTCGGTCTTCGTCGCCGTGCAGCACCCGGGCGAGGACGGCACCTGGGCCGACCAGCACTCGCACTTCCCGGACTACGTCAAGCAGTCCATGGGCGGCCGTTTCGCCGGTCCTCGTCCGACGATCGTGCAGGTCCGCCGCATCGGCTGACCCACGTCGCACCGCGGGCGGCCCCGCCCTGGCTCCGGCCAGGGCGGGGCCGCCCGGTCAGGTGGAGGGCAGCTCGGCGAGGAAGGCGGTCACGGCGAGCAGGTCGGCGCACCCACCGGGGCTCAGCCCCCGCGCGGTCAGGTCCTCGTCCAGCGCCGACAGCCGGTCGCGCACCCCGGGGGCCAGCGCGCCACCGGTCCCCAGGATCGACCGGGCCCCGGCCTGCACGTGCCGCAGCCCGTCCAGGCATCCGTCCTTGACCAGGGTGGTGTCGTCGGTGGTCGCCATGAGGACGAGCAGCGCCTGGGTGAGGGCGAGATCACGGTCCCCGGTGCGCTGCTCGACCAGGCGGTAGGCCGGCAGGGCCAGGTCGGTGACCGAGCGGTAGCCGTCGGCCGCCTGCCCCCGGGCACCGGTGAGCCCGTGGTCGACGTACGCCCGCTCCCCGTAGGTGCCCGGACGCTGCACGGGGGCGAGCTCGCGGGTCACCAGGCCGGCCGTCATGCGGGCGACCAGATGGCACAGGGTGGGCACCGACACCGGGTGGCCCCCGGCGGACAGGCGACCGGCGCAGCCCAGCAGCAGCCCGAAGGCGAAGACCGCGCCCTTGTGCGTGTTGACCCCACCGGTGGCGGCGAACATCGCCTCCTCGCAGGCGATCCCGGGGCCACGGAGCCGGGCGAGAAAGCTGGCGGGCCCGTCCCGGTGACCGGCCCGTCCGGTCTCGTGCAGCACCGGGAACCACGGGGCGATGGCCGCCACGCTCGTCCGGAAGGTCGTGATGTCCATGTCCTGGTGCGCGCCGGTGGTGCGTGCGTCGACCAGGCCGGGCTTGGGGGTGAGCTCGACCTCGGCGAGCAGCGCCCGCTCGGCGAACCGGGCCAGGTGGGCGGCGTGGGCGTGGTCGTGCAGCGCGAGGACGGTCTCGGGCCGGGGACGGGCGACCGGCAGGGCCCGCGGCTCAGCCTCGGGGACGGTCACGGATCACCTCCACCGCGGCCAGCACCTCGGTCAGGGGATGGGCTCGCGAGCGGGCGCAGGCGTGGGCGGGCCGGGGGCAGACCAGGCACCGCCGGGGGTGCGCCCCGAGCGCCGCGCGGGACAGCGGCATCTCCCCGACGTGCACGTCGAGGTCCCACAGCCGGCCCCAGGGGTGGCTGTCCTCCAGCTCGACCAGCGCGGACTTCAGCTCGCTCGGCTCGGCGCGCACCACCAGGACGGTCTCCGGACCGGTGGCGGCGTCGACCGACTCCCGGGCGTCGAGGGCCCAGCCGCGTCGCGCGCACAGCCGCAGGACGCTGCCCACCGCCTCCTCGCCCAGGTCGCACCATCCGGGCCCGTCCTTGTCCGGTCCGGGGATGACCAGGGTGACGACGACGACCGTGCCCGCCGGGTGCCGCCGCTGCAGCTCGCGGCGCCGCGTCGCGCGGGCGTCCCGCGCGTCGAGGATGGCCTGGAGCCGGTCGACGCCGGCGGGCACGGTCGGGGAGGTCATGGCGCGAGCACCTGCCGCACCACGTCGATGACGCTGCCGTCGCGATAGCGGATCACCCCGACGACCTTGTCGCCGAACTCGATCGCCCGCGGCACCCCGGTGATCGAGGTGGCCCGGCGATAGAGCTCCTCGATCGTCGTGACGGGCAGACCCGCGGCCCGCAGCCGCTCGGCGAGGTCCGGGCGGCGGGGGTTGACCGCGATGCCGTGGTCGGTGACGAGCACGCCGATGGTGTCGCCGGGCGTGACGAGGGTGGTCACCCGCTCGACGACGACCGGGACGCGGGAGCGGATGAGCGGCGCGACGACGATGGCGAGGTTGGCGCCCGCCGCGACGTCGCAGTGCCCGCCGGAGGCGCCCATCATCAGCCCGTCCGATCCGGTGATCACGTTGACGTTGAAGTCGAGGTCGATCTCCAGCGCGGACAGGATGACCACGTCCAGCCCGTCGGAGCACGCGCCCTTGGACAGGGGGTTGGCGTACTCGTCCGCGGAGATCTCCACGTGTCCGGGGTCGCTCGCCAGCGACTCCACCGCCACCGTGTCGAAGTCCTGCACGTCGACGACGCGACGGATCAGGCCGCGCCGGTGCAGGTCGACGATGCCGCCGGTGATGCCGCCGAGGGCCCACCCGGCGGTGATGCCCTTGCGCTCCATGCGCGGCCCGAGGAACTGCGTGACCGCGGTCGCCGAGGCCCCCGAGCCGGTCTGCATCGAGAAGCCGTCCTCGAAGTAGCCCGAGTTCTCGATGACGTCCGCGGCGTAGCGGGCGATGAGCAGCTCCTTGGGATCCTTGGTGAGGCGGGCGGCCCCGACCGAGATCTTGGAGGGGTCGCCGACCTCGTCCACGACGACGACGTGGTCGACCTGCGCCTGGCTGATCGACACCGGGGTGTTGGGATAGGGGACGATCTCCTCGGTCAGCATGATCACCTGGTCGGCCCGCTCGGCGTCGACCATGGCGTAGCCGAGGGAACCGCAGTGCGAGCGTCCGGTGATGCCGTTGGCGTTGCCCATGGCGTCGCATGCCGAGACGCCGAGGAAGGCCACGTCCAGGTGCAGCTCGCCGGAGTCCATCAGCGCGACCCGGCCGCCGTGGCTGTGGATGGTGATCGGGTGCTCCAGCAGGCCCTGGCTGATCTCCCGGGCCAGCTCGCCGCGCATGCCCGAGGTGTAGATCCGGGTGATCACGCCGTTGCGGATGTGCTCGACGAGCGGGGCGTGGCACTTGTTGAGGGAGGAGCTGGCGAGGGTCAGGTCCTTGAAGCCCATCCGGGCCAGGGTGTCCACGACCCGGTTGATGGACTTGTCACCCTCCCGGAAGTGGTGGTGGAAGGAGATCGTCATCCCGTCGCGCAGGCCGCTCGCGGTGATCGCCTCCTCCAGGGTGGGGCGGATCTTGCGCTCCAGCTTGTCCTCCCCGGCCAGGTGCGGGGTGGCCGCCGACCAGCCGGCATAGGGCCGCAGCCCGTCGAGCCCGGCCGAGGCGACGCGCTCGGCGGCCTCGCAGGTGCGGGTGGTGCTCAGGTCACTCATCTCGGGCTCCTCAACGGCGGACGCCCGAGGCGTCCGCGAAGGCGATGGTGCGGCGGGCGGCGACGATGATCGGGGCGTCGATCATCTTGCCGCCCAGGGAGACGACGCCCAGACCCTCGCGGGCGGCCCGGTCGGCCGCGGCGACGACCATCCGGGCGTGGGCGAGCTCGTCCTCGGTGGGGGCGTAGGCGTTGTGCAGCAGGTGGATCTGGCGGGGGTTGACCAGCGACTTGCCGTTGAAGCCGAGCCGCTTGACCAGCTCCACCTCCGCCAGGAAGCCCTCCTCGTCGTTGACGTCGGACCAGACCACGTCGTAGGCCGCGATCCCGGCGACCCGGGCGGCGTGCAGCACCGCGCAGCGGGCGTAGAACAGCTCCGTGCCCTCGGCCGAGCGGGTGGTCTGCATGTCGATGACGTAGTCGAAGCCCGCGAGCGCGATGGACACCATGCGCGGGCTGGCCTGGGCGATCTCCACCGCGTTGACGACCCCGCTCGCGGACTCGATGGCGGCCATGAGCCGGGTGGACCCGACCTCCCGGCCGCACTCGCGCTCGACCGCCTCGACCTCGGCCTCGAGCTCGTGGATGTCGTCGGCGCTGTCGGTCTTGGGCAGCCGCACCGTCTGCACCCCGGCCCGCACGACGGCGCGCAGGTCGTCCCGGCCGAAGGGCGTGTCGAGGGGATTGATCCGCACGACCGTCTCGACGTCGGCATACACCGGGGAGCGCAGGGCGTGGAAGACCATCAGCCGCGCCGAGTCCTTCTCGCGCAGGGCGACCGCGTCCTCGAGGTCGAACATGATGGCGTCGGCGCCGTAGACGTAGGAGTTCGCCATCATCGAGGCGTTGGACCCCGGGACGAACAGCATCGACCGGTGGGGGAGGGCCCCCGGGTCGCGCATGGTGGCCTCGGTGATCATGCTCCTGCCTCCTGCAGCATCGCCCAGTCCGGGTCGGCGTCGCAGCCGCGCACGAGCGCCGCCTGCAGCCGCGCCCGGATCGCCCAGTCGAGGGCGCCCTTGTCCTCCACGGTGACCTCGCCCGCGGTCACGTCCATCGACCGCAGCACCTCGTCGACGACGGCGCGGATCTGGTGCCCGAACTGCGCCATCACCGCGCTGGTGACGACCACGTCGAGCCCCCCGTCGTCACCTGGTGGTGGGGCGACCCTGACCATCACGTCGCTGCTCTCCAGCGTGCCTGCGATGGCCTCGTGGACGATGCGCATGGCGACCTCCTCGTCGTTGGTGCGGTGGGTGGTGCGGGGCCCGGGGTCAGCAGGCCTCGGACCGGTGATCAGGTATGTCGGGAAGGGCGAGCAGCTTGGCCGCGAGCAGCATCAGCGTGGGGCTGGGCACCAGCTCGGCGAGGGCCACCAGGTCCTTGTTGGCGAAGCGACGACGCACCTCGGTCGCGGAGATCGGCACGTCCCCGCGGGCGAGCCGCTCGATCTCGTGCACCTGGACCGGGGGCGCCACCATGGGCGCCTCCTCCAGCCAGCGGTGCATGTCGGCGTTGTAGGCGCGGGTGACGGCGCAGAAGGGCTCGGTCCCGACGTAGCGGTGCGTGATGCCGAGGGCCGGGGCGATGTGCTCGCGGAAGATCGTCAGGTCCAGGCCGGTGCCGGCCCGGTCCACGACCCCGGACTCCTTGAGGAAGTAGCTCGGGAAGGTCGCCTTGCTGACCATGTAGGCCGACCCCCGGTGGACGGCCACCCGGTCGCGCTCGGGCAGCTCGGCCACGCCGGCGGCCACCAGCCGGTAGCGCTCGTCGAAGGTGAACGTCGCCGACTCCTCGCTCACCACGAAGACGTGCAGGTAGTCGCAGTCCTGGGCGGCTCGCTGCACCAGGTGCCGGTGGCCGTTGGTGAAGGGATTGGCGTTGAGGACGATGGAGCCCACCCGGTCGCGGTAGCGCCGCAGGTGGGCCAGGTCCTCGACGTAGGCGTGCAGCCCGCGAGGGGTGTTCTCCAGCAGGGTCACCACGTCGGGCACGGTCGCCAGGTGGTGGAATCCGCACGCCTCGAAGTGCTGGCGGTACTCCGGCTTGGTGTAGATGAACAGGTGCCCGGCGCCGTGGTCCAGCGCGACGTAGGTCATCTCGGTCATCAGCGGCAGCAGCACGTCCCGGCCCTGCAGGCTCGGGTCGATGGCCACGCACTTGACGACGCTTCCCTGCAGCCCGGCGCAGGCCAGGACCCGGCCGTAGTGCTGGAAGGTCACGAAGACCTCGACGCCGTCGTCCAGAGCGAGCCCCTGGCTCGCGAGGAGGGCGGCGATGCGCTCCCTCGCGGCTGGCTCCAGCGCCGGGTCGACGGTGATGATGTCGAGGTCGTCCTCCACGTCGTCGACCCTAGCGAGCGGGGCCCGGGCGACGGTGCCGGGGGTGGCCCTAGGGCGTGTCTCCCAAAGGTGAGCGTGGTGACACGCGATTGTCGGTGTCATGTCGCGGATGCAGGTGCTCTCGGATAGCGAGTGGGTGCTGATCGAGCCGTTCATGCCGTGCGCGGATGGCAAGCGGGGCAGGCGATTTCGTGACCACCGGACCGTGGTCGAGCCGATCATCTACCGGTACCGGACCGGGATCGCGTGGCGGGACCTGCCGGGCGAGTTCGGGCCCTGGCAGACCGTGTGGAAGCGACACCGCCGGTTCGCCGGTGACGGGACCTGGGACCGGGTGCTGACGGCTCTGCTGGCCCGTGCGGACGCGGCGGGGGTCATCGACTGGGACGTCGCTGTCGACTCCACGATCAACCGCGCCCACCAGCACGCGACGAACACCACCCGCCTCGCGGGGGGATCTGTCGAATCACAAGAATCTGCTGTCCGAGCCGGCTGACCACGCCATCGGCAGGTCACGCGGCGGGTTGTCCACGAAGGTCCACCAGCTGTGCGACGGCCAGGGGCGACCGATCGCGGTGCTGCTCGGTCCTGGTCAGGGCAGCGACAGCCGGATGTTCACCAACCTGCTCGACGCCGTACGGGTCCCGCGCCCAGGCCCGGGCCGCCCACGCACGACCCCGGACGCGGTCATGGCCGACAAGGCCTGCTCCAGTCGAGCCCACCGCGCGCTGCTCCGGCGGCGCGGGATCACCACCGCGATCGCCGAGCCCCGCGACCAACGCGCCAACCGCAAACGCCGCGGCTCTGCCGGTGGGCGCCCCCGAAGACCGACCCTGGCCTGTACGCCAAACGCCACGTCGTCGAGAACGGTTTCGAACGCTTCAAGCAATGGCGCGCCATCGCGACCCGCTACGACAAGCTCGCCATCACCTACCGCGCCGGCATCCTCCTACACGCCATCACCCTCTGGCTACCAGCATTAAGAGACACGCCCTAGACGCCCTCCTCGGCGTAGGGCCCGTCGTCCTCCGGGCGCGGCCGGACCAGGTCGGCGAGCACCTTGACCCCGGCGGCCCACTCGCGCAGCTCGCCATACACCCAGGTGCTGAGCTCGGTGTCCTCGTGCCGGCGGACGCTGCGGTCGGCGACCCCCACCGCGTCCAGCCCGGCGGCGTCGGCCAGCGCCAGCGCCCGGGGGAGGTGATAGGCCTGGCTGACCAGGGCGATCCGGTGCAGCCCGAAGGTGCGCCGCGCCCGCAGGCAGGTGGCGTAGGTGTCGATGCCGGCCCGGTCCTCGACGACGACGGCCGGGTCGACGCCCCGCTCCTGCAGGTAGCGCCGCATCGCCGCCGGCTCGTCGGCGTGCGGGAGGGCCGCGCCGGACACGACGAGCAGGGGAGCACGTCCGAGCCGGTGCAGCTCCAGGGCCCGGTCGAGGCGGGCGGCGAGGTAGTCGCTCGGGCGCCCGTCCGGACGCAGGCCCGCCCCGAGGATCACCGCGGCCTCGGTCGCCGGGGCGTCCGTGGGATCGAGGATCCGCCCCCGGGACGCCAGCAGGGCCCAGGCCCGGGTCCCCACCACGGCGGTGAGCGCGCCCAGCCCGAGGGTGCCCACGACGATCCGGGCCGTATGCCGCGCCTGCCGGCGGTCCCGGCCGGTCACTGGTGCCTCAGCGCGTCGCGGACCGCGCTCTCGGGCGGCCCGAGCACCGGGTCCCGCCCGGACACCACGTCCCACGCGGCCTTGACCTTGGCGCCGATCTCCCGCCGCTCGCCCCACTCCCAGGCCGGGCGGTAGGCGCCCTGGGACATGGTCCAGTCGCCGACCCCGACGGCGTCCACGCCCTCGGCCCGGCACAGGGTGACCGCGCGCGGCAGGTGATAGGCCTGGCTGACCAGGGTCAGCGAGCCGACGCCGAAGATCCGCCGGGCGCGCGTGCAGGAGTCGTAGGAGTCGCGGCCGGCGAAATCGCGCACCACCTTGTCGATGGGCACGCCGTGCTGCACCAGGTAGCTGCGCATCACGGTGGGCTCGTCATGCGTGGGGGTGCGGTTGTCGCCGGAGACGATGATCACCCGCGTGCGGCCGGTGCGGTAGAGGTCCAGGGCCACGTCCAGCCGGGCCTGCAGGAAGGGCGTGGGCCGACCGTCGGGGGAGACGCCGGCGCCGAGCACCAGCGAGACGTCCCGGATCGGGGCCTGCTCGACGGTCAGGACGCGCCCCTCGGACTGGTCGGCGATCCACAGCGTCGTCCCGCCGAGCACCGCGGCTCCCGACAGCGCAGCGGCCGTGGGGACGCCGATCACCCAGGCCCACCGGATGCGCCTGCGGCGCCTGCCGGGGACGGCGGGCACGTCATCGGGACCGGTCGGGGGGGCCGTCATGCGGCAGATCCTGCCAGGAGTGGCTGGGCGCAGCCCGAGGAGGCGTCCCCTCGGGCCGAGGCAGGAGCGTGACACAGCGTGAGGATTGCCGGCGTCATGCGGGACATCGTGCCAGATCGGTGCGCGCCGTCGGGGTTCCCTGGGGCCCCGGCCGTGGTCCCCAGGTGCGCACCCGTGCGGGCCGGACGGCACCCGGTGGTGTCGGCCCGCAGCCTCGGCGAGTAGGCTCCGGGCGCTGCTCGCCGGACCGGGTGCGACCCGAGATCCGTTGTCTGGAGCGGCGTGTCGGGCGCGGATGGTCGCGCGAGCTGGGGGAGGGGTGCGGTGGCGAGCCTGGCCAGGAGGCCCGACGGACGCTGGCGCGCCCGTTACCGCGACGACGACGGGCGCGAGCACGCCCGCCACTTCCGCACCCGCGCCGAGGGGCGTCGCTGGCTGGACGAGATCACCGCGTCGCGGGTCATGGGCACGTACGTGGACCCCGACCTCGCGCGGATCACGGTGGGGCAGTGGGCCGACCGTTGGCTGGCGGGCTACCGGGGCAAGCGCGCGACGACGGTGCGCCAGGCCGAGGTGCACCTGAAGGTCATCCGGGCCGACTGGGACGGACGCACGCTGCGCTCCATCAAGCCCTCCGAGGTCCGGGTGTGGACCGCCCGGCTGTCCGAGCGCTACGCCCCCAGCACGACCTACGCGATCTACCGCCGCTTCCAGCAGCTGATGCTCGCCGCGATCGACGAGGGGATCATCACCCGCTCGCCGTGCCGCACGGCCGACGCACCACCCCAGGCCGCCCAGCGGTCCTACGTCCTCACCGGTGACCAGGTGTGGGCCCTGCACGACGCCATCGCTCCCCGGCTGCAGGTCGCCGTCCTGCTCGGGGCCTTCGCCGGCCTGCGGGTCGCGGAGGTGACCGGCCTGCGGGTCCAGGACGTCGACCTGGACCGGGGCGTGGTGCAGGTCCGGGTGCAGCATCCCTGCGAGCCCCTCAAGACCCGCCGGGCCCGGCGCGACGTGCCGATCCCGACGGAGCTCGTCGACCGGATCCGGGCAGACCTGGCCGCCCGCCCCGGACCCACGGTCGTCACGAACGCCTATGGGCGCCAGGCCTCCCCGGCGGTCGTCGAGCAGGCCTTCCGGGCGGCGCGGGACAGGGTGCCCGGCCTGCCGCCCGGGGTGCGCTTCCACGACTTGCGGCACCACTTCGCGTCATACCTCATCGGCGCCGGCCTGGACCTCAAGCTGGTGCAGCTCACCCTCGGCCACCAGAGCGCCACGACTACGCTTGACATCTACGGCCACCTGCTCGACGAGGCCGGTGACGCGACCCGGGCCGCCACCCGAGATCGGATGGCGGCCCGTGCGGACCAGGTGCGGACCGTGGGGGCTGCCCCACCGCCGTGACCTGGGGATGACTCTCAGATCGAGAAGTACATCTCGAACTCGTAAGGGTGCGGACGCAGCCGCAGCGGAGCGACCTCGTTCTCCCGCTTCCAGTCGATCCAGGTGCGGATCAGGTCCTCGGTGAAGACGTCGCCCGCGAGGAGGTACTCGTGGTCCTCCTCCAACGCGTCCAGCACCTGCTCGAGGGTGCACGGGACCTGCTCGATCTGGTCGTGCTCCTCCGGAGGCAGCTCGTAGAGGTCCTTGTCGATCGGCTCCGGCGGCTCGATCCGGTTGCGGATGCCGTCCAGGCCCGCCATCAGCTGCGCGGCGAAGGCCAGGTAGGGGTTGGCCGAGGGGTCCGGGATCCGGAACTCGATGCGCTTGGCCTTGGGGGAGGTGCCGGCGATCGGGATCCGGATGCACGCCGAGCGGTTGCGGGCGGAGTAGACCAGGTTGACCGGCGCCTCGAAGCCCGGCACCAGGCGGTGGTATGAGTTCGCCGAGGGGTTGGTGAACGCCAGCAGCGAGGGCGCGTGCCGGAGCAGGCCACCGATGTACCACCGGGCCAGGTCGGACAGACCGCCATACCCCTGCTCGTCGTAGAACAGCGGCTTGCCGTCCTTCCACAAGGACTGGTGGGTGTGCATGCCGGACCCGTTGTCCCCGAAGATCGGCTTGGGCATGAAGGTCGCGGTCTTGCCCTCCTCCCACACCGTGTTCTTGACGACGTACTTGAACTTCATCATGTCGTCGCCGCTGTGCAGCAGGGTGTTGAACCGGTAGTTGATCTCCTGCTGGCCGGCCGTGCCCACCTCGTGGTGGCTGCGCTCGACCTCCAGGCCGACCCGGGCCATGTTGAGGCAGATCCTGTCGCGGGTGTCGGCGAAGTGGTCGACCGGCGGGACGGGGAAGTAGCCGCCCTTGAAGGCCGTCTTGTAGCCGCGGTTGCCGCCGTCCTCCTCGCGCCCGGTGTTCCAGGCGGCCTCGACGGAGTCCAGCGAGTAGAAGGCCCCCTGCGGCTGGTTGGCGAAGCGCACGTCGTCGAAGACGTAGAACTCGGCCTCGGCGCCGAAGTAGGCCGTGTCGGCGATGCCCGTGCTCTGCAGGTAGGCCTCGGCCTTGGCCGCGATGTTGCGCGGGTCGCGCGAGTAGGGCTCGTCGGTGAAGGGGTCCACGATCGAGAAGTTCATGACCAGCGTCTTCTCGACCCGGAAGGGGTCGAGGTAGGCCGTCGTGACGTCCGGCAGCAGCTTCATGTCGGACTCGTGGATCGCCTGGAAACCACGGATCGACGAGCCGTCGAAGGCCTGCCCCTCCGTGAAGAAGTCCTCGTCCAGCGTCGCAGCGGGCACGTTGAAGTGCTGCATGACGCCGGGCAGGTCGCAGAACCGGATGTCGACGAACCTGACGTCCTCGTCCTTGATGAAGGTCAGGACCTCTTCAGGGGTGCTGAACACATCGTCCTCCTGGGTGTCGCCAGCCCTGGTGGCCGACCCGTTGCCCCCAGGCTAGGCGCTGCTCGTTACCCGACCATGACTCGAATGTTTCCCGCGTGTTACGGCGGGTAATCTTGCGCCGTGGTGGATCGCGAGCAGATCGGCAGCTGGCTGGACGGACCGGGCGGGCAGATGGCGCAGGGCGCCTACGCGGGCGAACGGCTCGGCCTGCCTCCGGCGGGCCCCGGCGCCATGGCGCCCCTGGGCAGGCGGGTGCTCGCGCTGCTCGTCGACTGGCTGCTGTGCCTGGCCATCGCGATCGGTCTGTTCCGTATGCCGATCGGCGCCACGGGAGCCCGGTCCTTCATCCCCCTCGCGGTGCTCTTCGTGGAGTACGTCCTGCTCGTCGGCACCGGCGGCGCCACCCTCGGCCACCGGCTGCTCGGGATGCAGGTGCGGATGGCTCACGGCGGCCCGATCGGCCTGATCGGTGCCGCGCTGCGCACCCTGCTGCTGCTCCTGGTGATCCCGCCCGTCGTGTGGGACGGCGACGGGCGCGGCCTGCACGACAAGGCGGTCGGCAGCGTCATCGTGCGCACCCGCTGAGCCGCCCGCACGCCATACCTGCGCCGCGCCGCAGGTCGGCATCCCACGGCGGCACCGGGCACGGACCTCCAGCACGACGAACGGCGAGCCTCGGCCGAGGCTCGCCGTTCGTCGTGCTGGAGGTGAAGGTGGGTCAGCGCGGACGCTGCCCGCGGATCCGGCTCGGGTCCATGCCGGCCGGGAGCCCGGTGTGCCGGATGCCGGTCATCGCCTTGAGGCGCTTGTTCACGACGCCGACCTCCTCCTTGGTGAGGACCGGCTTCATCCGCTGGAGCTTCATCGCGAGCTTGCGCACCGACACCACCTGCGGGTCGTCGGTCTCGGTCTCGTCCACGCGCCAGGTGTGCACCGGCGAGCCGGAGGCGAAGCGCTCGACCTTGCGGCGCTCCTCGACGAGCAGCTTCGTGGCCCGGGACGTCGGGCCCTCGGCGACGAGCACGACGCCGGGGCGGCCTATCGCGCGATAGACCGTGGCGACCTGGGAGTAGTCCTGGCCCTTGGGGCGGCCGTCGGCGGCGATCGGCTCCTGCTCGATGTACCACCCACCCCGGCGGACCGACTGCAGCGCGGCCAGGGTCGCGCCGGGCTTGCCGGCGATCATCGAGTAGGCACCCTTGTCGGTGCGACGGCTCATCACGATCATCGTGGCGAGGGCGGCCAGGGGTACACCGAGGATCAGGAAGTACCACGGGTGACCCACGAGCAGGCCGATGCCCACCATCACCAGCAGGGTCACCAGGAAGGTCCCGAGCATCCACCAGGTGATCCGCGGGTCGACCTGCTTGGCGAAGCCGTAGGCCTGCTTGACCTGGGCGACGCGCCCCGGCTTGCTCGGGTCGGCCGGGGCCTTCCCGCGACGGGCGAAGCGGGAGGCCTTGGTCGCGCCGCCGGTGGACGAGCTCTGCTCGGTGCCGGGGCGGGGGGGCCTGCTGCTGGTGGCCTTGGTGCTGCCGGAGGACTGACGTGCCATGGAGCGCATCTTACCGTTCTGTAGTGGTGACCATCTGTGGTCGCCGTGGCGGGTCAGGGGCGCGCGAGCAGCGACGACGCCTCCTGGCGGGTGGTCATCTCGGCGGCCCCCTCCAGGTGGGCGAGGTGCTCCGGGAGCGGCCGGCCGAAGGCCTGCATCGCCTGGGCGTAGAGCTTGCCGCTGCGGTAGGACGAGCGCACCAGGGGACCGGCCATGACGGCCTTCATGCCGCGCTCGAGCGCCAGGTCGCGCCAGTGCACGAACTCCTCGGGCTTGACCCACCGGTCGATGGGGTGGTGCAACGGCGACGGCCGGAGGTACTGCGTGATGGTCAGGACGTGGCAGCCCGCGTCGATCAGGTCGGTGATCGCCTGGTCGATCTCGGCCTCCTCCTCGCCCATCCCGAGGATGAGGTTGGACTTGGTGATCAGCCCGGCCTCGTCAGCCATGGTCAGGACCTTGAGCGACTTGTCGTAGGTGAACGCCGGCCGGATCCGCTTGAAGATGCGTGGCACCGTCTCCAGGTTGTGCGCGAACACCTCGGGCCGGGCGTCGAAGACCTGGGAGACCAGCTCGGGGCGGGCACCGAAGTCCGGCGGCAGGATCTCGACGCCGGTGGTGGGGTTGAGCCGGTGGATCTCGCGGATGGTCTCGGCATACAGCCAGGCGGCCCCGTCGGGCTGGTCGTCGCGCGCCACGCCCGTCACGGTCGCGTAGCGCAGCTGCATCGTGGCGATGGACTCGGCGACCTTGGTCGGCTCGGAGCGGTCCAGCCCGGTGGGACGGCCGGTCGCGATGTCGCAGAAGTCGCAGCGGCGGGTGCACACGTCACCGCCGATGAGGAAGGTCGCCTCGCGGTCCTCCCAGCACTCGAAGATGTTGGGGCAGGAGGCCTCCTGGCACACGGTGTGCAAGCCCTGGCCCTTGACCCGGGAGTTCATCTCCGTGTAGGCCGGGCCCATCTTGGCCGTCGTGCGGATCCACCCGGGCTTGCGCTCGATGGGCGTCTCGGCGTTGCGGGCCTCGACGCGCAGCAGGCGCCGTCCCTCCGGTGCGACGGTCATGGTGCTCCTCGCGGGTGTGTGCGTCAGGTCGTATGCCGACCCCTAGCTGCCTCCGACCCCGGGTGCGGGGCGGGCATCACCACAGGGTACGCCGCGGTGACGACACCACCTCCAACGCCCTCGGACCGCCGGGGCTTCCCGATCGCGCCCACGGACCTGCCGCCCGGGGTCACACGACCCGGCTTCGGCTTCGGGCTCTGATCAGTGCAGCGTCTCGGGCAGGGGAGTGGTGCCCGGCACCGTGCCCCGCTGCCGGGCCGCCGCGACGGCCTCGTCCGTGCTCATGTCGAAGACCCGCTCCAGGTGGTGCTCGGCCAGCGGGAGCACCTCCTGCACCGTGACGTCGCGGTCCAGCTCGCGGGACAGGCTCGTGACCCCGGCGTCGACGATCCCGCAGGGGACGATCACCTGGGCCCAGGACAGGTCGCAGTCGCAGTTGAGCGAGAAGCCGTGCATGGTCACGTCGCGGCTGACCCGGATCCCGATCGCGCCGATCTTGCGGTCACCGCCGTGCTCGTCGGCCATCACCCAGACCCCGCTGCGCCCGGCCACCCGCGCGGTCTCGACCCCGAGGTCGGCGCACACGCCCATCATCATGTCCTCGATGCGCCGCACGTGGGCGACGACGTCGCGGTTGCTCGGCAGGTGCACGATCGGGTAGCCCACCAGCTGCCCGGGACCGTGCCAGGTGATCTTGCCGCCGCGGTCGACGTCGACGACGGGGGTGCCGTCCCAGGGCCGCTCGTGCGGCTCGGTGCGCTTGCCCGCGGTGTAGACCCGCTCGTGCTCCAGCAGCATGGTCGTGTCGGGCAGCTCCCCGGCCACGACCTGCGCGTGGACCTCCCGCTGGTGGTCCCAGGCCTGCTGGTAGTCGACAAGGTCCGGGGCGAACCCGAGGTGCTCGAAACGCATGGGGACACCCTACGACCGCGGCGAAGGGGCGGTTGTCCACAGGGTTTGGATCGTTCATCACCGGCCCTGTGGATGACGGGAGGGGTGCCCGGCGCCGGGGTGCCACCGTGGGAGCACGCGCCGCGGGGGCGCCGTACGACCGGAGGAGAGCGCGATGAGCAGGCCGCAGGTGGCGGGCTACGAGGTGCAGGGCCTGCTGGGCGAGGGTGCCTCCGCGGTAGTGTGGCGCGCCGTGCGCCTGGAGGACGGCGCGCCTGTCGCCCTCAAGGTGAGCCGGCAGCCGCTGCGGGCCACCGACCCCTGGCTGTCCGGGTGGGCGGTCACGCCGCGGGACGCCGAGTCGGTGCTGGCCGAGCTGGCCTGGCTGCGCACGGCCAGGCTCGACGGCGTGGTGCCTCTGCACGACGCCCTGGTGCTGGACGACGACCGGCTGGTGCTGGTCCTCGGGCTCGCCGAGGGCGGCTCGCTCGCCGACCTCGTCCGGACCCGCGGCCATCTCGTCGCGCACGAGGCCACCACGATCCTGGCTGCCGTGGCGCGGACCATGCTGGGCCTGCACCGCCAGGGCATCGCGCACGGAGACCTGTCACCCGGCAACGTGCTGCTGGACGCGCAGGGACACGCCCTGGTCGCCGACCTGGGCACGGCCGCCGTGATCGGCGACCTGCTGGAGGACCCTTGGGGCACCGCAGGATTCGTGGCGCCGGAGCTGGACCTGCAGGAGGAGGTCACCGCCGCCGCGGACGTCTGGTCCTTGGGCGCGCTGGGGTGGCACATGCTGACGGGGGAGCCGAGGCGGACGGCCACCGACCTCGCCGAGCTGGCCGCCCGCGTCCCGGACGCACCGGCGACCCTCGTGGACCTGATCACCCGATGCCTCGCGCCTCGGCCCGAGGACCGGCCGCCGGTGCGGGACGTCTGGGAGGAGCTGGCTGCATCGGCCGATCCGCTCGACCAGCTGTCCGACCCGCGACAGACCGCCGACGCGGGCGCCGGGCAGACCACCGCCGAGACCACCCCAGCAGCGCCGACAGCCGCAGGGTCGACAACCGCGAGTCCGACGGGCGCGAGGCCGGCCCGTCCCCAGGACGTCCCGAGCCCACGGGCGCCCCGCGCCACGCTCCGGATCGGCGGCAGACCGACCGGGATCGTCGAGGCGCGGGGGAGCGACCGGGCAGCGACGGGCGGTCCGCCCCCGGCAGGCGCCGGGGCCTCGCGGAGCAGGCGGACCTCGCGGGACGTGAAGCCATCGGGGCGGGCCGCCTCGGGGAGCGGGGGATCGGTGCGGCCACCGGCACCGGCGCCTCCCGGAGCCGCCGCCCCCGCCGCGGCCGCCGGGCCCTTGGCGGCAGGTGGCGGATCCACGGCGCCGCGATCAAGCGGGACCACGCCCCAGCAGGCGGCCTCCGCGCCGGCTGGGGCCGGACTCCTGCAGGCCCCCGGCACCGTCGACGTCGGGCTGCAGCCGCGGCCCGAGGACGTGACCCGCCGGATCCGGGAGCAGGCGGCCGAGCAGCTGCGGGCCCTGGACGAGGCACGGGCCGCCGTGGAGCCCGAGGCACCCGTCCGTCGCCCCTTCCTGTCCGGCCGCACCCTCACCGGCTCCGTGGCCGCCGGGCTGGCCGTGGGCGTGGCAGGTGCGGCCTGGTGGCTCGACGAGCCCCGCACCACGCCTGCCGTGGTGGTGGACGCCGCGTCCGTCCGGTCTGCCTCAGGACCGCCGGTCACGGCCACGAGATCGGCGGCCCCACGGGGGTCGGACGCCTCCGGCCCCGGCCCGACGAGTCCGAGCACGAGCTCCCCGGGGGCCGTACCCTCCGGTCGACCGGTGCCCGGTCACGCGGCGGGCCCCGGCCCGGCGGGGACCCCGGTCGGCGTTCCTCCGGCGACCGCTCCCACGGCCACGGCGCCTGGTGCCACCTCGGCGGTCGCACCGTCGCCGGGACCGGCAGCCCCGTCCCCCGACCCCGGAGGCGCGGCTCTGTCCGCGGCGGCCACGGCCGTCGCGGTCGATCCCACGGGAGCCCTGCAGGAGCTGCTGGATGCTCGTGCGGCCGCGCTGGTCACGCAGGACCGGACCGTCCTGGCGCGCGCCGACGCCGCAGGCTCCTGGGCCTGGCGCTCCGACGCCGCCCGGATCGCGGAGCTGCGGCGCCGAGGGCAGACCCAGTCCGGGCTGCGCTTCGAGGTGACCGCGGCGCGGGCCGTCCGGGTCGGCGAGCAGGAGGTCGTGGTGCGGGCCGGCGTGGCCCTCGGTCCCTGGAGCTGGCTCGCCGGTGGGCGGCGCACCCAGGAGACCGGTCACCCGGCTGCCGAGGCGGACTACGTGCTCCGGCGTACCCCGGCGGGCTGGCGGTTGGCTGGGGTCGAGCAGCCCGCGCGGTGATCCCGCTCTGGTGGTCCAGGCGTCGACCGGCCCGTGTCCTTCCGGGGGCCGGACCCGCCGCCCCGACGCTGATCGGCCGCGACCCCCACCGGGGGTCGCGGCCGATCAGGCGTGCGTGGGCTCAGAGACCGAGCGAGGCCTGGAAGCGGCCCTCCTCGAGGCGAGCCTTGATCGCCGAGAGGAACTTGCCGGCCAGAGCGCCGTCGACGGCGCGGTGGTCGTAGGTCAGGACCAGGTAGCACATCGAGCGGATCGCGATCGCGTCGTTGCCCTCGGCGTCGGTGATCACGGCGGGACGCTTGACGATCGCCCCGGTGCCGAGGATGCCGACGTTGGGCTGGTTGATGATCGGGGTGTCCATCAGCGAGCCGTTGGACCCGATGTTGGTGATGGTGAAGGTCGCACCACCCAGCTCGTCCGGTCCGACCTTGTTGGTGCGGGTGCGGTCGGCCAGGTCGGCGATCTTGCGGGACAGGCCGGCGATGTTGAGGTCCCCGGCGTCCTTGACGACCGGGACGAGCAGGCCACGGTCGGTGTCGACCGCGATACCCATGTGCTCGGCGCCGTGGTAGACGATGGAGTCCCCGTCGATGCTGGAGTTGAGCTGCGGGAAGGCCTTGAGCGCCTCGATCGTCGCCAGCGTGATGAACGGCAGGTAGGTCAGCTTCGTGCCCTCACGCTGCAGGAACTCGTCCTTGGCGCGGGCGCGCAGCGCCACCACGCGCGTCATGTCGACCTCGACGACGGCGGTGAGCTGGGCGGAGGTGGCCAGGGACTCGACCATGCGCTGGGCGATCACCTTGCGCAGGCGGGGCATCTTCTCCGTCGTCCCGCGCTTGGCCGCGGCCGCGGCGTCGGGAGCCGGGACCTTGCTCGGCGCCTCCGACGGTGCGGGAGCACCGGCCGGGGCAGCCGCCGGGGAGGCGGAGGCCTGCGCGGGGGTCGGCTCGGCAGCCTTCTTGGCCGCGTCCAGGACGTCCTGCTTGCGGATGCGTCCGCCGACGCCGGTGCCGGTCACCGACGCCAGGTCGACGCCGTTGTCGGCGGCGAGCTTGCGCACGAGAGGGGTGACGTAGGCCGCGGCGTCGTCGCCTGCGGTGGCCTGGGGGGCGGCGGGAGCCTGCTTCTTGGCCTCCTGCGCCTTGGGCGCCTCGGTCTGGGGGGCCTCGGCCGGGGGCTGCTCGGCCTTCGTGGTCTCCGCGGGGGACTCGCCCTGGGGCTCGTCGGGAGCGGCCGCTGCGCCCTGCTCGGATGCCTTCTCCTGGCCACCGGAGGCCTCGCCACCGATGACGGCGAGGTTGGCTCCGACGGCGGCCGTCTCGTCCTCCTGGACCAGGATCGTGGTCAGCGTGCCCGCGAACGGCGAGGGGATCTCGGTGTCGACCTTGTCGGTGGACACCTCGAGGAGCGGCTCGTCGACGGCGACCTCGTCGCCCTCGGCCTTGAGCCACCGCGTCACGGTGCCCTCGGTCACCGACTCGCCCAGCGCAGGCATGGTGACGGTCTCGCCGCCGGACACCGACCCGGAGCCTGCCTGGGATCCGGATCCCTCGGCCTGCACGGGCTCGTCGCGCTCGTCGGAGGGAGTGGCGGAGGTGGTCTCCTCGACCGTCTCCTCGGTCTCCTGGACCGCGCCCTCGGTCTCCTTGGCCGCCTCGGCCACGGAGCCGTCCGAGTCCCCCTGCGCCGGGGCGTCGCCGTCGCCGATGACGGCGAGGTCGGCGCCCACGGGGACCGTCTCGTCCTCCTCGACGAGGATCTCCTGCAGCGTGCCGGCCACGGGCGACGGGATCTCGGTGTCGACCTTGTCGGTCGAGACCTCCAGCAACGGCTCGTCGACCTCGATGGTGTCGCCGACGGACTTGAGCCATCGGGTCACGGTCCCTTCGGTCACCGACTCGCCGAGAGCGGGCATCGTCACGCGTTCAGACATGTGGGAGGTACTCCTTCGATGAGCCGTTGACATTCGTACCTCACCCTACTGCGATCGGGGAGCGGGTGGCTCGACGGCGCCGGGGGTGGACGGACCAGGTCCGTCCACCCCCGGGCTCCCCGCCGGTATGCCGGATCCGCGGGTCACCCGTGGGCGTGCAGGGGCTTCCCGGCGAGGGCGAGGTGGGCCTCGCCGAGCGCCTCGTTCTGGGTCGGGTGGGCGTGGATCAGCGGGGCGACGTCCTCGGGCAGGGCCTCCCAGCCGTAGATGAGCTGAGCCTCGCCGACCTGCTCGCCCATCCGGGCACCGACCATGTGGATGCCGACGACGGGGCCGTCCTTGCGGCGCACCAGCTTGACGAAACCGGCGGTGGCGAGGATCTGGGACTTGCCGTTGCCGCCGAGGTTGTACTCGTAGGTCTCGACCTCGCCGAAGGCCTCCTTGGCCTGGGCCTCGGTGTAGCCGACGGAGGCGATCTCCGGGTCGCAGTAGGTCACGCGCGGGATGCCCTTCTCGTCGATGGAGGCGGGCTCGAGGCCGGCGATGGCCTCGGCGACGTAGATGCCCTGGGCGAAGCCGCGGTGCGCGAGCTGCAGGCCCGGGATGATGTCCCCGACCGCCCACACGCCGTCGACGGAGGTGCGGCAGTCGGTCGCCACGACATACCCGCGATCGATCTCGACGCCGATCTCCTCGTAGCCGAGGCCCTGGGTCACCGGACCGCGGCCGACGGCGACGAGCAGCAGGTCGGCCTCGAGCGTGGTGCCGCCCTCGAGGGTGACGGTGACGCCGTCGTCGGACTGCGTGGCGGACTCGAAGCGCACGCCGGTCTTGAAGGCGATCTTGCGCTTGCGGAAGGCCCGCTCGAGGGTCTTGGAGACCGCCTCGTCCTCCAGCGCCACGAGCCGGGGGAGCGCCTCGACGATGGTGACCTCGGCACCGAAGCTCTTGAAGACCGAGGCGAACTCGCAGCCGATGACGCCACCGCCGAGCACGACCACGCGCTCGGGGACGGTGTCCAGGCGCAGCGCCTGCTCGCTGGTCATGATGCGGCCGCCGATCTCCAGGCCCGGCAGCGTCTTGGCGTAGGACCCCGTGGCGAGGACGAGGTTGCGGCCCACGAGCCTGCGGTCGCCGACCTGCACGGTGTCCTTGGCGACGACCTTGCCCTCGCCCTCGACGTACGTGACCTTGGCGGCCTTGACCAGGCCCTGCAGGCCCTTGTGGAGCTTGGAGATCACGCCCTCCTTGTAGGCGTTGACCCCAGCCATGTCGATGCCCTCGAGGGAGGCCTTGACGCCGAAGGACGCGGACTCGCGGGCGCTGTCGGCGACCTCGGCCGCGTGGAGCAGGGCCTTGGTGGGCACGCACCCCATGTGCAGGCAGGTGCCGCCGAGCTTGCCCTTCTCGACGAGGGCGACGCTCAGGCCGAGCTGGGAGGCGCGCAGGGCGCAGGCATAACCGCCGCTGCCCCCTCCGAGGATGACGATGTCGAAGGTGTCCTGCTGCGGGCTCTGGTCAGCCATGGTGCGCTCCCTTGCGTCTCGGCCGGGTGATCGGTGAGTCCTGGACGGGCGCCGCTCGTGGCGAGGCCCGGCGGCGGTCATCCTCTCACCGGGGGTGCCCGCGACCGCAAGGCAGGGGTGGTCCGGCGCGGTCAGCGACGGGCGGTCAGGCCGCGCAGCGCCGAGCAGGAGGCGGCCATCCGGCCCGCGGCCACCTCGCGGTCGATGAAGGCCCGCTTGGCCAGACCCGCGGAGCGGCTGCCCTCGGTCGGCGCCTGGGTCGAGGTGCCCCACAGGCACCAGTAGGCATAGCTCTCGGCGAAGTCCTCGGTCGGGTGCGTCGCGGCGTAACGAGTGACGAAGTCGGCGGGGTGGTCGTCGTAGACCTGGCCCAGCTCGGTGGCGCTGGGGTGCCGGTGGTCGGCGTAGAGATCACGCACCCGGTCGCGCAGGGCGGGAGGATAGGTGCTCGCGTAGAACTCGCCCATCGGCGATCCGGCCGCGGCGCAGGTGCCGCGGTCGTCGATGATCCAGGGGCAGGTGTCGTCCTGGCGCGGGCGGGGGCGGTCGGGGTAGAGGCTCACCACGTGCCCGACCTCGTGGGCGATGGTCAGCAGCTCCTCCCTCGCGGGCAGGTCGGTGGAGAAGGCCAGGCGGTAGCGCGTGGGGTCCTGCGGGTTGGGCTCGAAGAAGCCGGTCCGCACCCCGCCGCGGCGGGAGGGATCCTCGAGGTAGGACCGCGGGTAGTCGTAGAGCACGACCTGGTCCAGCGCTGCGCGCTGCGCGGCGGGTATGGCGGCCTGGACGAGCGCCCACCGCGCCCGGTCGCACCGGTCGGGGTTGCCGGAGCCGTCGAGGGTGACCAGTCGGCCGTCGCGCAGGGCGAGCACCCGCCGCAGACGCGCTCCGGCACCGAGGCTGGCCGGGTCCACCGAGTAGCCCGTGTCGAGCGGCAGGTCGTGGCGCCCGGTGATCTCGTCGGCGGAGCAGGCCGCCGGCAGGGGCCAGGTGAGAGCGGCCGCGGCCGCGAGGTCGGCCGCCCGCACGGCCGTGGTGGGTTGGCTCACGGGGACCTGGACGGCGGGCCGGGACGGGACCTCGCGGGGGACGTCGGTCCGGGTGCGGTGCGCGCCGGTGCCACCGGCGAGGGCCCAGCCACCGCGCGCGGCCGAGCGACTGGTGCCCGGCCCGCGTCCGGCCAGGAGCCCGATCGCGGCGCCGGTGAGCAGCAGCAGCGCCAACGTGCATACGAACGCCAGGGTGGCGCGGTGGCGGCCCCGTCCGGGCCCGTGCCCGGGAGCACCCGGATGCCGTCCGGCAGGGGGGCGGGTCCGGAGCGAGGTGGGCACCGATCGATCCCACCCCGCATCGGCACGCCGTCAAAGGTGTACCGGGCCAGCGCCATCCGCGCTGGTGAGGACTACTTCGGAGAGGGACGACGCCCGTCACGAGCGTGAGCGGGCGCCGTCCATCCAGGTGACCACCGAATGGTCACCAGAACGTCACTTGGTGGTCATCCGCTCGGCCAGACGGACCATGGTCGCCACGCCGAAGCCGGTGCCGCCCTTGGGGGTGAAGCCACGGGGACCCTGCTCGTTGAAC
The DNA here is from genome assembly GCF_022568795.1 of Arsenicicoccus dermatophilus. Lineage (NCBI taxonomy): Bacteria > Bacillati > Actinomycetota > Actinomycetes > Micrococcales > Intrasporangiaceae > Arsenicicoccus > Arsenicicoccus dermatophilus. The sequence continues at coordinate 1,412,741 of NZ_JAKZHU010000001.1, read as the reverse complement.
GACGGGCCGGCGATGTCGACGTGGGCCCAGGGGATGGGCTGCTCGTCGGTCACGGGGACGAACTCCTGCAGGAACAGGCCGGCTGTGAGCATCCCACCCGCCGGGCCGCCCTTGTGGGCGATGTCGGCGACCTCGGTGTCCAGGACCTTGCGGTAGGACCGGGGCAGCGGCATCCCCCACAGCTCCTCGCCCATGTCGGCGCCCGCGGCGACGACGTCGGAGCGGAAGGTCTCGTCGTTGCTCATCACACCGGCGATCTCCCCGCCCAGGGCGACGACCTGCGCGCCGGTCAAGGTGGCGATGTCGACCATGGCGGTCGCGCCCTTCTCCCCGGCCAGGGTCATCACGTCCGCCAGGACCATCCGGCCCTCGGCGTCGGTGTTGAGGATCTCCACGGTCATGCCGTTGTGCATCGTGACCACGTCCGAGGCGCGCTGCGCGGTGCCGGACGGCATGTTCTCGGCCAGGCCGAGCCAGCCGGTGACCTTGACGGGCAGACCGAGCTCGGCGATGGCGAGCACGGCACCCGCGACCGCGGCGGCGCCGGCCATGTCGGACTTCATGTTGGCCATGCCGTTGGCGGGCTTGATGTCCAGACCACCCGAGTCGAAGGTCATGCCCTTGCCCACCAGGGCGAGGTGCGGGACGTCCGTGCCGGCGCCCTCGGGGGAATAGGCCATCGACACGATCCGCGGCGCCTGGGCCGAGCCCTGGCCGACGCCCAGGATGCCGCCGAAGCCGCCCTCGGCCAGGGCCTTCTCGTCATACACCGTGATCTCGATGCGGGAGCCCTCGGAGCGCTCGGCGACGGACTCGGCGAAGGTCTGCGGGTAGAGCAGGTTGGGCGCGGTGTTGACCAGGTCGCGGGCATAGGCGACGCCCGCGCAGACGGCCCGGGCGCGGTCGACGGCCGCCGTGAGCTCGTCGCTCTCCTGGGCGACCAGGACGGTGACGGTCTCGGTGGGGGTGGGGGCCTCGCTGGTGCCGCGCTGCGCGGTGAAGCGATAGGCGCCGAGCAGCGCGCCCTCGCCGACCGCGGCGACGACCGCGGCGGTGGCCTCGGGGGCGACGACGGCGACGTGGCCCGCGTCCTTCAGACCCATCAGGGCCGCGCCCACCGAGCGCCGCAGGGCGGCCAGGTCGAGCGTCTGCTCGCCGGTCGGGGCCGCGCCCAGGCCGACGACGACGACGCGCGCGGCCCGCACGCCCGGGACGGCGGGCAGCACGACCGTGGAGTCCGCGGCAGCCGTGAAGCGCAGCGCCTCCAGCGCGGCGTCCAGGTGGCTGGTCGTCTCGGCGGACAGCTCGGCAGCGAAGGTGGGGCGCTCGTCGCCGCTGAAGGCGCCGAGGACGAGGACGTCCGCGGCGAGGTCGGCGGCGGAGCGGGCGGTGACGGTGAGCGTGGTCACGGGGGGCTCCTGCAAGATGGTCGGTGATGGCGCGCGACGACGTCGGTGGCGCCGCACCAGGACAACCTACTCGCCCCCCACGACAGCGGCCGGTCCACGGCTTGTAGGGTCGGGCCCATGACGGAACCTTCCCTGAAGAAGTCCCCCCTCCACGACCGCCACGTCGCGCTCGGCGCCAAGATGGCCGACTTCGGCGGTTGGGAGATGCCCATCGAGTACCCGGGCGGCGGCGTCCTGCGCGAGCACACCGCGGTGCGCGAGCGGGTCGGCATCTTCGACGTCTCCCACCTCGGCAAGGCCCTGGTCAAGGGCCCGGGTGCGGCGGACTTCGTCCTCCTGCTTCACCAACGACCTGCGCAAGGTCGAGCCCCCCAAGGCGCAGTACACGATGTGCTGCGACGAGGCGACCGGCGGCGTCGTCGACGACCTCATCCAGTACTTCCGCAGCGAGGACGAGGTCTTCCTGATCCCCAACTGCGCCAACACGACCGAGGTCGTGCGCCGCATGCAGGAGAAGTGCCCCGAGGGCATCGAGATCACCAACCTGCACGAGCAGCACGGCATCATCGCCGTCCAAGGCCCCAAGGTCGACGAGGTCATGCAGGCCCTCGGCCTCCCCTTCGGCCACGAGTACATGTCGTACGTCTCCACCGAGCTCGACGGCAAGCCCCTCACGGTGTGCCGCACCGGCTACACCGGCGAGCGCGGCTACGAGCTGGTCTGCGCCTGGGAGGACACCCCTGCGCTGTGGGACGCCCTGATCAAGGCCATGGAGCCCCTCGAGGGTCTGCCCTGCGGCCTCGGCGCCCGGGACACGCTGCGCACCGAGATGGGCTACGCCCTGCACGGCCACGAGCTGAGCATGGACATCACCCCCAACATGGCGCGCGCCGGCTGGGCCGTGGGCTGGGGCAAGGAAGACTTCTGGGGCAAGGACGTCCTCGCCGAGCAGAAGGCCGCGAAGGAGTGCCGGCTGTCCTGGGGCCTGCTCGTCACCGGCAAGGGCATCCCGCGCAAGGACTGCGTCGTCAAGGACTCCGAGGGCAAGGAGATCGGCGTCGTCACCTCCGGCACCATGTCCCCCTCGCTGAAGCAGGGCATCGCGCTCTGCCTGCTCGACCGGGGCGCCAAGGAGGGTGACGAGGTCGTGGTCGACGTCCGTGGTCGCGAGGTCACCGCGGTCGTCAAGAAGCCGCCGTTCGTCCAGGGTGGCGCGGCCAGCTGATCGCCCGTCGCACCTGACCCGAGGGGCCTTCCGGTCGTATGCCGGGAGGCCCCTCGGCGCGTCCCCGGCCGGCGTCGACGCCGTGAGCGAGGACCTCCGTCCACCCACGCAGGTGCCAGCCGCCCGCATCGTCGACGGCGACCCGGTGGGGTGGGACCTTCCCCGGCCGACGCGGCGCCTCGGGGCGAGAGCGACGCCCGTCGCCGACGCCACGGTGACGGGTCCGGCGCGAAGGGTCACCCGCAGGCGGTGGCGGCCACCAGCGCGAGGGTGAGGGCGACCTCGATCGTCGCGCCCAGCACGTCCCCGGTGATCCCGCCCAGCCGGCGCACCGCCCGCTCCACGACGAGCCACCCGCCGACGAGCCCGGCTGCGGCACACGGCAGCACGGCCCACCAGGAGCGCGCGGCGCCGATCGCGACGCACCCGGCAGCGCCCAGCGCCGTCACGAGGACGAGGACCGCGGCGGCACGCCATACGGGCACCGTCCCGGCGACCATGTCGCCCAGCCCGCCCGGCCGCGCGCTCGGGACGCCCCGGACGCAGGCCCACGCCAGCAGGTGGCGGCTGAGGAGCAGCGCGACGGCGCCGAGCACGACGCCGCGCGCGGAGCCGGCCAGGGAGGCGAGGCAGGCGGCCTGGACGAGCAGGCACGACGCGATGGCCGCGGCGCCGGAGGGGCCGACGTCGCCGGTCTTCATCACGGCGAGCGCCCGCTCCCGGTCGTAGGACGCCGACAGGCCGTCGGCGTAGTCCGCCAGCCCGTCCAGGTGCATGGCCCGGGTCATCAGGGTGAGCAGCGCCACGGCCAGACCGCCGACGACGAGGTCCGGCAGCGCCAGCGCGGTCCCGAGCCAGGCCCAGGCGGTCCAGGCGACGGCCAGGGGCAGGGCGGCCAGGGGGGCGAGGGTCATCGCGGCCCCGGCCACCTCCCGGTCGACCCGGCGCGGGGGCGGGACGGGTATGGCGGACAGGGTCCCCCAGGCCAGGCGCAGACCGTCGCCCCAGGTGCTGCTCACGACACCACCGGGGCGCCGCTGAGGTCGAGGACCCGGCCGCAGACGACGAGGTGGACCCGGTCGGCGACGGCCGAGACGGCGGCGTTGACGCGGCCTAGCTCGTCGCGGAACGTCCGCCCCGACCGATGCTCGGGGACCACGCCCCACCCGACCTCGTTGGTGACGAGGACGACGTCGACGGGCGCCAACCGCAGCGCCGTGACCAGGTCGGTGCGCGCTCGCATGACGGCCGCCGCCGCCTCGGCCGGCGCGTCCCACGCCCCGGCGTCGTCGATCAGGCGGGTGACCCAGGTGCCGAGGCAGTCGACGATCAGCGGGGTGGTGGCCGACCGGACGACCCCGGCGAGGTCGGCGCTCTCCACGGTGGTCCAGCAGCGGGGGCGGCGGGCCTGGTGGGCGCGCACCCGGCGGGTCCACTCCTCGTCACCGGCCAGGGGCACCAGGCCGGGCGCGACGTAGCCGGCAGGGGCGTCGTGGGGGACCAGCCCCTCGGCGTGCGTGCTCTTGCCCGAGCGGACGCCGCCCGTGACGAGCGTGATCATGGGCTGTCTCCTGCCTGGTCGGGCTCTCGTGGCACACCCCGGTCGCGCGCCCGGGACCCCGTCGCCGCGCGCGTCGGCGGGGCGTCGGGGGGGTGGTGCGAACGGCCGGCGAGGCGCCCGTCCCGCAGGTTACCAACCGAGCGGACCGGCCTCCGGCATACCCCTGAACGGACCCTGGAAAGGTTGCGGCAACTGCCATGGAACGCGGAAGGGGAGTAGTTTCGTCCTGAAAGCGAGTGCCCGTCCGGGCACGGACCGCTCGACAGGGGGAACCACTCATGCGCAAGCACACCACGATCGTCGCGGCCCTCGTCGCGGCCCCGCTGCTCCTCGGCTCGATCGCCGCCTGCGGCGACCAGAAGGCCGACACCACGAGCTCCGCGGCCAAGCTGGCCGGCAGCGACGGGAAGGACGCGCACGCTCGCTACAAGGCCGCGGTCGACAAGACCGCCGACACCACCAAGCAGCGCGTGACGATGCGCTTCGACACCTCGCCGGAGAACCTCGTCAAGATGGTCGGGGACCTCGCGACCAGCAAGAACGACAAGCCGCTCGACCCCAAGGTCGCCAAGCTCATCGCCTCCAGCCGGATCGTCGCGGACACCCAGTCCACCGGTGCCAGCCTCAAGGACGAGAAGGACCCGGCCAAGATCCGCACCCGGATGAGCTGGAAGACCGACTCCGACCTGGTCAACCTGGCCATGGCGGCCCAGAGCGTGTTCGTCAAGGTCGACCTGGCCAAGATCGCCGACCAGACCGGCGCCTTCACCATGAAGGACATCACCGCCTCCGCGAGCAGCATGCCCGGCTGGATGCAGGACGTCATCGCCGGCAAGTGGGTCGGCGTCGACAAGGCCACGATGGACAAGCTCGCCAAGTCCGCGCCCGGTGCTGCCGCCGCCGGTGGCCCCACGGACCTGTCGGCCCAGCAGCGTCAGCAGCTCACCGACGCGATGAACAAGAACATCGACACCAACGCGGCCTTCAGCGGCGAGGGCGACGACATCGCGATCACGCTCAAGGCCAAGCCCTTCGTCAACACCTTCCTCGCCGACGTGCAGCGGATCATGCCGCAGCAGTTCCCGGCCAAGAACATGACCGAGATGAAGGACATGGCCACCAAGATCAAGGCGGACAGCACCCTGGCGATGACCGCGACGCTGGCCGACGGCAAGATCAAGTCGACGAAGTTCGACCTGGGTCAGGTCATGGGCCTGATCGACGAGTCCACCGTCCCGGCGAAGGATCGCGCGAAGTTCACCGAGCTCAAGGCCAAGAACCTCTCCCTGCCGATGGTCCTGGAGTACTCCGACCTCGACGGTGACGTCGAGGCCCCCGCGGGCGCCCGGATGATCACCCAGGCCGACATCGACCAGATGATGGGTGGCATGCGCGGCGGGATGCCGACCACACCGGCCGCCAGCTGACCCGAGCACCACGACACCGGTGGAGCCCGCCCCCTCGGGGGTGGGCTCCACCGGTGTCGGGCGTCCGTGCGCACCTTCTCCGAGCCCCCGGCGTGCCTGGCGCGGCCCTGGACCAGGCATGATGGCCAGATGGACGAGCTGGTCGTGGGCGTGGGGACGCGGGCCGGCATCGACCCCGAGGTGGTGTGGGCCCTGGTCGACGACCTGCGTGACGGACGCGAGGTCACGGCCGTGGTGACGTCCGAGCGCAAGGCGACGGAGCCGGCGGTGCTCGCGCTGGCGGCATACCTGGGCGCGAGCCTGCAGGTGTATGCCGACGAGGAGCTGACGGGGCAGCCCGTGGCCGAGCCCAGCGAGCGGGTGACGCGGCTCGTGGGGGTGCCCAGCGTGGCGGAGGCCGCGGTGCTGGCCGCTGGGGCAGAGGTGCTCGCGCGGGGGCGGTGCCCGACGGCGACCGCGGTCCTGGGGCGCCGAGTCGTTTCGCTAGGGTGAGCCGGTGACGTTGCTGAGGTGTGCGGGACCACGCGCGACGGGGCTGGTGCTCGGATGGCTGCTCGACGCGGCGCTCGGGGATCCCCGCCGCGGCCATCCGGTGGCGGCCTTCGGGCAGGCGGCGTCGCGGCTGGAGCGGGTGACCTACCGACCCGCCCGCCTCGCGGGTGCTGGGCACGTGATCGCCCTGGTAGGACCGGTCGTGCTCCTCTCCGCCCTCGCCGAGCGGGGCCTGCGCGACCGCCCCGTCGCCCGGTGCGCCACGACGGCGGTCGCCACCTGGACGGTCTTGGGCGGCACCAGCCTGGCCCGCGAGGGCGCGCAGATGGCGCGGCTGCTGGAGACCGGGCACCTGCCCCGGGCCCGGGCGCGACTGTCCCACCTGTGCTCCCGCTCCGCGGACGGCCTCGGGCCGGACGAGCTGGCACGCGCCGCCACCGAGTCCCTCGGCGAGAACACCGCCGACGCGGTCGTCGCCCCGCTGCTGTGGGGCGCGGTCGCCGGGCTGCCGGGGCTGCTGGGCTACCGCGCCGTCAACACGCTCGACGCGATGGTGGGCTACCGCAACGACCGCTATCGCGAGTTCGGCTGGGCCGCGGCTCGGCTCGACGACCTGGCCAACCTCGCCCCGGCGCGGATGTGTGCGGCCGTCACCACCGCGCTGGCGTCCCGGCACGGAGGCGACCCCCGCGAGTGCCTGCGCGCCTGGCGCGAGGACGCCCCCCACCACCCGAGCCCCAACGCCGGGCCCGTCGAGGCGACCTTCGCCGGGGCGCTCGGGGTGCGGCTGGGGGGATCCAACAGCTACGACGGCGAGGTGGAGGACCGCGGCGTGCTCGGCCGCGGACGCCCGGTGGGGTCGGCCGACCTCGCCCGCGCCGTCCGGCTGTCCCGCGCCATCGGGGCGGTCACGCTGGTGGTGGCGTCCCTCGCGGCCGCCGTCGCCGAGCGCTCCCTGCCCGCCATCCCTCCGGTGCGGCGGCAGGGCTCGTCGTCACCGGGTCGCCGCTGCCTACCCGCACCTCACCGCCCCGCCACGACCTCGAGGAGAGGCGCATGACCCAGGGCCTGCTCGTCGCCGGCACCACCTCCGATGCCGGCAAGTCGCTCGTCACCGCCGGCATCTGTCGCTGGCTCGCACGCCAGGGCGTGCGGGTCGCGCCGTTCAAGGCGCAGAACATGTCCAACAACTCGATGGTCTGTCCCGACGGCGCCGAGATCGGTCGGGCCCAGTGGGTCCAGGCCCTGGCGTGCGGCGTCACCCCCGAGGCGGCGATGAATCCCGTGCTGCTCAAGCCCGGCTCGGACCGTCGCAGCCACGTCGTGCTGATGGGACAGCCCTGGGGCGAGCTGCAGGCGGGGGAGTGGGCGACCGGCCGGCGCGCGCTGGCGCAGGCGGCCTTCGAGGCCTTCCGCGACCTGCGGGCCCGCCACGACGTGGTCATCGCCGAGGGCGCAGGCTCCCCGGCCGAGATCAACCTGCGTCCCGGCGACTACGTCAACCTGGGGCTCGCGCGGGCCGTCGACCTGCCCGTCGTCGTGGTCGGCGACATCGACCGGGGCGGGGTGCTCGCGGCGTTCTACGGCACGCTCGGGATCCTCGACCCCGAGGACCAGGACTGCATCAAGGCCTGGATCGTCAACAAGTTCCGCGGCGACCTGGGCCTGCTCGAGCCGGGCCTGCGGATGCTGGAGGAGCGCACCGGCGGCCGGCCCGTGCTGGGCGTGCTGCCCTACCTGCAGGACGTGTGGCTGGACTCCGAGGACGCCCTGGCCATCTCCGGGTGGTCGGCGCGGGGTGCCCGCGGCGTCCGGAGCACGCGAGACCCCTTGCGGGTGGCGGTCGTCCGCTTCCCACGGGTCAGCAACGCCACCGACGTGGACGCGCTGGCGCTGGAGCCCGGCGTGCACGTCGAGATCACCACCGACCCGGTCGCGGTCGAGACCGCCGACCTGGCGGTGCTGCCCGGGTCGCGGGCCACCCGCAGCGACCTGGCCTGGCTGCGCGAGCGCGGGCTGGCCGACGCGGTGGTGCGGCGGGCCGGGGCCGGGCGGCCGGTGCTGGGCATCTGCGGCGGCTACCAGATGCTCGCCGAGGAGATCCTCGACCCGGAGGGCGTCGAGGGGCTGGGCGACGGCGGCGGCCTCGTGGCCGGTCTGGGGCTGCTGCCGACACGGGTGACCTTCGAGCGCGACAAGCACCTGGGAACCCCCACCGGCGAGTGGCACGGGCACCCCGTGACGGCATACCTCATCCATCACGGCGTGAGCGAGCGGGTCGACGACCCGACGAGCCATCGGTATGCCGAGACCGCCCCCTTCCTGGACGGCTGGCACCGCGGCGCCGTCTGGGGCACCACCTGGCACGGGGCCTTCGAGAGCGACGACTTCCGCCGGGCCTTCCTGCAGGTGGTGGCCGAGCGCACCCGACCGGGCTGGGCCTCCGACGGGCAGGCGGTGTCCTTCGCCGAGCAGCGGGCGATCATGCTCGACCGGCTCGCCGACGCGGTCGAGCAGCACCTGGACACGCGCGCCCTGAGGGAGCTGATCGGGCTGTGAGCAGGCACGTGACCGTCGTCGGGATCGGCGCGGACGGCTGGGCAGGACTCGGCGACCGGGCCCGGGAGGCCGTCGCCGGAGCCGGCACGATCGTCGGCAGCGAGCGCCAGACCTCCTTGGTCGCGGGGCGGCACCAGGCCGAGGTGCGGCCGCTGCCGGTGCCGCTGCGGGAGGGGCTGCGCCCGCTCGTCGACGACTGCGACCCGGACCGGCCCGTGGTGGTGCTCGCCAGCGGCGACCCCATGCACTTCGGCATCGGCCGGACCCTCGCCGAGGAGCTCGGCCGGGACCGGGTCGAGGTCATCGGCGCGCCGTCCTCGCTGTCCCTGGCCTGCGCCCGGATGGGCTGGGGCCTGGAGGACGTCGACGTGGTGTCGGCCGTCGGTCGCCCCCTGGAGACCCTCGCCCTGGTGGCTCACCCCGGCCGGCGGCTGCTGGTGCTGTCGCGCGACGGTCTCACCCCGGCCGGCGTCGCCCGGCTGCTGGACGAGCACGGCCTGGGCCGCAGCCTCATGTGGGTGCTCTCGGACCTCGATGGCCCGCAGGAACAGGTCGTCGAGGGCGTCGCCGGGAGCTGGCAGGAGGAGCCCGCCCCGACGCTCAACGTCGTCGCCGTCGAGTGCCTGGCCGAGGAGCCCACGCCGGTCGGGCTGGTGCCCGGTCTGCCCGAGGCGGCCTACGACACCGACGGTCAGATCACCAAGCAGCACGTGCGCGCCGCCACGCTGGCCGCGCTGCGGCCGCTGCCGGGCGAGCTGCTGTGGGACATCGGCGGGGGATCGGGCAGCATCGGCATCGAGTGGATGCGCGCCCACCGCACCTGCCGGGCGATCGCGATCGAGCCGCGGGGTGACCGGGCGGCCCGGATCGAGCGCAACGCCGCCCGGCTCGGGGTGCCCGGGCTGCGGGTCGTCCACGGCCGCGCCCCCGAGGACCTGGCCGGGCTGCCGCGTCCCGACGCGGTGTTCGTCGGGGGCGGGCTGACCGCCGACGACCTGGTGCCGACCGTGCTGCAGGCGCTGCGCCCGGGCGGGCGGCTGGTGGCCAACACCGTGACGCTCGACTCGGAGTCCCTGCTGTTCAGCATGTTTCGCACCTATGGCGGGTCGCTCACCCGCCTCGAGACCAGCCACGCCGACGCGGTCGGCGGCTTCACCTCCTGGAAGCCTGCCCGCCCCGTCACCCAGTGGTGCGTCGTCCGACCGGAGGAGCTGCCCTCGTGACCGTCCACTTCATCGGCGCCGGACCCGGCGCCCCCGACCTGATCACCGTGCGCGGGCTGCGGCTGCTGCAGCGGTGCTCGGTGGTGCTGTATGCCGGGGCCCTGATCCCCGACGGGCTGCTCGCCGAGTGCGATCCCGAGGCGAGGATGGTGGACACCGCCCACCTGGACCTGGACCAGATCATGGCGGAGATCCAGGCCGCCCACGACGCCGGCCACGACGTCGCCCGGCTCCAGTCGGGCGACCTGTCGGTGTTCTCCGCGGTGGCCGAGCAGGTGCGACGGCTCGAGGCCGCCGGCATCGACTACGAGATGGTGCCGGGGGTGCCGGCCTTCGCGGCGGCGGCCGCCGCCCTCGGCCGCGAGCTCACCGTCCCCACCGTGGGGCAGACGATCATCCTGACCAGGCTGTCCCGCAACGCGTCCGCGATGCCCGAGCACGAGACGATCGCCAACCTGGGTCGCTCCCGGGCCCTGCTGTGCCTGCACCTGGCGACCCACCTCGCCGACGAGGCGGTCGAGGAGCTGGCGCCGCACTACGGTCGGGACTGCCCGGCCGCGGTGGTGGCGATGGCCTCCCGCCCGGAGGAGGTCGTCTGGCGCGGCACCCTCGGCGAGCTCGGTGACGCGGTGCGGACCCACGGGCTGCGGCGCACCGCGCTGATCCTGGTGGGCCAGGTGCTGGCGGCGTCGGAGTTCCGCGACTCGCACCTGTACTCCACCGAGCGCGACCGCCACGACTGCGTGCTGCCGCCGCCCATCTCCTGAGCCGCCCGAGCCGCGCGTCGCCACACCCCGTCGGGCCGGTCCCTCACGTGGAGGGACCGGCCCGACGGGGTGTGGCGACGGTCAGCGGTGCAGGTAGGGCAGGACGTTCTTGCCGATCGCCTCACCGAGCTTGCGGCCCCCGACGTCGTTGGGGTGGCACCCGTCGAGGGTGTCGTCGGTGGTGATGGAGCCGGCGACGTCGGAGAGCACGACCGGTCGGCGCAGCCGCTGCTGGCGGGCGACGACACCGGGCAGGGCGCGGTTGAACGCCGTGACCTGGTCGGCGGGGGCCCAGGTGTCCGGCGGCAGGGTGTTGACGACGACGCGGGTGCCGGGCTTGGCCCGGGCGATGGTGTCGAGCAGGGTGTTCATCCGGGTGGTGGCGGTGCTCGCACCGTGGCCCTGCTCCAGGTCGTTGCTGCCGGCGAGCAGCACCACGACGTCGGGGCGGTAGTACCGCACCGAGGTGTAGGAGCGCGGGGTCAGCTGGTCCAGACGCCAGCCCGGGTGACCCTCGTGCTGGTTGTCGCGGTAGTACCAGCCCGGCTGGGCGACCGAGCCCACGAGGTCGACGGGGCGCCGGTTGGCCGAGAACAGGTGCAGCATCCAGCCGCGGTAGCCGATGCGGGGGCCCTGGTCGGTCAGCGAGTCGCCGATGGGCATGACACGGGTGGGTGCGGCCAGGCTCGCCGCGGGGGCGGTGGCCGGCTGCGGGGCGGCGAGAGGGGCTGCGGGGGCGGCCGGCGCGGGGGCCGCCCCGGCGGGGGCGACGGAGGCGCCGAGGGCGGCGACGGCCGCGAGGGAAGCCGCGGTCACACGGGCACGGGACACGGGGGACTCCTGGGGGAGGGGAAAACCGGGGGCGGCACGAAGAGTAACCGCAAGGACGCCTTCCGTGTGGGACCAGGGCTCACACGGATGGCGTAGGGCGGGCCTCCTCAGGCCTTGCCCACGATGGTGCCAGATCGGTCGATGCAGATGACCTCGATCGCCACAGGAGCCTCGTCGACAACACGGAGCGCGACCTCTCGTGCCGCGTGAGCGACGGCGTTCCCCAGGGGAACTCCTGCCTCCTGACACAGCGTGAGCGCCTCCAGGCCGGTGTTGACCTGCAGCAACCGGTCCACCAGTCCCGGGTGGGCGCCGGCCCCGGCAGCGGCGGCCAGCGAGGCCAGATGGGTCTTGTCGACCTGAGAGCGACCTGAGTGCAGGTCCAGGTGCCCGTTCGCGAGCTTGGAGATCTTCGCGAAGCCGCCGCAGATGGTCAGCCGGGGCCGGGGATGGTGCTTGAGGTACTTCAGCACGGCCCCGACGAAGTCACCCATGTCGAGCAGGGCCGGGGTCGGCAGGTCGTACAGCTCGGACACCACCCGCTCGCTCGTGGAGCCGGTGCAGCCGGCGACGTGCTCCAGGCCGAGCGCCTCGGAGACGTCGATGCCGCGGCGGATCGAGTCGATCCACGCCGAGCAGGAGTAGGGCACCACCACACCGGTGGTGCCGAGGATCGACAGCCCGTCCAGGATCCCGATGCGGGGATTCCAGGTGTGCCGGGCCATCTCCACGCCCTGGTCGACGCTGATCTCCACCACCACGTCGGGATCGGCGGCGCCCTCGGGCACCTCGTCGACCCGGCGCAGCGCGTCGCGCATCATCTGGCGGGGGACCGGGTTGATGGCAGGCTCGCCCACCGCGAGCGGGAGGCCGGGCAGCGTCACCCGGCCGACGCCGTGGCCCCCGACGAAGGTCACCCCCGAGCCGGGCTCGCCGGCGCGGACGCGGGACCGCACCACCGCGCAGTGGGTCACGTCGGGGTCGTCGCCTGCGTCCTTGGTCACCGCAGCCTGCGCCCAGCCGTCGCCGCGGTCGTGGGCGGTGAGCGCGAAGGCAGGCGTCTGGCCCTTGGGCAGGGTGATGGTGACCGGATCCGGGAACTCGCCGTGCCGGAGAGCGGCATACGCCGCCGCCGTCGCCGCGGTCGCGCAGGCTCCCGTGGTCCATCCGGGCCGCAGCCCGGTGTGCTCGAGCTGGCCCTCGCGACCTCCGGTGACCTCTGCCATGAGGAGCATCATCCCACTGTGGTGGGATGGACCGGTGACCACCCGAGTGCTGCTCCTGGGCGGGACCGTCGAGGCCCGTCGGCTGGCCGGGTTGCTGGCGCAGCGACCTGAGTCGTATGCCGTGACCTACTCCCTCGCGGGGGTGACCTCCGCACCGCGGCTGCCCACCGTGGCGGTGCGCGTGGGCGGCTTCGGCGGGGTCGACGGGCTGGCCCGCCACCTGCGCGACGAGCAGGTCGACGTGGTGGTCGACGCGACGCACCCCTTCGCCGCCCGGATGAGCCACCACGCCGCCGCGGCCGGCGCCGCCACCGGGGTCCCCGTGGTCGCGCTGCGCCGCCCCGGCTGGATCGAGCAGCCCGGCGACGACTGGCACCGGGTCACCACCCTGGCCGAGGCCGCCCACGTGGCTGCGGCCCTCGGGCGGCGGATCTTCCTGACCACCGGCAGGCAGGAGGTGGACGAGTTCTGCAGGCTGCGCGACACCTTCTGCCTGGTCCGGGCCGTGGACCCGCCCGACGCGCTCCCGCCGTACGCCGAGCTGGTGCTCGCCAAGGGCCCCTTCACGGTCGCCGACGAGCTGGCGCTGATCCGCGAGCACGCCCTCGACGTGATCGTCACCAAGGACAGCGGCGGGGACGCCACCAGCGCCAAGCTCGAGGCCGCGCGCCGGTTGCGGCTGCCCGTCGTGATGGTCGACCGGCCCGCGGTGCCCGACGTCCCCGAGGTCGGGACCCCCGAGGCGGCACTCGCCTGGCTGGACGCGCGATGAGCGCCGTCACCCGGGAGCAGGCCCGGGAGATCGTGCGCCGGCAGGGGATGCGCGGCTGGTGGCTCGGGGCAGCCGCCGCGGTCGCGGTGACGGTCGTCGCCGCCCTGACCACCCGCGACCTCGACGCCCGCGACCCCGGATCTGCGGCGCTGTGGCCCTGGATGACGGTCTACCTGGTCGTCGCTCTCGCCTGCGTCGTCCCCGGGACCCGCCGCAAGCGGGCCCGGGCCGTCGCCGGGGCGGCCGACCTCTCGCTGCTCACCGTCGTCCGCGAGCCGCAGGACGGCAAGCCCTCGCTGCGGGACGAGCAGGGGCACCGCTGGCTGCCGGAAGGAGGCCGGCTCGGGGCGGCCGGCAGCCAGGTGTGGGCGACCCCGCTCGCTGCCGGGGAGTCCTACCTGACGCTTCCGGCCGACGGCACCGGCCGCCTGCGCTACGCGCCTCGCCCCGCCACGCCGGTCCGGGGCCGGGACGACGACCCGCCCCTGGACGGCACCTCGGCCACGGCCCTGGTGCGGGTCGTCGGCGCCAACCCGAACGGCAGGGTCCTGCTCGGCATGCTCACCGGGATCTGCTGCGGCACGGTCCCGGCCACCCTGCGCAGCCTCGCGCGCCCCCACGACTCCCTCGCCGACGTCCTGCTGGCGGCGGCATGGATCGTCGTGCTGGTGAGCGCGCTCTGCTGGGGCTGGCGGTGGCACGCCCGCCGCGGACGGGCCGCCCGATCGGTGCCGGAGGCGGTGCCGGCCACGGTCGTCGAGGTCGCCGACGACGGCACCCACACCCTCGTCGTCTCGGACGGGAGAACCTGGCGGGCCCGCTGGCGACGGCCGTACGCCGTCCCGGGCGCCCGGGTCTGGCTAGGGCGGCCGACGCAGGGACGCGGAGCCTTCGTGCTCGTGCCGGGCGTGGTCGACGAGGTGGCCTATGCCAAGGACGGTCTCGTCCCCGGGGAGGTGGAGGCATGAGCGGTCACCAGCTCAGCCACGACGAGGCGCTCACGCGGCTGCGGTGCCACCGGGACCGGGGCGCGCTCGGTCAGCTGATCGTCTGGGCGGTCGTGTGCCCGGCCCATGCCTGGCACCTCGCGGCCGGTTGGAGCGGTGCGCCGGACCGGCGGACGGAACGGATCGTCTTCGTCGCGACCAGCGTGTTCTTCCTCCTGTGGGCGGCCCACGAGGTGCTGGCCCGCCGCCGGCTCCGCGGCCGGACGACCCGGCTGGTGGCGGGCGTGGCGGCCGCCGGGCGGACCGACCGGTCGGTGCGGGGATGGCTCCGGCCGCCCCGACTCGTCGACCGCGACGGCGTGCTCTGCTGGCAGGGCTGGCGAGCCTGGCCCGGCCGGTGGGCGCGGGCCGGTGACACCGTGTGGGTGACTCCCGGCAAGCCCGGGCGACGGTGCTACGCCGTCCTCCCCGGCGAGCGTCCCGTGGTGCGCCACCTGACCGTCGGGAGCGGCGCAGCCGTGGGAGCCTGGCCTGCGCCTGCCGACCCCGAGTCCTAGGGTGGGCCGAACCCCACCGAGGAGAGCGCCATGCCCGCGACCCGCAGCACCCTGAGCACCCACGACGGCGTCCCGGTGACCCTGCACGAGTGGGCGCCGCAGGGGCGGCGTCCCCGAGGCACGGTCGTCGTCGCCCACGGGATGGCCGAGCACGCGGCGCGCTACGACCGGCTGGCGTCCGAGCTGGTCGAGGCGGGCTGGGCCGTCCTCGCGCCCGACCACCGTGGGCACGGGCTGACCACGGCCGTCGAGGAGCACGGCTACCTCGGTGACCACGACGGGTGGGGGAGCGTCGTGCAGGACCTGCGAGCCGTCGTCGCCCGGGCCCGGGCGACCCACGAGGGGCTTCCCGTCATACTCCTCGGGCACTCGATGGGGTCCCTGCTCGCCCGCACGCTGGTGCTCGACGCCTCCGCGGAGGTCGACGGGCTGGTCCTGTCCGGCACCGCCGGGGACCCAGGCCTGCTGGGGTGGGTGGGCTTGCGGATCGCGCGGGCGGAGAAGGCGATCCGGGGCCCACGCCACCGCAGCACGCTGATGGACCGGCTGACCTTCGCGGGCTGCAACAAGGCCTTCGCGCCCACGAGGACCACCTCGGACTGGCTCAGCCGTGACCCCGCCGTCGTGGACGCCTACGTCGCGGACCCCGCGTGCGGGGCGGTCTTCACCACGAGCTTCTTCACCGACCTGCTCGGCGCCGTGCCCGCCATCAACGACCCGCGCCGGATCGCCGGTGTCCGACCCGACCTGCCCGTGCTGCTGGTCGCGGGGGACGCGGACCCGGTCGGGGGCAACGGCAAGGGGGTCCGCGAGGTCGGGGAGCGCTACACCGAGGCCGGGGTGCGTGACGTGACGGTGATCCTCTATCCGCAGGCTCGGCACGAGATCTTCAACGAGACCAACCGGGACGAGGTCGTCGCCGACCTGACCGGCTGGCTCGCCGAGAGATTCGCCGAGCCGCAGGACTGAGGCCGTGGACCTGGAGCTGCCCCTGCCGTGGCCGCAGGTCCCGCCGCAGGCGGGGGACGTGGTGCTGCGCCGGTTCGCGCCGCGGGACGTGCCGATGCTGCGCGACCTCTCGACCGATCCCTATGTCGCTGCGACCACGTCGCTCCCGCGGCACGCCACCCAGCTGGACGCGCTGCGCTTCGTGGAGCGGCAGCTGACCCGGCCCGCCACCGGGCGCGGGTGGTCCTTCTGCGTGGCCCGGGCGGCGGACGACGAGGCGGTCGGTCAGATCGGGTTGTGGACCGCGGGGATCGGGCAGGGGCGGTGCACCGCGGGCTACGCCATCGCCCCCTCGGCGCGCAGGCAGGGGTATGCCGGGCAGGCGTTGCGCACACTCACCGCCTTCGCCTGGACGATCGCCCTGGTCCACCGGGTGGAGCTCTACGTCGAGCCCGGCAACACCGCGTCCCTGCGCACGGCCAGGACTGCGGGCTACATCCGGGAGGGGTTGCTGCACAGCCACCAGGAGATCGACGGCAGGAGGGTCGACATGGTGCTGCTCGCCGCGATCCGTACGGGCGGATCTCGCTGACTCGTCAACCGGCTCGATGCCCACCCCGTCCGTAGAGATGTGATCACCGACCTGGCGACCCACGAGGCCGCCGATGCCCGAGCCCCCGGTCGTCCCACCGGACCGCCGGACTTCGCGGCCTTCTACGCCGAGCAGTCCGACGGGCTGGTGCGCCTCGCCTATCTCCTCCTCGGCGACGCGGAGGCAGCCCGGGACTGCGCGCAGGACGCCCTGACCGGGGTCTACGGCCGCTGGCGGCGCTTCGGCGGCTACGGGCAGGCCCTGGCCTACACCCGCGCCAGCGTCGTCAACCGCTCCCGCGACCAGCTGCGGCGCCGGCAGACCGAGAGCCGGCACGCACCCACCCTGCAGACCGACGCGCTGCGGACCGCGGTGGGAGGCGATCCGAGCGGCCAGGTCGCCGAACGCAGCTCGCTGTGGCCGCTGCTGCGCCGACTGCCCGACCGGCAGCGCGAGGTGCTCGTCCTGCGCTACTGGCTCGACCTGCCCGAGCGCGAGATCGCCGAGACCCTCGGCGTGCGCCCCGGCACCGTCAAGGCCTCCGCCTCCCGCGGCCTGGCCACCCTGAACCGCCTCGTCCAGCAAGGAGAGTCGCGATGACTGATCTCCTCGAGCAGCAGCTGCGCACCGACCTGCGCGACGCCGCCGACAGCCTGCCCCCGGAGGCCACGCGCCTCGTCCACCCCGCCCTCCTCGGCCCCGAGGCCGACCTCGACCAGGAGTGGGGCGTCGAGGAGCTGCCGTGGCGCGCGCGGCTGCGGCGACCGCTCGCCGTCGCGGCCTCCGTGGCAGCTGCGGCCGGGCTGACCGCGGGCGTCGTCGTCACCGGCCCACGGCTCACCGAGGCGCCCCCGGCAGCGGTCACCCCGGCGCGCGTCCAGCAGGCGATCACCGACCTGCGCGCGATCGAGAGAGGCCTGCCCCGGCTGCGCGCGCTCGAGGCCGAGGCCGAGGCGAGATGTATGGCGGCCCGGGGATTTCCGACGTACCTCCCCACCCGGTGGGGCTCCTACTCCTTGACCAGCCCGGTCTCGGGCCGGCGCAGCGTGGCCGAGGCACGGCGCGACGGCTACTTCTTCGCGCTCGATCGTGCGGGCAGGCTCGCCGAGCAGATCACCACCGAGGACTATCGGCGTCGGTACTACGAGGCCTACGACCCGCCGCCCTCGCCCTGGCAGGACCGGCTGGAGCGAGCCCACCTCGGGTGGCTCGCTGCGCGCGTCGTTCCCGAGGCGGGGTGCCGCACGCACGCTCGGGACGAGGTGTGGGGCCCGGACGCCGAGGCCGGTGCCACGCTTGAGGGCAGGCTGCGCGGAACCCTGACAGATGCCCGGGGGGACAATGTGGACCGCGAGGACGTGGCGACCGAGGGCGCCGATCCCGCCACGCTGGCCTGGCGCCGGTGCATGGCCGCCGACCCGGCCGTCCTGCCCCGCACGGTCCGGCTGGCACCAGGCACTTCCTTGGTGTGGTGGTTGCACGACTCGCTGGAGCAGGCGTGGGGCCTGCCTGACCACTTCATGGGGAAGGTCAGGCCCCTGACCCCGCAGGCCCTCGCCCGAGCGGCTTCCCAGGAGCGAGCCGTCGCGGTCCGGGACGTCGTCTGCAGCGCCCGGCCCGAGGCCCGCGGTGCGGGCGAGTTCTCCGAACGTTTCCAGATGGAGTTCGCCCTGAAGTCTGCGCCGCCCGACACGGTGGACCTGCTCCCACGGTGGCGGGCGGCGCTGGAGCGCGTCCTGGCTCGGCACCGATGAGGTCGGACGATCACCGGCGGAACGCCGGGATCCTTCGCATCCCTCTGGAAGACGTCCTGAGTGCGTGGCACAGGACCGTGAAATGTTCAGGAAGAGAGCGTCATGCTCAGGACGCCTGAGGGAGCGCGGCTCGGGGAGCCGGCGCCCGAGGGGCCGGGGGGACCCATGACCATGCTCGACCTGGCACCGAGATGCACCACCTCACCGAGCCCGGCCCAGCCGCAGGGTGAGGGGGCGCCGAGCCACCGCAGTCGGGGCTCGCACGACGGGGCGGACCGTGATCTGCCGGTGGTGATACCGGCAGCCGTGGCGGCGCTCGCGCTCGTGGCGCTGCGGGTGCTCCTCGCGGCCCGGCTGCCCGGTCACGGTTTCGACATGTGGTGCTTCCAGGACTGGGGGCGGCTGCTGGCGCGCGGGGACTGGCTGCAGTTCTACGACCGGGCCAGGTCCGGCGACCACCTGCCGGGCGACCTCGTCCTCCATGGCCTCCTCGCGAGCGCCTGGGCGGGGGCGGGCGGGGTGATCCCGTCGTGGGGCTACGGCGTCGCGATCAAGATGGTCGCCATCCTCGGTGACCTCGGCGTGGCGGCGGCGGGCGGCGCGCTCGTCGCCCGCCGCCGCGGGCCCCGAGCGGGATGGTGGACGTCCGTCGTGCTCCTCGGCATACCGCTGCCCATCCTCGTGAGCTCCTGGTGGGGCCAGTGGGACGCCGGCTCGCTCGCCCTGGTCCTCGCGGCCGCGTTGCTCCTCGACACGCCCCGGCGCTCGACCCTGGCAGCAGGTGTCGCCCTGCTGGCCTGGGCGATGCTGATCAAGCCCCCGCTGGCCCTGGTCGTCCTGCCCCTCGTCGTGTGGCGCTGCGCGCGGGGCGGACTGCCGCGCTCGCTGGCCCGCCTGGTGGGCTGCGGCCTGGTGGGGGCCCTGACCGTGTCGCTGCTGGGGGTCTTCTTCGGGGTCGGTCTGGTCGCGGTCGGCACCCGGTGGTCGGTGCTGGACCGATTGAGCTCGGCGGCAGGGGAGTTCGACGCCACCACGCTGGGTGCGGTCAACGTCTGGATGTGGCTCGCGAGCCCCAACGGCAGCGACGCACAGCTGCTGCTCGGCGTCCCGGTGCGCGCCTGGGGGCTGGCGGGAGTCGCGCTGTGGTGCGCGGTGAGCGGGGTGCTGGCGGTCCGCGCGCGGGTGTGGCTGCAGGGGGTGACGCTGCCGCTGGCGCTCGGCGCGAGCTGCCTGGCCGGCTGGCACCTGCTGGCCACGCGCTGCCACGAGCGCTACGTCGTCCCGGCCGCCGTCCTGGCGGTCGTGGTGGCGGCCCTGGACGGACGCCGGGTGGCCTGGGGCGCCGCGGCGGGCCTGGTCGCCGGGGGCTCGACGGCGGTCTGGCTGGGCCTGACCGCCGTGGTCACCGGACCGGACGAGCTCGCCCTCAACCGCGCGCTCGCTATCCTCGTGCTCGTCGCGACAGATGCCGCTCTCGCCGCTCTTCAGCCCGCGCCAAGCCGGGAGTGCTTGGCTGGGGAGGCTCAGGCGCGGGGGAGCCGGTCACCCTCACCTCCGAGCGCGACCACGGACCTGCTGACCAGAGAGCTGCATGAGCACCCGAGCCACACCCTCCGACCTCGCCCGCACGAGCCGGCTCCCGCGCATCGCCGGTGACGTCGTCACCTGGGGTGCGGTCTGGTCGGCCATCTCCCTGGTCCTGCCCCGAGCCACCGGGCCGCGGGTGGTGGACGAGGTCTTCGGGCTGGTGGGGGTGCCGGTCGCACCCAACCTGTTCATCGCCGCGCTGCTGCTCATCGTCGGGGAGGCCCTGCGACGCGGGCTGCGGCTGGCCTGGGGCCTGGTGCTGGCGGTCGAGGCGGTCGGCATCGCCGCCTACGCCACGAGCGTGGTGGTCCTCAGCCAGCAGCTCGAGGCGCGGATCCCCGGGCACGGGCTGTGGGGTGACGTCCCCACCTCGGTCGCCATGGCCGACACCGTCGCCGGAGCCGTGATCAGCCTGGTCATCATCGCGTTGTTCTGGCGGGCCCGGCGAGCCTTTCCCGCCCATACCCGCCCGGGGGCGTTGCAGACCGGCCTGGCCACCCTGGTGGGTGGGCTGTCCGTGGTGGTGCTCGCGGTGTTCTGCCTCACCTGGGTGACCCCCGGCAACCTGGCCACCAGCGGCGAGCGGCTGTGGTGGTCGCTGCGCCGGACGCTCGGCTTCTCCCTGCCGATCGGGCTGGAGCCCACCACCCACCACGGCAGCCACACCCTGGCCACCCTCGCCGGCGTCTTCGCGGCGGGCGTCCTGCTGCTCGCGATCTGGCTCTTCCTCAACGGTGCACGCCAGGCCTCCCTGATGACCGCCGACGACGAGCTGCGGGTGCGCGCCCTCCTCGCTCGCGGCGGGGACGCTGACTCCCTCGGCTACTTCAGCACCCGGCGGGACAAGTCCGTCGTGTTCGCGCAGGACGGATCGGCGGCCGTGGCCTACCGCGTGATCGGCCCGGTGTGCCTGGCCTCCGGTGACCCGGTGGGTCCCGTCGAGGCCTGGCCGCGGGCCGTGGAGGCCTGGCTGGACATGGTCCGGGACCATGCCTGGCACCCCGGTGTCCTGTCCGCGTCGGAGGCGGGGGCGACGGCGTATGTCGCATCAGGCCTGCGCGCCCGACCGCTCGGTGACGAGGCCGTCATCGACGTGGAGTCGTACACCCTCGAGGGGCGCCTGATGCGCCCGGTCAAGCGCGCCGTCGCCCGGGTCCGCGGCGCCGGCTGCACGATCACCGTGGAGCGGCACCAGGACCTCGCGCCGGAGACCCTGGCCGAGGTGATCCGTCTCGCGGACGAGTGGCGCGGCGACGAGCCCGACCGCGGCTTCTCGATGGCGCTCAACCGCCTCGGCGACCGCAGCGACAGGCGCAACGTCGCCGTGCTCGTGCGTGACGCCGACGGGCACCTGGTCGCCCTCCAGTCCTTCGTGCCGTGGGGGACCCGTGGGCTGTCCCTCGACGTGATGCGCCGCGCGCCCCAGGCCGTCAACGGCGTGAACGAGGCCATGGTGACCGCGCTCGTGGAGGCTGCGCCCGAGCTCGGGATCCGTCGTGTCTCGCTGAACTTCGCGATGTTCCGCAGCGTCTTCACCGGGGCGGACAAGGTCGGTGCGGGCATCGGCGTGCGGCTCGCCGACCGCGTCCTCGCCGTCGCCAGCCGCTACTGGCAGCTGGAGTCGCTCTACCTCGCCAACGCGAAGTACCTCCCGCGCTGGGAGCCGCGCTTCGTGTGCTTCCAGACCGCAGCGGTCCTGCCGCAGATCGGGCTGGCCGCCGGCGTGGCCGAGGGCTTCCTGCCAGGTCGCGCGGTGACCGTCACCCGCACCGGCGAGGACCTGGTCTCCCTGGACGGCGCCGAGCCCCGCCCCTTCGCGGACCTGGTGATCGAGCAGGACGCCGCCCTGCTCACCCCCAAGCGCCCCGACCGGCGGATCAGCGAGCAGCAGCAGGTGCGGCTCACCAAGCTGGCCCGGCTCGCCGACGCCGGCATGGAGGGCTACCCCGTCCGGGTGCCGCGGACCTGCGAGCTCGCTGACGCGAGGGCCGCCGCCGAGGGCACCGGGCCGGCCGCGCAGGACGCGTCCCGGCAGCCAGACCCGGTCGCACCCCGCGAGGTCTCGGTGACCGGGCGGGTGCGGGCGCTGCGCGACCACGGTGGCGTGGTGTTCTGCGAGATCGAGGAGCGCGGCACGAGGTTGCAGGGCGTGCTGGAGCGCTCCCGCCTCGACACCGGGCAGCTGGCGCTGTGGCGCCGGGCCGTCGACGCGGGCGACCACGTGTCCCTCACCGGCATACCCGGTCGCAGCCTGCGTGGAGAACCCTCCCTGCTCGTCACCCGGTGGATGATGGCCGCCAAGTGCCTGCGGCCGATCCCGACCCGCCCGGGCAGCTTCACCAACCCCGAGGCGCGGATGCGCCAGCGCTACCTGGACCTGATCGTCAACCCCGAGGCGTCGTGGATGATGCACGCCCGCTCCCGGGCGGTCGCCGCGATCCGGCACTCGTTCACCCAGCGCGGCTACATGGAGGTCGAGACGCCCATGCTGCAGGCGGTGCACGGCGGGGCGAGTGCCCGGCCCTTCCGGACCCACATCAACGCCTACGACGCCGACCTCTACCTGCGCATCGCGCCGGAGCTCTTCCTCAAGCACCTGTGCGTCGGCGGGCTGGACCGGATCTTCGAGCTCAACCGCAACTTCCGCAACGAAGGCGCCGACGCGACGCACAACCCCGAGTTCACCTCCGTCGAGGCCTACGCCGCGCACGGGGACTACACCACCATGCGCGAGCTGACCCGCGAGCTGATCATCGAGGTCGCCGAGGCCGTCCACGGCGAGCCGGTCGCCGTGCGGCCCACCGCGGACGGCCACGGCGAGCGGATCCGCCTCGACGGCCCCTGGCCGGTGATCACCGTGCACGAGGGCGTGTCCCGGGCCGCCGGCGTCACCCTCACCTCGAGGTCGTCGCGGGAGGAGGTCGTCGAGGTGGCCCGGCAGCACGGCATCCACGTCACCTCCGCCATGACGGCTGGCGAGCTGGTGGTGGAGCTGTACGACGAGCTGGTCGAGAGGCAGACCACCTTCCCCACCTTCTACACCGACTTCCCGCTGGAGACCTCGCCGCTCACCCGCACCCACCGCAGCGACCCGACCCTGTCCGAGCGCTGGGACCTCGTGGCCTTCGGGGCGGAGATCGGCACGGCCTACAGCGAGCTCGTGGATCCGGTCGACCAGCGCCAGCGCCTCACCGACCAGTCGTTCAAGGCGGCGGCGGGAGACCCGGAGGCGATGGAGATCGACGAGGGCTTCCTCACCGCGCTGGAGCACGCCATGCCGCCCACCGGCGGACTCGGGATCGGCGTGGACCGCCTGGTGATGATGCTGACCGGCACCAACATCCGATCCACGCTGGCGTTCCCGTTCACCAAGCCGCTGGAGCAGCGCTGACCATGGCGACCCTGACCCTGACCCAGGAACAAGCGCTCGAGGTGCTGCGCCGCCGGCCGCCGCGCGCCCGCCGAGGAGCCGATCTGCTGTGGGCCGCCTGGGGCGGTTTCATCGTCTCCCGGGCCGTCGCCGACCTGGTCCGGGGCGAACGTGAGGCCTATGTCGCCGTCGCGCTGCTCGTCGGTCTGGGTCTGCTGGGTCTGGGCCTGGCCGCGTGGTTCGAGGTGCTGCCGCGTCGGCGCAGGCTGCGCGGCGTGCCCCTCGACCAGGTCGTCCCCGTGACGTACCAGCAGCTCGTGCCCTCGGGCAAGAGGATCCTGCGCGACGAGGACGGGCGGGTCTGGCTCCCCGGCCACCTGCCACGTGGGGTGTCCTTCGGCGACCAGCTGTGGGTCACCCCGCTGGAAGACGGGCACCCCTTCGCCGCGGTGGTCCCCGACGGCACGCGCGCCGCCGTGGTCCCCGTCGTTCGCCGCTGGGACGACGCGCCGCTGCGCTGAGCGGCGCTCCCAGGTCAGCGGCGCCGGGCCCGCAGGACCAGGTCCCAGGCGTGCCCCGCGCCGGCGCCCGTGGTGACATGGCGAGCTCGTCGCTCGTCGACCAGCACCTCGAAGGAGCCGTCCAGGACGGCCGCCACGTCGGCGGGCATCACGTAGTCGCCCGGGTCCGAAGGGCCGCTGCCCGTCCGCGCCGTCGGCGGCCGGGCCGTGGCCGTGCCCGTGCCCCTCGGCCTCCGACAGGTCGTGGTGCACCACCAGCAGGGTGCCGCCCGGCGCCACCAGGTCGACCAGCCTCCGCTCGGCCACCCGACCGGCGGCCCGGACGAGCACCGGGTACATCGCGCTGACCAGGTCGAAGGAGCCCGGCGCCAGGTCCGCCTCGACGAAGGGCGCCACGACCCCGGTGATCTGGTGCCCCTCCCGCGCAGCGGACTCGCACGTCCGGGCCACGGCGTGCCGGAAGATGTCCAGCGCCGTGACCCGCCAGCCGCGGGCGGCCAGCCAGCAGGCGTCGGCCCCCTCGCCGCACCCCACGTCGAGCGCCCGGCCGGGAGGAAGGTCCGCGACCTCGGCCACGACGGCCTCGTTGGGGGCGCCGCTCCACACCTGGCCGCCGGAATACCTCTCGTCCCAGTGCTCGGCCGACGTCGGGGGCCAGGGCGTGTCGTGGTTCGTCATGAGCCCATCCTGTCCTCCGTCGACGGTCCGCCCCTCGACCGCCTCGCTGGTGGCTCGGGTGGTCTCCGGCAGCGACCGGCAGGCGGCACCATCTCGTGCGCGGTCCGCGCGGCTGCTGTCCGGGTGTGCTCGGCCGCGCCACGCGGCGCCGGTGCACAGGTCTGCGCCCTGCCCCTCCCCGACCGGGTCGAGGAGGGGCGGGAGGCAGCTGCTCAGTCGGGGTAGCGGCGCGGGGTCCAGGCCACGACCTGGGGCTCCCCGCCGGGACGGCGCTCCACCAGCTGGGTCTGCGAGGACCCGATGAGCAGCAGCGTGCGCATGTCGACCTCGTCCGTCGGGAGGTCGGCGAGCCGCATCACACGCACCTGCTCGGTGGGGCCGCCCACGTCCCGGGCCACCACGACGGGCGTGGACGCCGGGCGCAGCGACAGGGCGAGCTCCTTGAGCCGGACCACCTGGTCGCGGCGCGAGCGGGAGGCGGGGTTGTAGATCGCCACGACCAGGTCGGCCGCGAGGGCGGCCCGCACGCGCTCGGAGATGATCGACCAGGGCTTCAGCCGGTCGGACAAGGAGATGGTGGCGTAGTCGTGCCCGAGCGGAGCGCCCGCGCGAGCCGCCGCCGCGTGAGCGGCCGTCATACCGGGGCAGACGCGGACCGGGATGTCCTGGTAGCCCTCCTCGGAGGCGACCTCCAGGACGGCGGTGGCCATCGCGAAGACGCCGGGGTCGCCGGAGGAGACCACGACGACGCGGCGACCGCGCCGGGCCAGGTCCAGGGCGAAGGCCGCCCGCTCGGACTCGACCTTGTTGTCGGAGTTGTGGCGCACCTGCCAGGGCCGCACCGGCACCCGGTCGACGTACGTGACGTAGCCGACGAGGTCCGTCGCGGTGGCGAGCACACCGCGCACCTCGGGGGTCTGCCAGGGGGCTCCGGCCGGGCCGGTGCCGACCACGGTGACCGAGCCGAGCGGCACGTCCGCGCCGACGGGGGGCAGGGGAGCGGGCCGGCGTCCCATCCGGGAGGGGAGCAGCACGACCGAGAAGTACGGCACCTGCTCGGGGTCCACGTCCCGCGCGGGGAGGTGACGCTCCCGCTCCATGGTGGCCCGCTCGACGTAGACCGCGTCGTCGAGGCGGCCGCACCGCTCCAGGGCGGCGCGCACCCCGGCGAAGGTGCGGCCGAGCTTCATGATCACCGCGGTGTCGGTGCCCGCGATCGCGGCGTCGAGCTCGTCCGCCGACAGGGTGCCGGGGATGACGGTGAGCAGCTCGGTGTCCTCCACCAGGGGCACCCCGGCCGCGGCGGCGGCGGCCGTGATCGAGGTGACGCCAGGGATGACCGTCGTGTCGTAGGACCCGGCCAGCCGTTGGTGCAGGTGCTGGTAGGAGGAGTAGGTCATCGGGTCGCCGAGCGAGATGACGGCCACGGTGCGTCCGGCGTCCAGGTGGGCCGCGAGCCGGTCGCGGCACTGCTCGTAGAAAGCATCCAGCAGCGCGTCGTAGTCGCTGACGTCCTCGGTGGTCGCGGGATAGACGAGCAGCTCCTCGAGCACACCCTCGCGCAGGTAGGGGTCCGCGATCTTGCGGGCGGTGGACCGCCCGTGCCGGGCCGCGTGGTAGGCCACCACGTCGGCCGCCTCGATCGCGCGGATCGCCTTGAGCGTCAGCAGCTCCGGGTCACCGGGGCCGAGGCCGACGCCGATCAGCCGGCCGGTCATCACTCGACCTCGCTGGCGATCGCGTTGAGCGCGCCGCAGGTGATGGCCGAGCCGCCGCGTCGGCCGTGGACCACGAGGTAGTCCAGGCCGAGGGTGTTGTCGGCCAGGGCGACCTTGGACTCGGCGGCACCGATGAAGCCGACCGGTATGCCGACGACCGCGGCGGGGCGCGCCGAGGTCTGCTCCAGCAGGTCCAGCAGGTGGAACAGGGCGGTCGGGGCGTTGCCGATGGCGACGACCGCGCCGTCCAGCCGGTCGCCCCACAGGTCGAGGGCGGCGGCGGAGCGGGTGTTGCCGATCTGCCTGGCCAGCGCGG
This sequence comes from Arsenicicoccus dermatophilus, assembly GCF_022568795.1. NCBI lineage: Bacteria > Bacillati > Actinomycetota > Actinomycetes > Micrococcales > Intrasporangiaceae > Arsenicicoccus > Arsenicicoccus dermatophilus. Next base: position 1,386,261 of record NZ_JAKZHU010000001.1, on the reverse strand, counting down.
GGACCCGCTCGTCGCGCAGCAGGCAGATCACCTCGTTGTCGGCGGGCAGGCGGGTGCGGGTGACCCCGGAGGCGACCATGTGGGCGTCGCACAGGATCGGGGCGCCGGCCTGCAGCGCGGCACGGGCCCTGCGGACCACGTCGGGGGAGTAGGCCAGGTCGTCCACCAGGTCGATCTGCCCGCACGCGTGGACCATCCGGGCCGCGACGTAGGCGATGTCGTCGGGCAGGCCGGACAGGTCGGCCTCGCGGCGGATGGTCGCGAAGGACTGCCGATAGATCTCGGCGCCGTCCTTGATGTAGTCCTGCGTCACGCGTTGCTCCCGGTGGTGGTGATCAGGGCGTGGATCTGCCCGGGGGAGACCATCTCACGCACGGGCGACTCCTGGGGCTCGTGCGACCCGTCGTGCAGGAAGGCCGAGTAGTCCTCGGTCCCCTGCGCGACGAAGGCGTGGTGCGGGGTCGAGGGGTGGCCGCACTGGCGCCCGCAGCCGGACAGCATGACGGGCAGCCCGGGCAGGGCGCCGTGCTGGGCGTCGACGAGGGCGCGGGCGTGCTCCTGCACGTCGGCGTGGGAGCGGACGCACTGCGGCAGGCCGGTGCAGGCGTGCACGTCCAGCCACGGCGACGCGGGATCGACCGCCCAGCCCGCCTCGCCCAGGGCGGTCAGCACCTCGGCGGCGCGGTCGGCCGGGACCCCGGGGACGACGATCGCGTGCCAGGGGGTGACCCTGATCTGGTCGGCGGCGCCGCGGGCCACGGCCGCGGCGAGTCGCCAGCCCTGGGAGCCGATCGCCGCGAGCGGCGCCTTGGCTGCGACGGTGACGGTACCGTCGCCCTGCTCGGCGACGACCCCGGTGAGCCGGGGCTGGCGGGTGGCGCGCTCGACGCGTCCGTCGGCGCGAGCGGTCAGCCGGCCCACCCGCTCGTGCAGCTCGGTCCGCCCGGCCGCGGACAGGTCGTCGACGTTCCAGACCTCCTCGCCGCGGGCGGCCTTGACCTCCAGCCAGGTCTCGCAGATCCGGGCCAGGAGCCCGGCGACGGCCGTGGGCTCGGCGAGCGCGCCCACGGCATACACCTGGTCGTCCTCGTGGGTGCCGAGCGCGCAGACGACCTGGTCGCCGCGGACCTGCGCGGTGAGGTCCAGGGGCAGGGCGGCGAGGAAGCCGTCGCCGTCGTCCAGGCCGACCAGGAAGCGGCCGGCCAGCCCGGCGAGCGCCGGGGAGGCCTGGATCGCGGCGTCCAGCGCATGGGCCACCGGGGTCACGTCGGGGTGCTCGTCCCCGAGCCCGGTCAGGGGACTGACGACGACGTTGCGCGTCCGCTCGTGGGTCGCGGAGGGCAGCAGCCCGAGCTCGGTCACCCGCGTGGCGAAGGTCTGCGCCGCCTCCTCGGTCAGGCCCCGCAGCTGCACGTTGGCACGGGTGGTGAAGAGCACGTGGCCGTCACCCAGCGTGTCCGCCATCTCGCCGATCGCCTCGGCCTGCCCTGCCGTCAGCGGGCTGCCCGCCAGACGCACCCGGGCGATCTTGCCGTCCGACGCCTCGAACATGCGCAGGGCGCCTGGACACTTGTCGGGGACGGCGTGACGCTCGAGGACCGGGGGGACGAAGGTGGCAGGCGTGGTCATGGCTCCGAGCCTAGTGACGCGGTGTGACAGGCCTGCGCTCGGGGGCGGGTCAACCGGAGGCCTGACCACGACCCCTGGGACGTCGCAGGTGGCTGCTAGAGTCCGCTCGGTCGGGGCACCCGCCTCGACCATCGCTGACGGCCTCAGCGGAGGAAGCCGGTGCAAGTCCGGCGCGGTCCCGCCACTGTGTGCGAGCTCCCGGCTCGCGAGCCAGGAACTCCCGCCGTCGACGCCACCCACGGGCGAGGACACCCGGGAGAGGACCATGACGTGACCCTGGCTCTGCTGTCGACGTCGGACACCGACCTGCGCAGCGCGCGCGCCGCCGAGGGCCCCGTGGACTGGCGGCACGCCAACCCGGCCCGCCTGCCCCTGGACGAGCTCGACGCCTTCGTCGAGGGCACCGACCTGGTCGTGGTGCGGCTGCTCGGTGGGCGGCGCGCCTGGGAGGACGGCCTGCACCGGCTCCTGGCCGGCCCCCGCCCGGTCGTCGTGCTCACCGGCGAGCAGGCCCCGGACGCCGAGCTCATGTCCATCTCCACGGTCCCCGCCGGGGTGGCGGCCCAGGCGCACGCCTACCTCGCGCACGGCGGCGCCACCAACCTCGCCGAGCTCGCGGCCTTCCTGTCCGACACCGTGCTCCTCACCGGTCACGGTTTCGCCCAGCCTGCCGCGGCCCCCGCCTGGGGCTCCCTGGGCTGCACCGGTGCCTGCGCGGCGATCCCGGCCGCCGACCGCTCCCAGTGCGGGGTCTCGACCTGCCGGGCCTGGGGGTATGCCGAGACCGACGACCGCCCGTGCGTGGCGGTGCTGTACTACCGCGCCCACCACATGAGCGGGAACACGCAGTTCGTCACCGACCTGTGCGACGCCCTCGACGCCGCCGGCGCCCGGCCGCTGCCGCTCTACGTCGCGTCCCTGCGCACCCCCGAGCCCGAGCTGATGGCCACGCTGCGCCAGGCCGACGCCGTGATCACCACCGTGCTCGCCGCGGGCGGCTCGACCCCGGCGGCCGCGCAGGCCGGTGGCGACGAGGGCGCCTGGGACGCCGGTGCCCTCGCCGACCTCGACGTCCCGATCATCCAGGGCCTGTGCCTGACCTCCTCCCGGGAGGAGTGGCTCGCCAACGACGACGGCACGACGCCGCTGGACTCGGCGACCCAGGTGGCGGTGCCGGAGTTCGACGGCCGCCTGATCTCGGTGCCCTTCTCCTTCAAGGAGATCGACGAGGACGGGCTGCCCGTCTACGTCGCGGACGCCGAGCGCTGCCGCCGGGTCGCGGGGATCGCCCACGCCCACGCCCGGCTGCGGCACGTCCCGGTGGGCGAGCGGCGGATCGCGCTGGTCCTGTCGGCATACCCCACGAAGCACGCCCGGATCGGCAACGCCGTCGGCCTGGACACGCCCGCGTCGACCCTGGCGATGCTGCGGGCGCTGCACGAGGCGGGCTACGACGTGGGCCCGACGTCCGGGGAGGGCGCGCTGCCCGGCCTGGAGTCCGGAGACGGCGACGAGCTGATCCACGCGATCATCGCCCGCGGCGGCTACGACCAGGCCTGGCTCACCGAGGACGAGCTCGCGGCCAATCCCTTGCGGGTCAAGGGCGCCGACTACGTCCGGTGGTTCGAGAAGGTCGACCCGGCGCTGCGCGCCGAGATCGAGGAGAAGTGGGGTCCGGCCCCCGGCGAGATGTACCTCGACGGCTCGCGGGCGGGCCGCGGCGAGACCGGCGACCTGGTGTATGCCGGGCTCCAGGCCGGCAACGTCGTGATCCTCGTGCAGCCGCCCCGCGGCTTCGGGGAGAACCCGATCGCGATCTACCACGACCCCGACCTCGCGCCCTCCCACCACTACGTCGGGGCCTACCGCTGGCTCGAGGCGGACCGCGAGGACGGCGGCTTCGGGGCGCACGCGATCGTGCACGTCGGCAAGCACGGCAACCTGGAGTGGCTGCCCGGCAAGGGCGCCGCGATGGCCGCGGACTGCGCCCCCGACGCGATCCTCGGCAACCTGCCGCTGGTCTATCCCTTCCTGGTCAACGACCCGGGCGAGGGCACCCAGGCCAAGCGCCGGGCCCACGCCACCCTCGTCGACCACCTGGTGCCGCCGATGACCCGGGCGGACTCCTACGGCGACATCGCGCGTCTGGAGCAGCTGCTCGACGAGTACGCCATGGTCAGCGCCATGGACCCGGCCAAGGCTCCCGCGGTGCGCCAGCAGATCTGGACCCTGCTGCAGGCCGCCCGGCTGGACCACGACCTCGGCCTGACAGGTCGCGTGGACCTGGACGACGACGAGGCCTTCGACGACCTGGTCCTGCACATCGACGGCTGGCTGTGCGAGATCAAGGACGTGCAGATCCGCGGCGGCCTGCACGTGCTGGGCCTGGAGCCCACCGGCGAGGCGCGGGTGTCGCTGGTGCTCGCGATGCTGCAGGCCACCCAGATCTGGGGCGGCGACCGGGCCCTGCCTGGCCTGCGCACCGCCCTCGGGCTCGACGAGGGCGCCCGCAAGCGCGGCGAGACCGACGCCGTGGAGGCCCACGCCCGGGTCCTGGTGGAGGCGCTCGAGGAGCGCGGCTGGGACCGGGACCAGGTCGACGAGGTCATCGCCCGGACCGAGCTGCCCCCGGACGCCGACCTCGAGGCCCTGCGGTCCGTGCTGGCCTTCGCCTGCGCGGAGGTCGTCCCGCGCCTGGCCGGCACCGCCCACGAGGTCGACGCCGTGCTCCGGGCCCTGGACGGGCGGTTCATCCCCTCCGGCCCCTCCGGGTCGCCCCTGCGCGGCCTGGTCAACGTGCTGCCGACGGGGCGCAACTTCTACTCCGTCGACCCGCGCGCCATCCCGAGCCGGCTGGCCTACGAGACCGGCGTGGGTCTGGCCGAGTCCCTGGTGCGCCGCTACCAGGAGGACAAGGGCGAGTTCCCGGCCAGCGTCGGACTGTCGCTGTGGGGGACCTCGGCGATGCGCACCTCCGGAGACGACATCGGCGAGGCCCTGGCGCTCATGGGGATCCGCCCGGTGTGGGACGACGCGTCCCGCCGGATCACCTCCCTGGAGCCGGTGCCGCTGACCGAGCTCGGGCGGCCGCGCGTGGACGTGACCCTGCGCATCTCCGGCTTCTTCCGCGACGCCTTCCCGCACGCCACCGCCCTGCTCGACGACGCGGTCCGGCTGGCCGCCTCCCTCGACGAGCCCGCCGACCAGAACTTCGTCCGCGCCCACGTGCAGGCCGACCTGGCCGAGGGCACCGAGGAGCGCAAGGCCACCACACGCATCTTCGGGTCCCGCCCCGGGACCTACGGCGCGGGCCTGCTGCAGCTCATCGACTCCCGCGACTGGCGCACCGACGCCGACCTCGCCGAGGTCTACGAGGTGTGGGGCGGCTATGCCTACGGTCGTGACCTGGCCGGGGTGCCCGCCCGCGACGAGATGCGCACGGCCTACCGCCGGATCCGGGTGGCGGCCAAGAACATCGACACCCGCGAGCACGACATCGCCGACAGCGACGACTACTTCCAGTACCACGGCGGGATGGTGGCCGCGGTGCGCTCGCTCACGGGGGAGGCACCGGAGGCCTACATCGGCGACTCGACCCGGCCGGACCACGTCGCGACCCGCACGCTCGTCGAGGAGACCTCCCGGGTCTTCCGCGCCCGCGTGGTCAACCCCAAGTGGATGTCGGCGATGCGGCAGCACGGCTACAAGGGCGCCTTCGAGATGGCGGCGACGGTGGACTACCTCTTCGGCTACGACGCCACCACCGGGGTGGTCGCCGACTGGATGTACGACCGGCTCACCAAGGAGTACGTCCTCGACGAGACCAACCGCGAGTTCCTGGCGCAGGCCAACCCCTGGGCCTTGCACGGCATGGCCGAGCGGCTGCTGGAGGCGGTCGAGCGCGGGATGTGGGCCGAGCCCGACCCGGAGGTGCTCGCCGAGCTGCGCGCGGCCTACCTCGACGCCGAGGGCGACCTGGAGGGCGACGATGACTGAGCCGACCACCTGGGGCCCGGCCGCGGGGGGCGACGCGGGGACGACCGTCGTCGACCGCCCGGGGGCGCCCGTGGAGTTCCCCTTCACCGCGATCGTCGGTATGGACGACATGGGCCTGGCGCTGTGCCTGTCCGCGGTCTCTCCGGCCATCGGCGGCGTGCTCGTCCGCGGCGAGAAGGGCACCGCCAAGTCCACCATGGTCCGGGCCCTGGCCACGGTGCTGCCGCCGGTGGCCGTGGTCGCGGGCGACCGCTTCTCCTGCGACCCGGCGTCCCCGGACCCGACCTGCCCCGACGCCGCCCGGCACACCGCCGCGGCCGCCACCCGGCCGGTCCGCCTCGTCGAGCTGCCCGTCGGGGCCTCCGAGGACCGCGTCGTCGGGTCGCTGCACCTGGACCGGCTGCTGTCGAGCGGCCAGGTGGCCTTCGACCCGGGTCTGCTCGCGCAGGCGCACCGCGGGGTGCTCTACGTCGACGAGGTCAACCTGCTGCCCGACCACCTGGTCGACACCCTGCTGGACTCCGCGGCGATGGGCCGGGCCCGGATCGAGCGCGAGGGCGTCTCGGTGCAGCACGCCGCCCGCTTCGTGCTGGTCGGCACCATGAACCCCGAGGAGGGCGAGCTGCGCCCGCAGCTGCTCGACCGCTTCGGCCTGGCCGTGGACGTGACCGCCTCGCGCGACCCGCAGGTGCGGGTCGAGGTCGTGCGGCGCCGGATGGCCTACGAGGACTCGCCGGAGGCCTTCCGGCAGCGGTATGCCGAGCCGGAGAACGCCCTGGCCGCCCGCATCGCCGCCGCCCAGGAGCGGCTGCCGCGGGTCGTGCTTACCGACGCGGGGATCGAGCAGATCGCCACGATCTGTGCGGCCTTCGACGTGGACGGGATGCGCGGGGACCTGGTGACCGCCCGGACCGCCGTGGCGCACGCCGCCTGGTCCGGCCGCGAGCAGGTCACCGCCGAGGACGTGCGCGTGGCCGCCCGGCTCGCGCTGCCGCACCGCAAGCGGCGCAATCCCTTCGACGACGCGGCCGACCACGACCTCGAGGACATCATCGAGGAGACCCTGCCGAAGGACCAGGGGTCCGACGAGCGCGGCCCGGACGACCCCGACGACGACCCCACCCCGCCGCAGGGCCCGGACGGGCCGCAGGGCGGGGGCAGCGACGCCCCGGCACCGCAGGAGACCCCTGACCCGGACGGGGAGGGGGAGACCCCGACCGAGCCGCCGCAGCCCGATCAGCCGGAGCAGCCCCCGGTCCAGGCTCCCGCCCGCGGCACGACGGGGGAGCGGGCGGGGGGCGCCTATCGCACCCGGCTGCTGTCCCTGCCCACCGCCGGCACCGGCGTGGCCGGGCGCCGCTCCACCGCCGACACCAGCACCGGCCGCCACGTCCGCGCGGTGCTGCCCGACGACCCGCGGGGCCAGGGCCTGTCCGCGACCGCCACCGTGCTCGCCGCGGCCCGGCGCGCCGCGGGCGACGAGGCCGACCACGCCCACCGCACCCCCGGCCGCGACCTGCGGGTCACCGCCCAGGACCTGCGCCGCAGCGTCCGCCGCGGCAAGGAGGGCAACCTCGTCGTCTTCGTCGTGGACACGTCCGGCTCCATGGGCGCCCGCGAGCGCGTCCGCGAGGTCAAGACCGCCTGCGTCTCGCTGCTCCTCGACGCCTACCAGCGCCGGGACAAGGTCGCCGTCGTGACCTTCGCCGGCAAGCGGGCGACCCTCGTGCTGCCGCCCACCACCAGCGTCGAGCTCGCCGAGCGACTGCTCGCCCAGGTGCCCACCGGTGGCCGCACTCCGCTCGCCGAGGGCCTGCAGAGCGCCTACGACGTGGTGCTGCGCGAGCGCGCCAAGGACCCGCACCGCCGGGCCCTGCTCGTCGTGCTCACCGATGGCCGCGCCAGCGCCGGCGGCCGCCAGGCCCTCCCGCGCGCCCACCGGGTCGCCGAGGGCATCGCCCACACCGGGGTGGCGAGCGTGGTCGTCGACTGCGAGCAGTCCCGCGCGGGCTTCCGGCTCGGGCTCGCCCGCGACCTCGCGGCTCACCTCGGGGCCGAGCTGCTCGACCTGGGCGGCCTCGCCGCCGAGCAGCTGTCCGGGGCTGTCCGCTCCCGCACCGAGCCCACCCGCACCGACCGCCCTACCCGGACCTCACCGCAGACAAGGAGCGTGGCCTGATGCCTCAGGGAGTCCCCGCGTCCGTTCCCGACGACGGTCTCACCACCCGGCAGCGCCGCAACCGGCCGCTCGTGATCGTCCACACCGGGGTCAACAAGGGCAAGTCCACCGCCGCCTTCGGGCTGGCCCTGCGCGGCTGGAACCAGGGCTGGCGCATCGGGGTCTTCCAGTTCGTCAAGAGCGCCAAGTGGAAGGTCGGTGAGGAGACCGCGTTCAAGACCCTGGGCCGGCTGCACGAGGAGACCGGCGAGGGGGGCCCGGTCGAGTGGCACAAGATGGGCGAGGGCTGGTCCTGGTCCCGCAAGGCAGGCTCCGAGGAGGACCACGCCCGCGACGCCCTCGACGGCTGGCGCGAGATCCAGCGCCGCCTCGCCGCCGAGGAGCACGACCTCTACGTCCTCGACGAGTTCACCTATCCCCTGAAGTGGGGCTGGGTGGACGTCGACGAGGTCGTCGAGACCCTGCGGACCCGTCCTGGGCGCCAGCACGTGATCATCACCGGCCGCGACGCCGACCCGCGCCTGATCGAGGTGGCCGACCTGGTCACCGAGATGACCAAGATCAAGCACCCCATGGACACCGGCCAGAAGGGTCAGCGAGGGATCGAGTGGTGACCGGCCGATGACCACCCTGCCCCGCCTGGTGATCGCCGCCCCCGGATCGGGGAGCGGCAAGACCATGCTGACCACCGGCATCCTCGCCGCGCTCGCGCGACGGGGCGTGCAGGTGTCGCCGCACAAGGTGGGGCCGGACTACATCGACCCCGGCTACCACGCGGCCGCCTGCGGCCGCGTGGGGCGCAACCTCGACCCCCACCTGCAGGGCGTCGACCGGGTCGTCCCGCTGCTGCTGCACGGCGCCCTCACGCCGAGCCCCGCCGACGTCGCGGTGATCGAGGGCGTCATGGGGCTCTTCGACGGGCAGCTGGGCGGGCGCGGCTTCGCCTCCACCGCGCACATCGCCACCCTCACCGCCTCACCCGTGGTGCTGGTCGTGGACGGCGCGCACACCTCCCGCTCGGTCGGCGCGACCGTGCTGGGCTTCAGCCGTTTCGACCCCCAGGTGCGGATCGCCGGGGTCATCCTCAACAACATCGCCTCCCCCCGCCACGAGGCCGAGGCCCGCCAGGGGATCGAGGAGACCGGCATCCCCGTGGTCGGCTGCGTGCCCCGGGTGCCCTCGGTCGTCGTGCCCTCCCGCCACCTCGGGCTCGTCCCCGCCGCCGAGCGCTCGCCCGAGGCCCAGGCCGCCGTGGACGCCCTCGCCGACATGGTCGAGGCCCACGTCGACCTCGACGAGCTGCTCGCCGTCGCCCGGCAGGCGCCAGACCTGGCCGGCGAGCCCTGGTCGCCGGAGGCCGAGCTCGGCGACCTGGCCTGCGCGCAGCCCGGGGCCCGCGGTCGCGTCGCCGTCGCGGGTGGTCGGGCCTTCACCTTCGCGTATGCCGAGACGACCGAGCTGCTGGCCGCCGCGGGCCTGGAGCCCGTCGTCGTGGACCCCCTGCTCGACCCCGAGCTGCCCGAGGGCGTGGGCGGCCTCGTCGTGGGCGGCGGCTTCCCCGAGGTGCACGCGACCGAGCTGGCGGCCAACACCTCCCTGCTCACGTCCATCCGGGAGCTCGCCGAGGCGGGCGCACCGGTCAGCGGCGAGTGCGCCGGGCTCCTCTACCTCGGGCAGACCCTCGACGGCCACCGCATGGCCGGGGTCCTGCCCACCCACGCGGAGTTCGGGTCGCGCCTCTCTCTGGGCTACCGCTCGGCGGTGGCGCTCAGCGACTCGGTGCTGGCACCCGCGGGCACCCGCGTGACCGGCCACGAGTTCCACCGCACCCGCATCACCCGCGTCGACGGGGACCACCAGCCCGCCTGGGCGTGGACCTCCCGGGACGGCGGGTCCGTCGCGGAGGGCGTGGTCCAGGGGCAGGTGCACGCGAGCTACCTGCACGTGCACTGGGCCGGTCAGCCCGCGCTGGCCCGGGCCTTCGTGTCGGCGGTGACCGGACGATGACGACGGCCCGGACCGAGCAGGCGGCGCTCGCCCACCACGGTGACGTGGACGCGCGCGGCGCCCGGCTCGACCTGGCCGTCAACGTCGCGGTGCCGGAGCCGCCGGCCTTCGTCGCGGAGGCGATCGGGCGTGAGGTCGCCCGCCTGTCGGCATACCCGGACCCGGCCTCGGCCAACGCGGCGCTGGCCGAGGACCTCGGGGTCCCCGCGGAGTGCCTGCTGCTGACCAACGGCTCGGCCGAGGCCTTCCAGCTCGTGGCGCGGCTGCGCCGCTGGCGCAGGCCGGTCGTGGTGGAGCCGCAGTTCACCGAGCCCGGGCTCGAGCTGGTGGCTGCGGGCGCGGCCCCCGCCTGGCACGCGCTGGACGAGGGCACCGGGTGGACCCTGGACGCCGCCCTGCTGGGCGACCGGCACCCCGACGCCGACCTGGTCGTCGTCGGCAACCCCACCAACCCCACCTCGCGGTTGCACCCGCGCGCCGAGCTGCTCGGCCTCGTCGACCCGGCCACCACGCCGGACGACCGGGTGCTGCTCGTCGACGAGGCCTTCCTCGACGTGTCCACCGACCCGGCCCAGACCGTGGTGGCCGAGGCCGTCGCGGACCGGCCGGGGGAGCGGGCCGTGCTGGTCACCGGCAGCCTCACCAAGACCTACGGCCTCGCCGGGGTGCGGGCGGGCTGTCTCGTGGGGCCCGCGCCCCTGGTGGCCCTCCTCGCCGAGCGGCAGGTGCACTGGTCGGTCAACTCCCTGGCGCTGGCCGCCGTCCTCGCCGTGTGCACGCCGCAGGGGCGCGCCTTCCGCGAGGCCCAGCGGGAGCGGCTGGGCCGCAACGCCGCCCACCTCGCCGCGACGCTGCGCGAGCTCGGGCTGCGCGTCCCCGTCGACCCCGACGGGCCCTTCGTCCTCGCCCACCATCCCCACGCCGAGCAGCTCCGGGAGCGTCTGCGCGACGAGCACGGCATCGCCGTCCGCCGGGCCGACACCTTCCGGGGCCTCGACCCGACCTGGATCCGGATCGCCGCCCGCGACCCGGAGCAGGTCGCGGAGCTGGCGGACGGCATCCGCACGATCCTGCAGGAGCCCCGGCCATGAGCCTCGACCACCCGACCACCGCACCGTCCGACGCCGCGGACCGCCCCGACCGGCATACCCCTGCCGCGCAAGGGGCCCCCGGCCAGGCCAGGGACCGGCACGCCTTCGACGAGGACCGCCGCGCCGCGGTCTACGACGTCATCCGCGAGCGGCGCGACATCCGCTCGACGTTCACCATGGACCCGATCGACGACGAGGTGCTGACCCGGGTGCTCGCCGCGGCGCACCAGGCGCCGAGCGTGGGCTTCAGCCAGCCGTGGGACTTCCTGCTGGTGCGCGACGAGGAGACCCGGCGCCGCGTGCAGCGGCTGGCCGCCCGTCAGCGGGACGAGTTCGCGGCGAGCCTGCCGAGCCCGCGGCAGCGGATGTTCGACGGCCTCAAGATCGAGGCGATCCTGCAGACCCCGCTCAACGTGGTCATCACCTGCGACCCCACGCGCGGGGGCCCGCACACCATCGGTCGGCACGCCGACCCCCGCATGACGAGCTTCTCCACGGCGACCGCCGTGCAGAACCTCTGGCTCGCCGCCCGTGCCGAGGGGCTCGGCGTCGGCTGGGTGAGCTTCTTCGACCCCACCGAGCTGGCCCGCGAGCTGGGCCTGCCCGAGCACCTCGAGGTCGTGGCCTACCTGTGCGTCGGCCACGTCAGCGAGTTCCCGCCCGCGCCCGAGCTGCAGACCTCGGGGTGGGCTCGTCGCCGCCCGCTGTCCTGGGCCGTGCACGACGAGACCTGGTCCACCCGCACGCTCCCAGGAGGAGTCACCGTGTCCCTGCTCGACGAGACCGTCGCCGCCGTCCGACCCGCCTCCGCCGAGGTGCTGGCCCAGGCCCAGGCCCACCAGGCCCAGCTGGTCAAGCCGGCCGGGGCGATGGGTCTGCTCGAGTCCACGGGCGAGCGCCTGGCGGCGGCGTATGCCGAGTGGCCCCCGCCGGTGCCGTCGCCCGTCGCGGTCGCGGTCTTCGCCGGTGACCACGGGGTCCACGCCCAGGGCGTGTCGCCGTGGCCGCAGGAGGTATCCGTGCAGATGGCGGCCGGCATCGCCATGGGTGGCGCCGTCGTCAACGCCGCCGCCCGCCAGGTGGGCGCGGAGGTCGACGTGGTCGACGTGGGTCTCGTCGCGGACCTGCCGCCCACCAAGGGTCTGCTGGTCCGCAAGGTCGCTCGCGGCACCGCCGACCTGACCGAGGGTCCCGCGATGACCCGCGAGCAGTGCCTGGCGGCGCTGGAGGTCGGCATCGACGTCGCCCGTGACCTGGTCGCCCAGGGCAACCGGCTCCTCGTCGCCGGGGAGGTCGGCATCGCCAACACGACCCCGGCCGCCGCCCTGATCTCGGTCTTCACCGGCCGCACCCCCGACGAGGTGACCGGCACCGGCGCGGGCCTGGACGAGGCCGGGCGCTCGGCCAAGGCCGCCGTGATCGACCGGGCCCTCGCCCGCTCCGGCGCCTGCGCCGAGGACCCGCTGCGCACCCTCGCCGAGGTGGGTGGCCTGGAGCACGCCGCCATGGTCGGCTTCCTGCTCGCGGCCGCAGCCCAGCAGACCCCCGTCGTCCTCGACGGCGTCATCGCCTGCTCCGCCGCGCTCGTCGCCCAGGCCCTGTGCCCGGCCGTGGTGGACTACCTTGTCGCCGGCCACGCCGGGGTCGAGCCCGGCATCCTGGCTGCTCTGTCCACCCTCGGTCTCGATGCCCTGGTCGACCTCGACCTGCGCCTCGGCGAGGGTTCTGGCGCGGTCCTGGCGGTCCCGCTCGTGCAGATGTCGGTGCGGATGCTGCGGGAGGTCGCGACCTTCGAGTCGGCCGCGGTGAGCGGCAAGCTCGACGAGGACGCCGCGGGCGAGCACGACGCGGCTGCGTCGGACCCGGCTTCGCAGGATGAGTCTTCGCAGGTCGCGGCCCGGCAGGATGCGGAGGCCCGGGCATGACCGGCGCCTGGCGCCTGGACGGTGTCCCCGCTCTCGTCGCCGGCGGGGGTGCCGAGGCCCTCGCCGAGGTCGTCGCGCTGCGCGAGCGCGGGGCCGTCGTCACCGTCCTGGCCACCGAGCTGGTGCCCGCCCTGGAGGACCTCGTCGACCGGGGGTTGGTGGCTCGCGGCGCCGACGTGACCGAGCCCGAGCTCGTGGCGTCGGCCCGGCTGGTCGTCGACGCCCGCACCCCGCAGCTGCGCGCCGCCGGGCCGGACCTGCTGCACCTGGCCCGGGAGGCAGGGGTTCCGGCCCGCACCGTGGACACCGGCTCGGGCGGGGGAGGGACGAGGGGCTCCGGGGACGGCTCGGTCGTGCTGGTGGGCGGCGGCCCGGGTGATCCCGGCCTGCTCACCCGGCAGGGCTATGCCGAGCTGCTGGCCGCCGACGTGGTGGTCACCGACCGGCTCGCCCCCGTGGGACTGCTCGCCGAGCTGCCCGGTCACGTCGAGGTCGTCGACGTCGCCAAGATCCCGCGCGGGCGGTTCACCCCGCAGGAGGAGATCAACGCGATCCTCGTGCGCGAGGCGCGGGCCGGACGGCGGGTGGTGCGCTTCAAGGGCGGCGACTCGTTCGTGTTCGGGCGCGGCTACGAGGAGGTCGAGGCCTGCCGGGCCGCGGGCGTTCCCGTCACGGTCGTGCCGGGCGTGACCTCGGGGGTGTCCGTCCCCGAGCTGGCCGGCATCCCGGTGACCAACCGCGGGACCGTCCAGGGCTTCACCGTCGTCAGCGGTCACGCCGCCCCCGAGGACCCCCGGTCCACGGTCGACTGGGAGGCGCTGGCCCGCACCGGGACCACGATCGTCGTGCTGATGGGCGTGCAGACCCTGCCGTCGATAGCCCGGACCCTGCTCGACGCCGGGCGCGCCGACCAGACCCCGGTCGCCTGCGTGATGGACGGCGGGCTGCCGTCGATGCGCACGGTGCGCACCACGCTCGGAGCCCTGGTCTCCGAGGGGCTGCCCGAGGGGCTTGTGCCCCCGGCCGTCACGGTGATCGGGGACGTCGCGGCGCTGGGGTGACCCTGCCCCGGCAGGATGTCGGTGGACGCGGCTAGGGTGGCGTCCATGAGCGACGACGCCTACACCTGGACCTATCTCGACGCGGCCGGTGCGCCCCTCGCCGAGGCGAGCAGCCCGAGCTTCCCGTCCCAGGCCGAGGCGGAGGCGTGGTTCGCCGAGGAGTGGCAGGTCGTCAAGGACGGCGGCGCCGACTCGGTCACCCTGATGCGTGGCACCGAGGTCGTCTACGGCCCGATGTCCCTGCAGTCGATGGCGGGCTGAGCCGTGGTCGCACAGCTGCCCGAGGAGCTGCGGCTGCGGCTCGACCACGCCGTCGCCGAGGCCCAGCACGAGTGGCGCTCGCCCGCCGTGAGCGCCGGGGTGGTGCGCGACGGCGAGCTGGTGTGGTCGGCGCACGTCGGCGCGGCCCGGCTCGGTCCGACGCGACCCGCCGACGACGACACGCAGTTCCTGATCGGCTCGGTGACCAAGACCTTCACCGCGGTCTGCCTGTTGGCCCTGCGCGACCGCGGCGAGCTGTCGCTGGACGATGCGCTCGGCGACGTCATCACCGGGACGCCGCTGGCCGACCTGACCTTGCGCCAGCTGCTGTCGCACTCGTCCGGCCTGCAGCGGGAGCCCGCGGGTCACCTGTGGGAGACCTTCGACGCGCCCGACCTGGACGGGCTGCTCGCCGGGCTGGACCAGGTCGAGCGGGTGCTCCCGCCGCACCGGGCCTTCCACTACTCCAACCTCGCCTATGCCCTCCTCGGCCAGGTGCTCGCCCAGGTCGCGGAGCAGCCGTGGGAGTCCGCCGTCCGCGCGCTGGTCCTCGAGCCGCTCGGGATGACGCGGACCGGGCTCACCCCGGACGAGGACACCCGCGCCCACGGCTACCAGATCCACCCCTACGCCCGGACCGCCACGGCCGAGCCGGTCATCGACCTGCGGGCCACCGCCCCCCTCGGGGGACTGTGGTCCACCGTCGCCGACCTGGGACGTTATGCCGCCTTCTGCTCCGACCCCGGGCGCTTCGACGTGCTGGCCCCGGAGACCGTGCACGAGATGACCATGCCGGTCGTCATGGCCGACCCCGACGACTGGACCCAGGGACAAGGTCTCGGTTTCGGCCTCGTCCGCCGGGGAGAGCGCGTGTATGCCGGGCACGGCGGCGCGATGCCGGGCTTCCTCACCGGGCTGCGGTTCCGCGGGCGGGACCGGCTCGGGGCGGTGGTGTTCGCCAACGCCACGTCCGGCCCGGCGCCGCTGGCCCTGGCCACCGACCTGCTGTCCACGGTGGTCGCCCACGCTCCGACCACCCCGCCGGTGTGGACGCCCGCCACGCGCGACGCCGAGCTCGAGCCCCTGCTCGGCCGCTGGTGGTCCGAGGGCTCCCCGCTGGACTTCGAGGTGCGCGGCGACCAGCTGTGGTCGACGATGCCCGGCTCTCGCGGCCTGCTCGACGACACGAGGTACGAGCAGGTCGACCGCGACCTGTGGCGTGCGGTGGAGGGCCGCGAGCAGGGGGAGCGTCTAGAGCTCGTCCGCGACGGGGACGACCGCGTCGTCAAGATGTACTTCGCGACCTATGCCGTCACCCGGGAGCCGCTGGCCTTTGCCGACCTGTGAGCGGGTGCGCGCGTGGCTCGGGCGGTGCCCCCGGCGAGGCGCCGGCCGGCGCGTGGTCGTGACGGTGCCGACCCCGGTCGCGGGGCGCGGCCGGGGTCGGTCAGAGCTGGGGACCGCGGCCCTCGCCGCGACGTCCGACCAGGTGCAGCAGCGTGCCCAGGCGGCGGTAGGGCTCGGTGCGGCCGAGTCGCTCCTCCAGGTCGAGCACGGCGGCCAGCTCTGTCGGGTCCTCGGGGACGGCCGTGTCGACCGGCACCCCGTCGGTGACGATCCGCACGCCGTACCAGTGCTCCAAGGAGCAGCGGATGCCGCCGAGGTAGGCGCCGAGCCGCTCGAGGTTGTCCGCGCGACACTCGACGCCCAGCTCGTTGGTGTAGCGCGCGTCCCGGCGCTCCCACCTGGCACGGTCCGCCTCGTCGAGCAGCTCGTGGGCCGCCGTCAGGTCGCCTCGCAGGACATAGCGCCAGGCGAGCGCGCCGTCGTTGCGGGTCACGAGGGAGACGAGCCCCCCCACCGCGACCCGTCGGCCGAGGGCCCGGATCGGTTGGTTGGGGTCGTCGAGATACATCAGCACGCCGTGGCACAGGACCGCGTCGAAGGTCTCACCCGCGATCTGCGGCAGCGAGTCCAGGCTCTCCAGGGCGCCGTCAACGACCCGCACGTGGGCCCGCACGTCGTCGGGCTCGGCGTCCAGGGCCGATCGGCAGGCCGTCCGCGTCTGCTCGTCGGGCTCCACCGCGACGACCTGGTAACCGGCGCGGGCGAGATGGATGGCCTGCGTGCCCTGCCCGGCACCGACGTCGAGCACCGTGGCGGGCGGCAGCGGGAGGTGGACCTCCAGCTGGCGGCGCACGACCTCCTGCCTGACGACATCGCGCAGGAGGTTCCTACGCCCGAGCCAGGTCGCCCGACCTTCGGTGAAGGGCACGTCAGGTCACCGGGGGTACTGCCCGCGGCGCACGCGGGGTCGCGGCACCCGGGTCGGTCGCAGCTGGAAGGCCCGCATCCCGGAGTAGAAGCCCGCGCGCGCGGGCCACTCCTCGTCGGGGTGGTGGGTCCGGAACTGCCGCTTGATGCGCCGGTAGACGATGGTCTGCTCGACCAGGCCGAGGATCATGACCCCGTAGGTGAGGAACATGACGGCCTGCACCAGATAGGGGCTCTTGACCCAGGAGACGAGCAGCGACATCAGCATCGCCACGATCAGCGCGGGCATCGTGAACTCGGCGATGTTCCATCGGGCGTCGACGTGGTCGCGGATGAACGCCCGGGCCGCACCCCGGTCGCGGGGAAGCAGCGCCCACTCCTCGCCGGCCATCATCGCCTGGTGCTGGCGGGCGCGCTCCTGGCGGGCGTGCTCCCGGTCGCGGGCGGCGGCGGCCTTGCGGTCGGTCTCGATGAGCGGGCGGCGCTTCGCGGCCTCGGCCTCGCGACGCTTGGGGGTGGGGCGGTTCTTGGCCCCCGGTCGCGGGGACCGATTCTCGGCCTCGAGCTGCTCGTTCGACGAGGGCTCGTGCTTCGTGGCACCGCCGGTCTTGTTACGTCCTAGCACCGGCACAGCCTATCCGCCCTGGTGCGGGCCTGGACGGCAGCGCGCGGCCGGGGGTCCCGCGGCGGGTAGGCTCTCCTGGCCGTCATACCGCCTGAAGGAGCCACCATGACCGTCCGTCCCGTCGTCATCCATGGCGAACCCGTGCTGCACCGGCGGGCCGAGCCGGTGACCGACTTCGGGACCGGGCTGCGCGAGCTGGTGCAGGACATGTACGACACGATGGACGCGGCCAACGGCGTCGGCCTGGCCGCTCCGCAGATCGGGGTGGGGCTGCGGATCTTCACCTATGTCATGCAGAACGACGACGGGGTCCCGCCACGGGGCGTCGTCATCAACCCCGTGGTGACCACCTCCGGCCGCCCCTCGGGCGAGCCGGACCCCCGCGACGACAGCGAGGGCTGCCTGTCCGTCCCCGGTGAGGCCTTCCCGCTGCTGCGCCCGCTGCGCGCCCACGTGATCGGCCAGGACCTCGACGGCAACCGGCTGGAGTTCGACGCCACCGGGTGGTTCGCCCGCTGCATGCAGCACGAGTACGACCACCTCAACGGCTCGCTCTACGTCGACCGGCTCGAGGGGCGCTGGGCCCGCAAGGCCAAGAAGGTGCTGCGCGCCCGGGGCTGGAACGTCCCCGGCCTGACCTGGA
Source organism: Arsenicicoccus dermatophilus (assembly GCF_022568795.1). Taxonomy (NCBI): domain Bacteria; kingdom Bacillati; phylum Actinomycetota; class Actinomycetes; order Micrococcales; family Intrasporangiaceae; genus Arsenicicoccus; species Arsenicicoccus dermatophilus. The sequence continues at coordinate 1,368,570 of NZ_JAKZHU010000001.1, read as the reverse complement.
TGCCGGGCGTCGACCGCGATCCCTTCGGGCACGACGAGGTCGAGGACGAGGTGGGCGGCTCGGAGCTCGAGCACGGCGACCGCGACTGACTCGTGCGCGTCCTCGTCGCCCCGGGTGCCTACCGCGGCACCCTCACCGCCCGGGAGGCGGCCGACGCCCTCGCCAAGGGCTGGCTGCGCGCCGCCCCGGCCGACCAGGTGACGACCCTGCCGCTCAGCGACGGCGGCGAGGGCTTCGTCGCGGCGCTGTCCGGCCTGCCCGGAGCCCGCACCGCCCTCGTCAGCCTGCCGGGCCCCCTGGGCGGGCAGGTGCCCGCCGAGGTCCTGCTGGTGCCGGGGGAGCGCGGGACGCCGGCGTACGTCGAGGCGGCCCAGGCCTGCGGTCCGCACCTGGTCGAGCCGGGTCGCCGGGACATCTCCGTCACGACGTCGTACGCCGTGGGAGCCCTCGTGGCCGCCGCGGTCGACGCCGGGGCTCGCCGCGTGGTGGTGGGCGTCCGCGAGCTGCTCTGCCACGACGCCGGTCTCGGGCTGTGGCGGGCGTTGGCGGGAGAGCCGGACGAGCGGGCTCACCCGGCGGTCGAGACCGGGTCGCTGGACCTGCTCCGAGAGGCGGCGCGACGTCTGGTGGACGTCGAGGTTCACGTCGCGACGCCCGAGGAGCTGCCCCTTCTGGGGTTGCAGGGGGCTGCTGCCCGGCAGGCCGAGGAGCACGGGGCGACGCCGGATCAGGCGCAGGCCCTGGAGTCGTGGACCGGTGCGCTCGTGGCCGAGGCGGGTCGGGTGCTGCCACCGCGCACCGACCTCCTCACCGGGCGACCGGTTCGCGTGGACAAGACGCCCGGCGCCGGAGCCGGTGGTGGGGTCGCCTGGGCCCTGACCCTGCTCGGTGCGCGCCTGGTGCCGGCCGGAGCCCTCGTCGGGAGCCTGCTCGACCTGCCGGCGGCCGCGGCGAGCCACGATCTCCTGGTCACCGGCGAGGGCCGGCTGGACTGGGCCAGCCTGCGGGGTCGGGTCGTCGCGACGGTGGGGGAGGCGGCGATCGCCGCGGCCCGGCCTGCGGTCGTCGTACCCGGCCAGAGCCTCGTGGGCAGGCGCGAGACCGCCGCCGTCGGGATCAGCGGGATCTATCCCGTCGCCGACGGTCTGCGCGAGGTGCCGCGGGCGTTGGCGGACCCGGCGGGCACCCTGGCCGCCCGCGCGGAGCGCGTCGCCCGCACCTGGTCACGGGCGTAGTCGCCGGCCGTCCGCGCTGGTGGATGCCTCGCCGTCGCGCGCAGGGCTCGCCCGCGTGGCGGCTGCGCCCGGCCCGGCCGGGGTCGCCCCGTGCGCAGCCGCCGGGAACTCCCGGGAACACCCAGGGGTGTGCGAAGGTTGACCTTCGTAGCCGACCGCCCGCGCGGCAAGCTCCCGAACCACGAAGGACATCGCCATGAGCCTGCAGGACTCCACCACCGAGACCGCGACCACCCCCACGGCCGAGGGCACGCACGGCGTGCATCTCACGGACGTGGCGGCCACCAAGGTCAAGAGCCTTCTCGCGCAGGAGGGGCGTGACGACCTCCGGCTGCGCGTCGGCGTGCAGCCCGGCGGCTGCTCCGGCCTGATCTACCAGCTCTACTTCGACGAGCGCAGCCTCGACGGCGACCTGGTGCGCGACTTCGACGGCGTCGAGGTCGTCGTCGACCGGATGAGCGCGCCCTACCTCGACGGTGCGACCATCGACTTCGCCGACACCATCGAGAAGCAGGGCTTCACGATCGACAACCCCAACGCCGGCAGCAGCTGCGCCTGCGGCGACTCCTTCAGCTGAGCCGTCGGCAGGCCGGGTCTCCGGCCCGCAGGGCCCGTCATACCTCCGCCAGGAGCAGGTATGACGGGCCCTGCGCACGCCTGGGTGTCCTCTAGGCTGTCGCGGTGCGCATCCTCGTGACCGGTTCCGTGGCCACCGACCACCTGCTGACCTTCCAGGGGCGGTTCGCCGACTCCCTGCTCGTCGACCAGCTCGACAAGATCTCGGTGAGCTTCCTCGCCGACAGCCTGGACATCCGCCGCGGCGGGGTGGCGGCCAACATCTGCTTCGGCCTGGCGTGCCTCGGGCAGCGGCCGGTGCTGTGCGACGCCGTCGGACGCGACTTCGACCAGGACTACCGCGGCTGGCTCACCGATCACGGGGTGGACTGCGAGCAGGTGCACGTGTCGGCCGACAAGCACACGGCGCGGTTCATCTGCACCACGGACACGGACCTGGCCCAGATGGCCACGTTCTACGCCGGGGCCATGACCGAGGGTCGCCACATCGACCTCGGTGCCGTGATCGAGCGGCTCGGAGGCGTCGACCTGGTCGTCATCGCGCCGAGCGACCCGAAGCGCATGGTCGCGCACACCGCCTGGTGCCGGGAGCACCGGGTCCCCTTCGTGAGCGACCCCTCCCAGCAGCTCGCGTTCATGGGGGGCCCGGCGATCCGTTCCCTCGTGGACGGTGCTGCCTATCTGTTCACCAACGAGTACGAGCTGCACATGGCCGCGCAGAAGACCGGCTGGACCGTCGACGGGATCACCGACCGGGTCCAGGTGCGGGTCACCACCCGTGGCAAGGACGGCGCCGAGGTCGTGGCCCGCGGGACGGCGCCGGTCCGGGTCCCCGCCGTGCTCACCGACACCGTCGTGGACCCGACCGGCGTGGGCGATGCTTTCCGGGCCGGCTTCCTGGCCGGGATCTGCGGCGGGCTCGGGCACGAGCGGGCGGCCCAGCTGGGCTCGATGCTCGCCACCCACGTGCTGGAGACCACGGGCACCCAGGAGTACCGCCTGGACCGCGAGCGGTTCTCCCGGCGGCTGGCGCAGGCCTACGGCGCGGAGGCGGCCGCGGAGATCACGGCTGCCGTCGACCTGGCGTGACACCGGTCGAGCCCCTCCCCACGGTCTGGGAGCTGGGAGTCGGGCAGGCCGCGCCGGGCGAGGACCTCGTGGGCTACGGCGCCGACCTGAGCCCCGGGACGGTGCTGGCGGCCTATCGCGTCGGACTGTTCCCGATGGGGCTCGGCGAGGGCGGGGGGCCTCCGCTCGGGTGGTGGTCGCCGGACCCGCGAGGGGTGCTGGAGCTCGACGCCCTGCGCGTCTCCCGGTCGCTGCGTCGGTCCTGCCGGACCTTCGAGGTACGGGTGGACACGGCCTTCGAGGAGGTCGTGGCCGCGTGCGGCGACCCCTCCCGCGAGGGCGCCTGGATCACCTCGGACATCAGGCGCGGGTATGCCGAGCTGCACCGGCTCGGCTGGGCGCACAGCGTCGAGACCTGGCGCGACGGCGAGCTCGTCGGAGGCCTGTACGGCATCGCGGTGGGCGGGTTGTTCGCGGGCGAGTCGATGTTCCATCGCGTGACCGACGCGTCCAAGGCCGCGCTCGTCGCGCTGGTCGACCTGCTCGCCCAGGACCTGGCGGACGTGCGGACCGGTGGCGGGGATCGGCTCGTGGACGTGCAGTGGGCGACGGGCCACCTCGCCAGCCTCGGCGTGACCACCCTTTCCCGGGAGGACTACCTCGGGCGCCTGCCTCGGTTGCTGGCGACCCCGCTGCCGGAGGAATGGCGCTGACCGGCCGAAGGACGGTGCCGATCCCGACGTCGTCCTCGTCACACTGCGTTCCGCACCTGCGCGCGCGTGGGGGAGTCATCCGGGTTCGGTTCAGGGTAGGGTGCCCATGTCTGTCCCATGTATCTGTCAGCCTTGTAGTTAGCCTCATGTCGGAAGGTGCGTCTGTTGCGCAGGCACGATGACTCATCCCGAGCGGCCTCCCGGGTCCGCGCCGTCGTCGGCGCCGGGACCTTGCTGGTCCTCACCCCCTTGCTCGGCGGATGCAGCGAGGCCGTCACCCGCGGCTTCCTCCCGCGGGGAGCCACCACGTCGACCGAGCGCATCGAGAACCTCTGGGTGTGGTCCTGGATCGCGGCCCTCGTGGTCGGCTGCATCGTGTGGGGTCTGACCATCTACTGCATGGTCGCCTTCCGCCGGAAGAAGTCCGACACGGGCTACCCGGCGCAGCTGCGCTACAACGTGCCGATCGAGATCTTCTACACCGTCGTCCCGATCCTCATGGTGGGCGTGCTGTTCTACTACACCGCTCGCGACGAGGCCGCGCTGCTCGACACCTCCGCCAAGCCCGACGTGCGGGTCAACGTCGTGGGCAAGCAGTGGAGCTGGGACTTCAACTACGTCGACGCCAACACCTACGTGGACGGTGTCCAGGGCAACCTCAACGGCAAGCCCGGGGCCGAGGCAGCCCTGCCGACCCTCGTCCTGCCGGTGCACAAGCGCGTCGAGTTCATCCTGACGACCCGCGACGTCATCCACTCCTTCTGGGTGCCGGCCTTCCAGCAGAAACTCGACATGATCCCGGGCCGGGTCAACAAGTTCCAGGTCAAGACCGACCGCGAGGGCACCTACAAGGGCAAGTGCGCCGAGCTCTGTGGCGCCTACCACTCCCAGATGCTGTTCAACGTCAAGGTCGTGTCCCAGGCGGAGTACGACAAGTTCATCGCCGACCAGAAGGCGCGAGGCAAGGTCGGCCAGCTCGCCAACGGCCTCAACCGCGAGAAGATCGAGCCTGCCCAGCAGACCCTCATCCCGACCAGCCAGGGGAGCAACTGATGGCTACAGCCACCGCGCAAGCGCTGCCTGGGACTGAGCGCAAGCACTCGCTCGGGACCCAGATCGCCAAGGTCCTGACGACGACCGACCACAAGGTCATCGGCAACCTGTACTTCGTCACGTCGTTCATCTTCTTCCTCATCGGTGGCCTGCTGGCGGTCTTCATCCGCCTCGAGCTGTTCCAGCCGGGTCTGCAGGTCGTGGACAACCCGGAGCAGTTCAACCAGCTGTTCACGATGCACGGCACGATCATGCTGCTGCTGTTCGCGACACCGCTGTTCGCCGGCTTCGCCAACGCGCTGGTCCCGATCCAGATCGGTGCCCCCGACGTCGCCTTCCCGCGGTTGAACGCGCTGGCCTACTGGATGTACCTCTTCGGGGGTCTGGTGGCGGCCTTCGGCTTCCTCACCCCGGCCGGCGCCGCCTCCTTCGGCTGGTTCGCCTACGCGCCCCTGTCCGACGCCACCTACAGCCCCGGTCTCGGGGGTGACCTGTGGGTCTTCGGTCTGACCCTCGGTGGTTTCGGCACCATCCTGGGCTCGGTCAACTTCATCACCACGATCCTGTGCATGCGGGCGCCGGGCATGACCATGTTCCGCATGTCGGTCTTCACCTGGACCATCCTGGTCACCTCGATCCTGGTGATCATGGTGTTCCCGGTGCTGGCCGCCGCCCTGTTCGCGCTCGGCGCGGACCGCAAGTTCGGCGCCCACGTCTACGACCCGGCCAACGGCGGGCCCGTGCTGTGGCAGCACCTCTTCTGGTTCTTCGGGCACCCCGAGGTCTACATCATCGCGCTGCCGTTCTTCGGCATCATCAGCGAGGTCATCCCGGTCTTCTCCCGCAAGCCGATCTTCGGTTACAAGACCCTGATCTTCGCCACGGTCGCGATCGCTGCCCTGTCGATGTCGGTGTGGGCCCATCACATGTACGTCACCGGCCAGGTCCTGCTGCCGTTCTTCTCCGTCATGACCATGCTCATCGCGGTCCCGACCGGCGTGAAGTTCTTCAACTGGATCGGCACGATGTGGGGTGGCTCGCTCACCTTCGAGACGCCGATGATCTGGGCGATCGGCTTCATCGTCACCTTCTGCTTCGGCGGTCTGACCGGTGTCATCCTGGCCAGCCCGGCCATGGACTTCCACCTGTCCGACTCCTACTTCGTGGTGGCGCACTTCCACTACACGATCTTCGGCACCGTGGTCTTCGCGATGTTCTCCGGCTTCTACTTCTGGTGGCCCAAGTTCACCGGCAAGATGCTGGACGAGCGGTGGGGCAAGATCCACTTCTGGCTGCTCTTCGTGGGCTTCCACGGCACCTTCCTGATCCAGCACTGGCTCGGCGTGGACGGTATGCCCCGCCGCTACGCGGACTACCTGCCCGAGGACGGCTTCCAGCTGTTCAACCAGATCTCCACGGTCTTCTCGCTGCTGCTGTCGCTGTCGATGCTGCCGTTCCTGTGGAACGTCTGGATCACGCACCGCAAGGCGCCCAAGGTCCTCGTCGACGACCCGTGGGGCTACGGCGGCTCGCTCGAGTGGGCGACCTCCTGCCCGCCCCCGCGTCACAACTTCGACAGCATCCCGCGGATCCGCTCCGAGCGGCCCGCATGGGACCTGCACCACCCGGACGCCGAGGGTGCTCACCCCGTTGCCGACCCGGCCACCATGGAGCGCCTCGGTGCCCGCACGGCCGAGCGTGACGGTGCCACCTCCACCACCCGAGAGGACGTGCGCTGATCATGAACGCTGCCATCAAGCTGTTCAGCGTCCTGGGCACCTTCTTCATCCCCGTGGGTCTGGTCTACGGGTTCGTCACCGGCTTTCACGAGCCGGTCGGCGTGGTCGCGCTGCTGCTCCTCGTTCCCATGATGTGGATGGTGGCGTTCTACCTCCGGGCGACCGTCAAGCGTCTGCCCGGGCTCGGCCCCGAGGACAACCCTCGTGGCGAGATCGCGGACGCCGAGGGCGACTACGGCTTCTTCGCGCCGCAGTCCTGGTGGCCCATCGTGGCCGCCGGCGCCGCCGCCATGGTCTTCATGGGACTCGCCGTCGGCTGGTGGTTCTTCCTGCTGGCCCTCATCCTGGGCGTCATCGGCCTGCTGGGTTGGGTGTTCGAGTTCTTCCAGGGACCCCATCACGTCTGATTGCCCGTGCAACCATCGAGGCCCCGCTGACGTCCGGTCAGCGGGGCCTCAGCACGATCGAGGCTTTCCCGGCAGGGGCGATAACGATTCGTGGTGGCCTTGGTGCGGCGTGTCAGGCACCCCGCGCCGTACGAGAGTGACCCCGGTACCCTGAACCGGAACACCGAGGGGAGACGAACACGATGACGTCCAGGACGACCACTGTGGGACTGGCGATGGCGCTGGTGCTGGCCGGGGGCCTGAGCGCCTGCAGCGGCGACAAGCAGGCCGCACAGGGGACCCAGACGGTGCGACCGGCAGGAGCGACCGGAAGCGACGACGGCGAGGTGCCGTCCCCCTCGTCGACCCCGCCTGCACCGCCCGCCAAGGTCGTGATGACCCCTGCCGACGGCGCCAAGGGCATCGCGCCGAACACGCCGATCAAGGTCGCGGTGACCGGGGGAGAGGTCTCCGACGTCAAGGTGGTGGCCCGGGAGGGGGAGCCCGTCGAGGGCGCCTTCGCCGACGGCACCTGGACGCCCAGGCGCAACCTCAAGCTCGGCACGACATACGACGTCACCGGCACGATCACCCGCACCGACGGGACCACGCAGCCGCTCAAGAGCTCCTTCGCCACCCTGCGTCCGGACACCGTCGCCAAGTACGCCCTGACCCCCATGGACGACACCGTGGGCGTGGGCATGCCGGCGATGGTGTCCTTCTCCTCGGCGGTCAAGGACCCGAAGTTCAAGGCCGAGGTGGAGAAGCACCTGAAGGTCACGACCACCCCGGTGGTCGCGGGGTCGTGGGGTTGGGTCGACGACCGACGCGTCATGTGGCGGCCGGCGAGCTACTGGAAGCCGGGCACCAAGGTGACCGTCGAGGCGCTCCTGGACGGGGTCCAGACCGGCGAGGACAAGTGGGTGACGCGGGACGACAAGGAGCAGTTCACCATCGCCCGCTCGCAGGTCGCCAAGGTGGACATGAAGGCCCACCAGATGTCGGTCTTCCGGGACGGCAAGCTCGTCAAGACGATCCCGGTCACCACCGGCAAGCCGGGCTTCACGACCCGGTCGGGCATCAAGGTCATCATGGAGAAGGTCGGCCACATGACCATGGACTCCGAGACGGTCGGCATCCCCAAGGGTGACCCGAACTACTACAAGCTCGACACCGAGTGGAACATGCGGCTCACGACCACCGGAGAGTTCCTCCACGCGGCCCCCTGGTCGCAGTGGGCCCAAGGCAAGCGGAACGTGTCCCACGGCTGCACGAACATGAGCATGGCCAACGCCAAGTGGATGTTCGACAACGGGATGGTCGGTGACCCGGTGGAGTTCACGGGCACCAACAAGCCCTTCCTGGACGAGGAGGGCATCACCGTGTGGCAGTACACCTGGACCGACTGGCAGAAGAAGAGCGCCCTCCGGCGCTGAGCAGCCCGCAGCGGGCCATCGCAGAGGCCGTAGGTGGACGTAGGCGTCGGGGGTGACCCGGACTTCCGTCGACCGTGGGCAGGCACCGCCATCAGCCAGCTCGGCTCGACGGTGGGCGGGGTGGTGCTTCCCCTGATCGCGCTGGGGCCGCTGGCGGGGACTCCTCGGTCGCGCTGCCCGCGCTGCTACGGAGCGGCCAACGTCGCGTTCTCGTCTGCGTCGCAGGCGCTGCTGCGCCGACCTGAGTCCCGCCCGCAGGTCACGGCGAGGGGTGTGGGAGAGCGGCGGCACCTGATCACCGACGGGATGGCGCTGGTATGGCGCGACGCACGCCTGCGCGCCCTGGTGGTGTCCTGGACCGCGTTCGCCGGTCTGGCGGGCGCCTTCTCCCCGGTCAGCCAGGTGTTCTACCTGCGCGAGCTCGGCGTCACGCCCCCCGAGTACGCGCTGGTCCTCGGCCTGCCGTCGATCGGTGGCCTCGCCGGCTCGTGGGTCACCCGGCACGGGGCGGAGCGGCTCGGCCTCGACCGGACGCTGCGGCTCGCGTCGTGGGCCCGCTCGGCCCCCTACATCCTGTACCCGCTCCTGATCGGCGGCACGCCCGGTGTGGTCCTGACCGCGGTGCTGTTCGCGGCGACCCTGTTCACCACCAGCCTGGCGAACTCGTCCATGGGTGCGATCCGCGTCCGAGCCACCCCAGGCACGCACCAGGCCCGTGCGGCGGCGCGGTGGTCCTTCACCGGTATGGCGGCCGGGCCCGTCCTCATCGCCGCGACGATCCCGGCCCTGCAGGCCTTCTCGGTCCCCGGCCCGTCCTCGGCGGCATCTGGGTGGCCGTCGCGCTCACCCCGCTCCTCCTGCTACGCGCCGCGGGCGGCTCCGTGGCGAGGGGCACCTGCTGACACCGGGCCAGGCTGCCGGGCCTCAGCGGGCGACGAAGACGGCGTTGCAGCCCTGGAACTCCCTGCGGCCGGGGTAGGGCTCCAGGCGGACCGCAGCGGCGGGGGAGAGGGTGGCGAGGTAGGTCCGGGCCGCCTCGTGGTCCGCGACGGCGACACCTCCGCCGGGATGCCACGTCGTCGGGACGCCCGCACCATGGTCTCGGAGCGGTCCGTGGCGACGACGTCGGCCCCCACCTCCTCTCGCATGCGCTGGGCGAAGCCACTCAGCCGCACCCGATCTCCAGGACCCGACGGGCCCGAGCGGCCTCCAGGGCCGCGATCGCCCTGTCCATGGGCGAGTCGCCGGGTGGGCTCGGCTCCCCGAAGCTCGACCGGGTCTGCAGGTCGTCCGTCGTGCCGTACTGGTGATCCATGGCCTGGGCGTTGTTGCCCGGCATCGTCGACGTCATATCCGGCCTCGCCGACCGCGGCGGACGGAGACCGCCAGGTTGAGCAGCGCCACCCGGACAGACGTGCGGAGGCCCTCCCCGAGGGGGAGGGCCTCCGCAGCGGACCAGGGACGGTCAGTGGTGTCGCTCGACGGCTCCACCCTGCTCGTGAGCTCCCTCGATGGCCTCGTGGTCGGGGCCGTCGTGGTGGGCGGCAGCCAGCTCGGCCGGGGTGACGGCCGGGATGTCGTCCTTGAAGAACCAGCGCGAGAGCCGCGCGCGACGCTTCTCCGAGGCCGTGCCGGGGCGCGGGATGCCGTTGGCGTCCGTCGCGGAGCCGAGCTCCAGCGGGCGATCCTGCTCGTGCTGCACGAGGTTCCAGCGGGTGTACTCGTCCAGGGGCTCGTGCTTCTCGTAGAACCGACCCTCGGCGGTGCGGATGATCCGACCGGTCTCGCGGCCGTGCAGGACCATGTCCCGGTCGCGCCGCTGCAGCGCCAGGCAGATGCGCTTGGTGACGGCGAAGACGATGAACGGCAGGGTGAGGAACGCGAGCTGGAAGGTCCGCGTGATGTCGTTGATCGACAGGTGCAGGTGCGTGGCGATCAGGTCGTTGCCCGCCGCGGCCCACAGGATCGTGTAGGCCGTGATGGCGGCCAGACCCAGGGCGGTGCGGGTGGGGGCGTTGCGCGGGCGCTGCAGCAGGTGGTGCTCACGGACGTCCCCGGTGATCCAGCGCTCGAAGAAGGGGTAGGCCCCCAGGATGACGTAGACGAGGGGGAGGAGCAGCAGCGAACCGATGAGGATGCCGTAGGTGAAGGTGAAGCCGCCGATGGTGAACTCGGTCCAGCCAGGCATCAGACGCAGGGCGCCGTCGGCGAAGCCCATGTACCAGTCCGGCTGCGAGCCGGCGGTGACCTGGGTCGGCTCGTAGGGGCCGTAGTTCCAGATCGCGTTGATCGTGAACAGGCTGGAGATCAGCGCGATGATGCCGAAGACGATGAAGAAGAAGCCACCGGCCTTGGCCATGTAGACCGGCATCAGGGGGTAGCCGACGACGTTCTCGTTGGTGCGACCCGGCCCGGGGTACTGGGTGTGCTTGTGGACCACCAGCAGCACCAGGTGGGCGGCCAGCAGGCCGACCATGATGGCGGGCAGGAGCAGCACGTGCGCCGCGAAGAGGCGCGGGATGATCGCCTCGCCGGGGAAGGTGCCGCCGAACAGGAAGTACACGAAGTACGACCCGATGACCGGGATCGTCAGCATGAAGCCTTGGGCCGCACGCAGACCGGTGCCGGAGAGCAGGTCGTCCGGGAGGGAGTAGCCGGCGAAGCCCTCGACGAGGGCGAGCATGGCGAGGACGGAGCCGATGACCCAGTTGATCTCACGCGGCTTGCGGAAGGCACCGGTGAAGAAGACGCGGAACATGTGGCACACGACGGCGACCACGAAGAGCAGCGCGGCCCAGTGGTGGATCTGCCGGATCAGCAGACCGCCGCGCACGTCGAAGCTGATGTTCAGCGTGGAGCGGTAGGCCTCGGACATGTGGATGCCCTTGAGCGGCACATAGCTGCCGTCGTACTGCACGTGGCCGGCGCTCGGCACGAACCACATGGTGAGGAAGACGCCCGTGATCAGGCAGATGATCATCGAGTACATCGCGACCTCGCCGAGCATGAACGACCAGTGGTCCGGGAAGACCTTGCCGAGCATGTGGCTCAGACCCTTGGCGGCGCCCGTGCGGTCGTCGACCCAGGTGCCCACGCCAGCGGCGCCCCCCGGCTTGCGGGCGGTGCGCACCTCGCGGATGTCGTCGGCGCGCAGAGCGTCGGGGGTGCGGGTGGATCGGGTGCTCGTGCTCATCAGCCACGCTCCCAGAAGCTCGGGCCGACGGCCTCGGCGAAACCGGACTCGGCGACGAGGTAGCCCTCGTCGTCCACGTTGATCTTCAGCTGGGGCAGCGGACGGTGCGCTGGCCCGAAGATGACCTTGCAGTCCTGCGTGACGTCGAAGGTCGACTGGTGGCAGGGGCACAGCAGGTGGTGCGTCTGCTGCTCGTAGAGGCCCACCGGGCAGCCCACGTGCGTGCAGATCTTGGAATAGGCCACGATGCCCTGATAACCCCAGTCACGGGCCTTCTTGACCTTGATGTCCTGGGGGTTGAGGCGCATCAGCAGGACGGAGGCCTTGCCCTTCTCGTCCAGCGGGTGCTCGGCCTTGTCGATGCCCTCGGGCAGGACGTGGAAGACGGAGCCGATGGTGACCTCGTCGGCCCGGATCGGAAGCATCTCGGGGTCACGCATCAGGCGGGGGCGACGGCCCTTCGGCCAGTACTTCTCGTCCCAGAAGGTGGTCGACAGCGCGTTGCCGGGCACCGGGCCCAGGCCACCGAGGAGGGGCAGGACGAGCGGGAGGGAGAACAGGCCCAGGGCGCCGCCGAGGGTCATCTTGATGAGCGGGCGCCGGTTGAGCTGGGCCGCCTCGGCACCACCGGAGACGACCCTGGCGAACTCGGCCCGCTCCTCGTCGGTGCTGCGCAGCGGGTGGCGCTCCTCGACGACCTCGTGGTCAGGCATCAGGGTCTTGGCCCAGTGGACCGCGCCGGCGCCGATGAAGAACAGGCTGATGGCGAGGGTCAGGCCGAGCACGAGGTGCATGAGGTTGCCCTGCCCGATGAAGGGCACCCCGAGGTACTTGTCACGGGGGATGGCGAAGTAGGCCACGACAAACGCGAGCGTGCCCAGCATGGACAGGATGAACATGGTGGCGACCTGAAGCTCGGCGCGCTTGGCCGCGGCCGGGTCGATGTCCGCCAGGCGCTGCACGTGCGGCGGCAGGCCGGGGTTCTGAAAGCGCTCGGGGATACCGCCGTCACCGACGACGTGGCCCTGGTCGAGGCGCACGGCGCCCTTGCCGAACTCGCTGGATTCAGTCATGCGGTGTGAGCCCTCATCAGGAACGGGGTGGGAGGGGTGGTCGGTCATCAGGCGGCCTTCTTGCCCAGCCAGACGGCGGCCAGGACCATCAGGCCGATGCCCAGGGTCCAGGCCACCAGGCCTTCGGAGACCGGGCCGAGCGCCCCGAGGGAGATGCCGCCGGGGTTGCGCTCCTTGTCCATCTCGTCGAGGTAGGTGATGACATCGCGCTTGGCCTCGGGGGACAGGTTGGCGTCGGAGAAGACGGGCATCGACTGCGGGCCGGTCAGCATGGCCTCGTAGATGTGCTTGCCGTGCACCCCGCGCAGGGTGGGAGCGTACTTGCCCCGGGTCAGGGCACCACCGGCGCCGACGGCGTTGTGGCACATGGCGCAGTTGACGCGGTAGATCTCGCCGCCCTTGGCGGCGTCGCCGCCACCCTCGGTGAACTCGGCGGCCGGGACCGCAGGTCCCTCGCCCAAGGTCGCGACGTAGGCGCCGACCTGCTCGATCTCCTTGTCGGAGAACTGCTTCTTGTTGCGGGGGGCCTGCACGTTGGGCGCGGCGAGCGGCATCCGCCCGGTGCCCATCTGGAAGTCCACCGAGGCCGCTCCCACACCGGCGAGCGTGGGGGCGTCGGGGCCACCCTGGGCGTTGGCGCCGTGGCAGCTGGCGCAGTTGGCGAGGAAGATCTGCTTGCCGGCCTTGACATCCTCGTCCGAGCTGGCGGTGGCGCGGGCCGTGGCGACCTGCGGCTTGGCAACGGCATACGCGGTGCCGATCGTGAAGAGCATCACGAGGAGGAGTACGAACAGCGTGGCGGGGTGCCTGCGCCGGGCTGCCAACCGGTTCACGGGATGGTCCTGTCGTCGACGGTCAAGGATGGGGGTGCTGCGATGGTCTGTGTCGCTCTGCGGAGCGGAGGGGCCGTCCGTCACTGCATGATGTAGATGACGAAGAACAGGCCGATCCACACCACGTCGACGAAGTGCCAGTAGTACGACGTCACGATGGCGCCGGCCGCCTGGGCGTGGGTGTACCGCCGGGTCGTGAAGCTGCGGGCGATGATCAGCAGGAAGGTGATCAGACCGCCGGTGACGTGGATGGCGTGGAAGCCCGTGGTCATGTAGAAGACCGAGCCGTAGCCGTTGGAGGAGAGCGTGACGCCCTCGCTGCACAGCTTGGCGTACTCCCAGGCCTGACCGGAGACGAAGACCGCGCCGAAGAGGTAGGTGAGCGTGTACCACTCGCGCATGCCCCACGTGCGGAACTCCAGCAGCTTGCCCGTGCGGCCGGGGCGGCCGTGCTCGGCAGCCATCACGCCCAGCTGGCACCACACCGAGGAGACCACCAGGATCAGCGTGTTCGCGAAGGCGAAGGGCACGTTGAGCTTCTGGGTCTCCGAGGCCCACTGCTCCGGGACCACGCCGCGGATCGTGAAGTACATCGCGAACAGACCCGCGAAGAACATGAGCTCGCTCGAGAGCCAGACGATGGTCCCCACGGCCACGAGGTTGGGGCGCGTGGCCGGGCCGAGCGAGGCGTGATGGGAGCTGGGTTGCACAGCGGATGCAGTCGACACGCGGTCATCTTGCCCCATAACGAGGGCTCTTGCCCAACAGACACGGCAGGGGAATCCCAGGTAGACGTGGGACGCTGACGGGTGGGCAGCGTCGTGAGGGCTAGGATCAGCGCCATGACCGCGAGCCACACCGCCAGCTCCAGTGCCTCCAGCGCCCCCCGCGGACTGCGGGTCCTGCTCTACTCCGACGACGTGACGACCCGGGACAAGGTGCGCCTCGCGGTCGGCAAGCGCCCGGCCCCGGACGTCTTCATCGAGGCATGGCACGAGGTGGCCACGGGCGAGATGGCGATCCGCGACACGGAGAACGGCGCCTTCGATCTGCTCATCCTTGACGGCGAGGCCGGCAAGGTGGGCGGCATGGGCCTGGCCCGCCAGCTCAAGAACGAGATCTACGACTGCCCGCCGATCGTGGTCCTCACCGGCCGGCCTCAGGACAGCTGGCTGGCCGCCTGGTCGCAGGCGGACCTCGCGGTCCCGCACCCGCTCGACCCCCTGGCCCTGGCGACCGGCGTCTGCGCCCTGGTGCGGCGCCACCACGCCGCGGTCTGACCCCCGCGTGACCAAGATCATGGGCTCGCCCACCTGGCCCACGGTCCTCAGCACGCTGGTGGCGGGGCAGGACCTCACCGTCGGGCAGGCACGATGGGCGATGGCCCAGATCATGGGCGGACTGGCGAGCCCCGCCCAGGTAGCCGGCTTCCTCATGGCCCTGCGGGTCAAGGGAGAGACCACCGACGAGATGCGCGGGCTGGCGGACCAGATGCTCGCCGAGGCGAGGCCGATCGAGGTCCCGGGCCCGACGCTGGACATCGTGGGCACCGGCGGTGACCGGGCCAACACGGTCAATATCTCGACCATGTCCGCGCTCGTCGTCGCCGGTGCGGGCATCCGGGTCGTCAAGCACGGCAACCGCGCAGCCTCCTCCAGCTCCGGCTCCGCCGACGTGCTCGAGGCCCTCGGCGTGTCGCTGGGACTGCCGCCCGCTCGGGTGGCGCAGGTCGCGTCCGAGGCAGGGATCACCTTCTGCTTCGCCCAGACCTTCCACCCCTCCATGGCGAATGCGGCGGTGCCGCGGCGCGAGCTCGGGGTCGGCACGGCCTTCAACTTCCTCGGGCCGCTCACCAACCCGGCGCGCCCGACCTTCGCGGCCGTCGGCTGCGCCGATGCACGTATGGCGCCCCTCATGGCCGGTGTCTTCGCCGAGCGCGGCGGGCGGGCCGCGGTGTTCCGCGGGGACGACGGGCTCGACGAGGTCACGGTGTCCACGACGACCACGGTGTGGTGGGTGGCGGACGACCAGGTGACGCTGCGGTCGCTCGATCCGGGGGACCTCGGCCTCGAGCGGCACGAGCTGTCCACCCTGGTGGGCGGGGATGCGGCCCACAACGCCGAGGTGGTGCGCGCGCTCGTGGACGGGGCCCTCGGGCCTGTGCGGGACGCGGTGCTGCTCAACGCCGGCCTGGCGCTGGCGGTGGCCTCGGAGCACGCGGCCGCTGCGACGGACGACGCGGCCTGGCTCGCCCTGGTGCGGGAAGGAGTCGCGCAGGCAGCTCTCTCGATCGACGAGGGACACACCGCTCGGGTGCTGGAGCGCTGGGTGGCGGCGACCGCGGGCTGACGGGGGTCCGGCTGTGGACGTCCCGCCGACCGTCAGCCCTCCAGCCCCAGGCTGAAGGCGGCCTCGAGGTCGCTGCGGGAGTAGGTGCGGAAGGCGATGTGCGTCTGGGTGCTCCGGACGCCGGCGACCTTGTTGAGCCGGTCGGCGATCACGTCGGCGAAGTCCTCGTGCCGCTCCACCCGGACCATCGCGATGAGGTCCACGTCGCCGGTGACGGACCAGACCTCGGTGACGCCGTCGATGGCGGTGATCGCCTCGGCGACCTCGGGGATGCGGTCGACATCGGCGGTGATCAGGACGATGGCGGAGATCATGGCGACAGCCTAGCCGCGGGCCATCCCGGAAAAGGCCAGGGCCGGTCCCGATCCGGGTCGCGCAGCGCGGCCACCAGGGGCTCCAGCCGGGCGTGCTCACGCTCGGCGCCCCGGGCCGGGCAGGTCCACTCGCCGTCCAGATCGACCAGCCGCACCCCCTCGGCCTCGAGCCAGCGCAGGACCAGCTCCATCTCCTCGACGGTGGCGGCAAGCCGCCCGGGTGGCGGGGTCGGCACGTCCTCGGCGGTCCGTCGCAGGGCCTCGAGATGGGGGACGGGGCCTGCGCCGGGTGGGGTGGTGGCCGCACCGGCGAGCCGCCCGTGTCGGACGCAGACGAGCTCCCACCCGCCACCAGGCAGCCGCCGGGCGGCCAGGATCTCGCGGATGCGGGTCAGCGGGAGCAACCGCTGGGCCCGGCTGGCGCCGCGGACGAGGGCGAGCATCCGATCCCGCACGTGCCCGGCCTCCTCGAACCGCTCGTCCTGCGACAACAGCGCCATCCGGCCCTGCAGCCCGTCGACGACCTCCGTGCAGTCGTGGACGAGCGCGGCGCGCACGCGGGCCGTGACCTCGGCATACGCCTCGGGGCCCTGGGCCCCGGTGCAGGGGGCGCCGCACCGTCCCATCTCGGCGAGCACGCAGGCGGTCCCACGGGGACGAGCGGGCAGTCGGCTCGTGCACTGCCGGACCGGCAGCACCTCGTGGAGGGCGGCCAGCGCGGCCTCGGCGGCGACCCGGGAGGTGAACGGCCCGCAGGACACCGCCTCCGCGTGCCGCACCTCCCGGACGATCGACAGCCGCGGGAAGGCCTCGCGGGTCAACGTGATCCACACCACCTTGTCCGGGTGACGCGACTGCCGGTTGTAGCGCGGCTGGTGCTCGGCGATGAGGCGCAGCTCGCGGACCTGGGCCTCGAGGCGGGTCGCGCACACCACGGGCGTGATCGACTCGGCGAGGGCCACCATCTCGGCCATCCGGGAACGGCGCTCGGCGGCCGTGAAGTAGGTGCGCGCCCGGGACCGGATGTCGTGCGAGGTCCCGACGTAGAGCGCACGGCCCTGGGCGTCCTTGAAGATGTAGACCCCCGGGCGGGAAGGCAGCCCGTCGGCGAGGTGCCGCTTGCGGCGCTGGGCCGAGGGGACCCGCGAGGTGAAGGTGCGCAGCTCGTCGAGGGTGACGACGCCCTGGTTGCCCACCCGCTCGATCAGGGCGTGGAGGACGTCGACCGTGGCCTTGGCGTCGTGCAGGGCCCGGTGGTCGGGGATGGTGCGGGTCGAGAAGAGCGCCGCGAGGGTGCCGAGCTTGTGGTTGGGCGCCTCGTCACGAGGGACGAGCTGGCGGGCCAGGTGCACCGTGTCGACGACCGGGGGATCCGGCCACTCCAGGCCCTCCTCCTCGCACGCGGCTCGCAGGAAACCGACGTCGAAGCGAGCGTTGTGCGCCACCACGACCGCGCCGCGCGCGAACTCCAGGAACGCGGGCAGGACCTGGCCGATGCGTGGTGCGTCGGCGACCATCTGGTCGGTGATCCCGGTCAGTACCGAGATGAAGGCGGGGATGGGGGAGCCTGGGTCGACGAGGGTCTGGAACTCGCCGAGCTCGACGCCGCCGCGCACCTTGACCGCCCCGATCTCGGTGATCGCCGACGTCGCGGGGCTGCCACCGGTGGTCTCCAGGTCGACCACGACGAAGGTCGTCTCGGCCAGGGTGGGGCCGAGCTCGTCGAAGGTGCCCTGCACGCCGACCGGGACCCCGGTGTCCGCGCCGCCGGGCGCGGGGGGCCACGAACCGCCGACACCACGGTCGAGGGGCATGGTGCTCATGGTGCAGACCCTAGGGCGAAGCACCGACAGACCTCGGGCAGAGCCCGTGAGCAGGGGGTATGTCGGTGGCAGCACCTAACGTCGTCCACGACGGCTCGCCGAGCCGCTGCCCGGCTCACCGGGCCCCCGGGCACCACGGGTGTCCTGGACAAGGAGACGCCATGCTGCTGGAGTGCCGCACCTGCCCCGCCTGCGGGGACGCCTGCCGCGACTGCCTCGTCAGCGCGCTCGTCGACGGGCCGCCGGTGGCCCTGGACCCGCGGGAGTCGGGGGTCGTCGCGCAGTTCCTGGCGGCAGGCCTGGTCGCGCCCGAGCACGCCGCCGGGCTGCGGGCCCGGCTCGCCCCGGTCGGTCCGCCAGGCCGGGTTCCCCTGGCCGTGGGCCGAGCGGGCTGATCGCGGCACCCGGGAGGCGGCACCGCAGACCACGGCGGACGGGAGACGCGCGGCCTGCGCCCGGGCGACGACCGCCGGCCTAGAGTGCCCGGCATGGATCAGGCCGGTCGTGACCGTGGGAGCTCGCTGCGCCCCTTCGTCGTCGGCGCGCTGGTGGCCTGCCTCGTCGTCCTGCTGGGCGCTGCCGGGCTGTCCTGGTGGGCACCCGGCGACGACCACCCGGGCTCCGGATCGTCCACCGGCCCGCAGGCCACCACCCCCTCGGCGTCCGCCCCGACTGGCCTCGGAAGTCCGCAGACCGGGAGTCCGCAGACCGGGGCGAGCACCGGACCCGGTGCCGCAGCCCGGATCGAGCTCCAGGAGCTCCTCGACCGGCGCGCCGCCGCGGTGCGCAGCGGAGACGAGGCCGGCTGGCTCGCCCCGCTCGACCGCTCCCGCCCTGAGCTGATCGCCCGCCAGCGCTCGTGGTGGCAGGGGCTCAGACTCCTGCCGATGTCGACCTTCACGCTGCGGCCGGCTGGGGGACAACCCTCCGCCGGTGCCCTGCCGGGCCGGACGTCGGTGGGGCCGGTGGAGGTCACCGTCGTGGGGGAGTGGGGGCTCACCGGCCATGACGCCAGACCCGCCCACCTGCTGCGCACCCTCGTGGTGCGCCGGACGGACGACGGGTGGCAGGTGCTGGACGACAGGCCGGCCACCGACGTGCGGTCCCCGCTCGACCTCGACGGGCTCGCCGCCCGGACCACGCCGGCCGGGGCCGTGCTGGGCAACGCCTCCGCGACTAGGATGGACGAGGTGGCCGCACTGCTGCCCGAGGCCCAGAGGATCGTCGACGGGGTGTGGGGGCCGTCGACGACCCGACCGGTCGTCGTGCTCCCCGCCACCGAGGGGGAGTTCGCCGCCCTCGCCGGTCGCGCGGGCACCCCGGTGCGCGGGGTCGCCGCCGTGACCTACGGCGAGCTCGAGAGGGGCCAGGTCTCCCGGGGCGACAAGGTGATCATCAACCCCGTCGCCTGGGAGCGGCTCGGCGAGCAGGGCCGCCGCATCGTGCTCACCCACGAGCTCGTCCACCGGGCCATCCGGACCACCACCACCCACCCGGTGCCGCAGTGGCTCTCCGAGGGCTACGCGGTCTGGGTGGGCTACCACGGGCTGCACGTCGACCGCCGCGCCGCCACCCCCGAGCTGCTCGCCCGGGTCCGGTCCCAGGGCCCGCCGACCGACCTGCCGGAGGACGCGGCCTTCGACCGGGCGGACCCGGGCACGGCCTACGACGAGTCCTGGCTCGCCGTGGAGCGGCTGGTGCAGGACCGCGGCGAGGCCGCGGTGACGGGCTTCTACCGGGCGCTGGCTGCCGGCGCCGCGGACGAGCAGGCCTGGAGGCGTCTCGGGACCACCCGCGCCGCCCTCGTCGCGGACTGGCGGCGCGACCTGGAGCAGCTCTCCCGACCGGGCTGAGCCGCCGGCGCTGCTGACGTCGAGGGGGAGGTGGGCCCGGCCCACCTCCCCCTCGACGTCCGACTCAGCCCCGGGCGCCGGACCCGCCGTACAGGTCGTCGATCTGCGCGGCGAAGTCCTTGACGACGAGGTGCCGCTTCACCTTCAGCGAGGGCGTGAGGTAGCCGTTGGCCTCGGTGAAGTCGTCCTCCAGGATCGCGACCTTGCGGATCGACTCGGCCCGGGAGACGGCCTCGTTGGCATGGGCCATCGCCGCGTCGATCTCCTTGAGCACCCGCGGATGGGTGCGAGCCTCCTCCAGGCTGACACCCTCCAGCCCGTGCCGCTGCGCCCAGCTGGGCCACATCTCCGGGTCCAGGGTGACCAGGGCACCGATGAACGGCCGCTGGTCGCCCACCACCACGCACTGGGACACGATGGGGTTGGAGCGCAACCGGTCCTCCAGCACGGCGGGCGCGACGTTCTTGCCCCCGGCGGTGACGATGATCTCCTTCTTGCGACCGGTGATCCGGATGTGCCCGGTGTCGTCGATCGAGCCCAGGTCACCCGTGCGGAACCACCCGTCGACGAAGGCGTCAGCCGTTGCCGCGTCGTTGTTGTGGTAGGCGCGGAAGACGTTGATGCCGCGGGTCTGCAGCTCCCCGTCCTCGCCCACGCGCACCTCGACCCCGGGCATCGGGTGCCCCACGGTGCCGATCTTGAGGTCGCTGACGGCGTTGACGGCCATCGGCGCGGTGGTCTCGGTGAGCCCGTAGCCCTCGAGCACGGTGACCCCGAGCCCGCGGAAGAAGTGGGCCAGGCGAGAACCGAGAGGAGCACCGCCGGACACGGCATACTGCACCCGCCCGCCCATGGCGTCCCGCAGCTTGGAGTAGACGAGCCGGTCGTAGAGCGCGTGCTCGGCGCGCAGCCGCAGGGGGACACGGCCCTCGTCCAGGGCCCGGCTGTAGGTGATGGCGACGCGCGCCGCGGCGTGGAAGATCTTGTTGGTGCGGCCGGCCTCGGCCTTCTGCTCGGCCCCGACGTAGATCTTCTCCAGGACGCGGGGGACGACCAGCAGGAAGGTGGGGCGGAACTCCGCGAGGTCGGGCAGGAGATTCTTGATCGAGGGGGAATGGCCGAAGCGCAGGCCGTAGTCGACCACCAGGACCTGGATCATGCGGGCGAAGACGTGGGCGAGGGGCAGGAACATCAGGGTCGACGCGTCGGCCACGACCTCGGGCAGGTAGTGCCGCGTGTTGTCGGACAGGCACATGAAGTTGGCGTGGGTGAGCTCCACGCCCTTGGGGCGCCCGGTCGTGCCGGAGGTGTAGATGATGGTGGCCAGGTCGTCCGGCCCGGCGAGGGAGGCGCGCTCGCGCACCGCGTCCTCCGGCACCTCTCGTCCGGCCTCGACGAGTCGGTCCAGGTCACCGCCCTCGATGCTCCACACCTGGGCCAGGCGCGGCACCCGGTCGCGGACGGCAGCCACCCGCGCCGCGTGGTCGGGGCCCTCGAGCACCACGCCGACCGCGTCGGAGTCCTCCAGGATCCACGCCACCTGCTCGGGGGAGCTGCTCTCGTAGATCGGGACCCCGACGGCTCCGGCGGTCCACAGCGCGAAGTCCGTCAGGGTCCACTCGTAGCGCGTGGCCGCGAAGATGGCGACCCGGTCGCCGGGCTCCACCCCGGACGCGACGAACCCGCGGGCCAGCGCCCACACCTCGTCCCGCCAGCCGGCCGACGTCACGTCGCGCCAGACTCCGTCCACGCGGCGGCCGAAGACCACGCGGTCGGGGTGCCGGGCCGCGTTGCGAGTCACCAGGCCGGCGAGGTTTCCCTCGGTCGGCGGGGGGACGATGATCGGCGTGCTGGTCGCGTCCACGCGAGCTCCTGTCGGTTGGCAATGCTGGTCTTGGTCTGGCCAATGCCGGTGTGACGTGCCGGGATGAGAGTCGGGAGGCGCCTCGCAGGCTATCGGCAACTCGTGGTTACCGGAGAGTAGTCGCCCCGGAGCGGATCGGCAGGTCGAGGTGGTGCTCCCCACATCGACCGCGCTGGCTAGGCTGGGGCCATGGCAGACCGCACCGAGTCCAGCATCGTCATCGCCGCCCCGCCCGCCGCGGTCCTGGATGTCATCGCCGACGTCGAGGCCTACCCCCGGTGGAACTCCGAGTTCACCTCCGTGGAGGTCCTCACCGAGGACGAGGGGTGGGCCGAGCAGGTGCGCTTTGCGCTCGAGGCCGGGCCGATCAAGGACCGCTACGTGCTGGCCTACGACTGGGACGTGGACGAGGACGCGCTCGGTGTCGTCTCCTGGCACCTGGTCGAGGCGGGTGTGCTCAAGGCCATGGACGGGTCCTACACCCTGGTCGAGACCGACGGCGGCACCCGGGTGACCTATGCCCTGACCGTCGACGCGAAGATCCCCATGCTCGGCGCGATGCGGCGCAAGGCCGAGCAACGCATCGTCGAGGGGGCGCTGCAGGGCCTCAAGGCGCGCGCCGAGGGCTGATGGCCGCCGACACGCCTACCGGCAGCACCTCCGTCGCGGAGGAGGCGGCCCGGCTCAAGGCGGCACTGCGAGAGCGTATGCCGGCCCCCACGGACGACCCCGTCCCCGGCGGCGGGCGACCTGGGCCCGGCCCCGCCGACCCCGAGCGCGCCGAGCCCGACTGCCCCCTGTGCCGCGTCAACCGGTTCGCCCACGACCTGGCCGAGGCCCTCACCCCCGACCTGATCGAGCAGGTCGGGCGCGGCCTGGGCACGCTGGGACGCACCCTGACCGACTGCGCCGACGCCCTGCGCCGGCATACCCCTGACCGATCCGAGACCACCGACCACGCCGAGCCGCCTGCCGCGCAGGCCGGTCCCCACCCTCACGAGGAGCCCGCATGACCCTGACCATCGGCCTGGACGTCGGCGGCACCAAGATCGCCGGGGCCGTCGTGGACGACGGCCGGGTGGTGGCGCGGGCCCGCCGCGAGACCGGCATCCCGAGCGCGGAGTCCGTGGCCGCGGGCTGCGCGGACCTGGTGCGCGAGCTGGCCCAGCACCACCGGGTCGAGGCGGTCGGCATGGCGGTGGCGGGCTTCGTCGACAAGGCCGGCGCCAACGTCGTCTACGGCACCAACCTCGGCATGCAGGACGAGCCGATGAAGCAGCGCATGGAGTCGCTGGTGGACCTGCCCGTGCTGCTCGACAACGACGCCAACGCGGCGGCGTGGGGGGAGTTCCGCTACGGCGCAGGGCGCGGCAGCGACGACATGCTCCTCGTCACCGTGGGCACCGGCATCGGCGGCGGGATCGTCGTGGACCGCCGGCTGCTGCGCGGGGCCTACGGCTTCGCGGCGGAGATCGGCCACGTCCAGATGGTGGCGGACGGGCCGGTCTGCGGCTGCGGCAACCGCGGCTGCTGGGAGATGTACGCCAGCGGCAGCGCCCTGCTGCGCTCGGCCAAGGAGCTCGTCGCGTCGGGCACCCCCCACGCCGCCCGGCTGCGCGCCGCCGCGGGCGGCCGCGCCAAGGACCTCAAGGGCCAGGCCATCACCGAGCTGGCCCGCCAGGGCGACCTGGCCAGCCAGGAGCTGCTGGAGGACCTGGGCGGCTGGCTGGGGCGGGGCTGCGCGAGCATGACCGCCGTCCTCGACCCGGAGCTGATCGTCATCGGCGGCGGCGTCGTCGACGCCGGCGACCTGCTGCTCGACCCGGCCCGTCGGGCCTACCTGCGGCACCTGACCGCACGCGGTCATCGCCCCACCCCCCGCCTCATCGCGGCGACGCTCGGCAACGACGCGGGGATGATCGGCGCGGCCTCCATCGCGGCGGAGTTCGGCGCCGGGGCGGGCCGCGGCGAGAGCGACGACCGCGGCGTCGACGGCACTCGGGCGGGCGACGAGGAGCAGCCCGCGTGAGCGGCCTGGCCATCGGCATCGACATCGGGGGCACCAAGGTCGCGGGCGGGGTCCTGGACCAGGACGGCGCCATCGTGCACCGCGCCCGCCGGGACACGCCCCACCGCAGCAAGGCCCCCGAGGTCGTCGAGGACACCATCGTCGGTGTCGTCGACGACCTCCTGGCCCAGGTCGGTGCCCCCGTCGTGGCGGTCGGCATCGGGGCGGCGGGCTGGGTCTCCGCGGACCGGGCGACGGTGCTCTTCGCCCCGCACCTGTCGTGGCGCAACGAGCCGCTGCGCGAGCGTCTGGCAGCCCGGATCGACGCCCCGGTGTACGTCGACAACGACGCCAACGCCGCCGGATGGGCCGAGCACCGCTTCGGCGCCGGCCGGGGCGAGACCCACCTGATGATGATCACGCTCGGCACCGGGATCGGCGGCGCCCTCGTGCTCGACGGCGCCGTGCAGCGTGGCCGCTTCGGGGTGGCGGGGGAGTACGGCCACATGATGGTGGTGCCCGGCGGCCACCGCTGCGAGTGCGGCAACCGCGGTTGCTGGGAGCAGTACGCCTCCGGCAACGCACTGGTCCGCGAGGCCCGCAGCCTGCTGCTCGCGAACTCCCCGCTCGCCCACGACCTGCTGCAGCGTCTCGGTGGCGAGCCGCAGGACCTCACCGGCCCGGTCATCACCGAGTCCGCGCAGGCGGGTGACCGCACCTGCGTGGAGCTCATCGCGGACGTCGGGCGCTGGCTGGGCACCGGCCTGGCCAACCTCGCGGCCGCCATCGACCCGGGGACCTTCGTGATCGGCGGCGGGGTGAGCGCGGCAGGCGACCTGCTGCTCGAGCCCGCCCGGGAGACCTTCGCCCGCGAGCTGACCGGCCGTGGCTACCGCCCGATGGCCCGGATCGTGCAGGCCCGCCTGGGCAACGAGGCCGGCCTGATCGGGGCCGCCGACCTGGCCCGGTCCGCCGTCCTGGCCGGGTGACCTCCCCGGATCGGCCGGTGCGGGTCGCGAGCTACAACCTGCGGGACTTCCTCGACGACCGGCGGGCCGCCGCGACGGTGGTGCGGGCGATCGACCCCGACGTGCTGCTCCTGCAGGAGGTGCCGCGCCGGGCCTGGCCCGCCCCGCGGGTGCGGTCCTGGGCCTCGGCCGCCGGCCTGCGCTGGCCCGGCGGCCACCTGGGAGCGGGCGGGACCACGGTGATGCTCTCCGACCGTGTGGTCGTCGAGTCGTGCGTGCACCGCGGGCTGCCCGTCCCGCCCGGCCAGCGCACGCGAGGGTATGCCGAGGCGACGGTGCGCCTGCCCGCGGGCGTGCGGCTCACCGCGGCGAGCGTCCACCTCGGCCTCTTCGAGGGCCAGCGGCTGCGGCACGTCCGACAGGTCCTGGCGACGCTGCCCGCCACGGGTCCGCTCGTCCTGGCGGGCGACCTCAACGAGGGGGAGGGTGCACCGAGCTGGACGACGCTGGCCTCGCGGCTGACCGAGCTGTCGCCGCCCGGACCGACATACCCCTCCTGGGACCCGGTCGCGCGCCTGGACGTGGTGTGGGGCCGGGACGTGGACCGCGTCGCCGGACCCGAGCCGCGCCTGGACCCGGGCCTGCTGTCCCGGGCCACGGATCACCTGCCGGTGTGGGTGGACCTGCGGGTCGGCTAGAGCCGGGCGCCGTCGTCGAAGGGATCGTCCTCGCGCCGGTCCCGGGGGAGGCGCACGACCAGCCCGACGAAGGCCGCGACGGTGGCCAGGCCCAGCAGCCACATCAGGATCCGGGGGCTGGTGCGCCCGGTCAGCGTCATCACGACCAGCAGCAGGGGGCACACCGCCAGGCCCACGGCGATGGCCCACCAGGCGGGATCGCGCTCCAGGGACGGCATCGGGGCCGGCGGGGGCGGGGTGAAGGTCTCGTCGTCCGGATCCGGGTCGGGGGACCAGGTGCGGTGGTCCGAGGCCATCGACAGGCCCTTGCCGTCGCGATAGACGAGCCAGCGGTCGGTCGCCCGCTGCTGCTGGGCGGTCGGTGCGTCGGGGCCAGGGGGGACCGGGCCGGCCGGGGGCTTCGCGGTCGCCGGCGGTGTCGTCTCGGCCGGCGGTAGGGACATCCGCGACGCCGGGCCGGCCGCGGGAGCCGGGGTCGGGGGCGGCCCGGCAGGGGTGGGCGGGGGTGTCACGGCCGGACCGGTCGGCTGCGCCCCGTCCTGGTCCGTCGCGTGGCGGTCACCGCCGGGGCGACGGTCGATGCCGGGGCGGTCCGGAAGGTCCGCCTCCTCGTCCCAGCCCGCCATGATCTGCGCGAAGCGCGCGTCGATGTCATCGGGGTCGGTCGTCGCCATGGAGCTCTCCTGGGTGCGCCGCTCGTCCACCGGCGCCGCTGCCTCGCGTCCGCTGCCCCCCGTCGCTGGAGGCGCCCGCCCAGCCTAGCCGCGCCTGGGCTAGAGTGCGGCTCACGCGCTCAGAACGAGGGGTCCACGTTGCTCTACTGGTTCTTCAAGTCCCTGGCCCTCGGCCCGGTGCTCAAGCTGCTCTTCCGCCCGTGGGTCGAGGGGGAGGAGCACGTGCCGACGCGAGGTGGCGCCATCATCGCGAGCAACCACCTGTCCTTCTCGGACTCCTTCTTCCTGCCGCTCGTGCTGAGCCGGCGGATCACCTTCCCCGCCAAGATGGAGTACTTCACCGGACGCGGGCTCAAGGGCCGGCTGACCGCGGCGTTCTTCCGCGGGGTGGGTCAGATCCCGATCGACCGGTCCGGAGGCAAGGCCAGCCAGGCGGCGTTGCGGTCCGGGCTCGAGGTGCTGCGCCGCGGTGAGCTCTTCGGGATCTATCCCGAGGGCACGCGTTCGCCCGACGGTCGTCTGTACCGCGGCAAGACCGGCGTCGCGCGCCTGGCCCTCGAGGCCGGCGTGCCGATCATCCCGGTCGCTATGATCGGCACCGACAAGGCCCAGCCGACCGGCCAGATCATCCCCAAGGTCATGCGCATCGGCATCCGGTTCGGCGAGCCCGTCGACGTGAGCCGGTATGCCGGGATGCAGGAGGACCGCCACGTGCTCCGGGCCGTCACCGACGAGGTCATGTACTCCCTCATGGAGCTGTCGGGGCAGGAGTACGTCGACGAGTACGCCGCCACCCGCAAGCAGCGGATGCTCGAGGCGGCCAAGGCCCGCGCCGAGGACGCCCGGACCAAGGCGCGCGAGCTGCAGGACCAGACCCGGGTGCGCACCGACGAAGCCCTCCTGCGCGCCAAGGAGCTCCAGGAGCAGACCAAGGTCCGCGCCAAGGAGCTGGGTGACCCGGCCCGGCTGCGCGAGCTGGGCGACGAGGCCTTCCTGCGTGCCAAGGAGCTCGGCGACCCGGCCCGGCTCAAGGAGCTCGGCGACCACACGCGCGCCAAGGCCGAGGGTGCCCTGGCCCGGGCGACCAGCCGCGAGGGATCCCCGGCGGCGGGCGAGGACGTCCGCGAGGGCCGACACCGGAGCGACGAGGGCTGACCCGTGCCCGGGGCGAGCCCGGTCGGTCCGGTCGAGCACGGGGTCTGGCGGGGCATCGAGCTCGCCCGCCCGGTCGCGCTGACCTACGCCGTCGTCATGGTGGCGCTCCACCAGGAGGACATGCGTCGCCCGTGGGTGGCGTGGACCGTGCTGGCCGTCCTCGGCTGCTGGGCCACGCTCGCCGGCCTGCGCCGCTGGCGCGGCCGCGAGGCCGTCCTCGTCGAGCTCGGTCTCGTCTGCGTCGCGATCCTGCTCACGACCCTGGTGCACACCGGTGAGTCCATCACCGCCGGCGCCACCACGATCCCGGCGATGTATGCCGCCATCCCCGTCGTGGCGGCCGCCGCCGTGGACGGTGCCCGCGGGGGCCTGCCGGCCGCCGTCGCCGTGACCTGCGCCAACCTCTGGGAGGTCGGCCGGCCCAACGGCGGCACGATCTACAACACGCTGCTGCTCTTCCTGCTGGCCGCAGCGACGGGCGTGGGCGTCGAGCTGGGCCGTCGGCACCAGGGCGCCCTGGCCGAGGCCACCCGGCTGCGGGCCGAGGCCGCCGAGCGCGAGCGCCTGGCCCGGGTGGTCCACGACGGGGTCCTGCAGCACCTGGCCTTCATCCACCGGCGTGGGCTGCAGCTGGGAGGCGAGGCCACCGAGCTGGGCGACCTGGCTGCCCGCTCGGAGGCGGACCTGCGCCGGTTGATGGCGACCGGCGGCCAGGCGGGCGGCTCAGCCTCCGCCGGGGGGTCCGACCCCGCGCAGTCGGCCGTGCCGGTCGACATACGACCTGCGCTGCAGGCGCTCGGCGGACCCGGCACCCAGGTCGTCGTGCCCGCCACCCCCGTGACCCTCACCAACCACCGGGCGGCCGAGCTCGTCGCCGCGGTCGCCGCCTGTCTGGACAACGTGGCGCGGCACGCGGGCGACGACGCCCGCGCCTGGGTGCTCCTGGAGGACCTCGGCGACAGGGTGGAGCTCACCGTGCGCGACGACGGCCGGGGGATCGAGCCGGGGCGCCTGGAGGCTGCTGCCGCGCAGGGACGGCTCGGGGTGGCCACCTCGATCCTGGGAAGGGTGCGCGACCTGGGCGGCCGGGCGAGCTATCGCGGTGGACCTGGTCGTGGCACCGTGGTGCACCTGTCCGTCCCCCGCACCCCTGAGGATGTCCGATGAGCGAAGCCCGCCCGGTCACCGTGCTGGTCGCCGACGACCACCCCATCTGGCTGGACGCCGTGGCCCGCGACCTGGGGCAGAGCGGCTTCCAGGTGGTCGGCACCGCTGCGGACGGCCCGGCGGCGGTCCGGCGAACCGCCGTGGTGCGACCCGACGTGCTGGTCCTCGACCTCAACCTGCCCGGCTGCTCCGGCGCAGACGTGTGTCGTCGGCTCTCCGAGGCCGAGGTCCCCACGCAGGTGCTCATCCTGTCGGCGAGCGGGGAGCAGGAGGACGTGCTGGAGGCGGTCAAGGCCGGGGCACGGGGATATCTGCTGAAGTCCGCGGGCCGTGACGAGCTCGTCGCGGCCGTGACCGCGACGGCGCAGGGGCGGGCGGTCTTCACGCCGGGCCTGGCGGGGCTGGTGCTGGGGGAGTACCGACGCCTGGCGGCGGAGCCGCAGCCCGAGCCCGCGGGTGACCCCGTGCCCGAGCTGACCGCCCGGGAGGTCGAGGTGCTGCGGCTGGTCGCCACCGGGCTGTCGTCCAAGGCGATCGCCGCGGAGCTGGAGATCAGCCACCGCACGGTCCAGAACCACGTGCAGAACACGCTCGTGAAGCTGCAGCTGCACAACCGGGTCGAGCTGACGAGGTTCGCGATCGACCGGGGACTGGCCGAGTCGGACCGAGCACCTGGCCGAACGGCTGGGACCGGCGCATGACGTCGAGGTCGTCGGGCGCCCCTGGCCGCGTGTCGCCGCGGAGTCAGAAGGTCGGGAAACGCTCGCTCGTCTGCTCCGGCGGCAGCGTCTGCTCGCGCAGGACCTGCAGGAGCCGGGCGTCCACGCCCCCGTCGACGAGGCGCATCTCGAGGTTCTCGATGCCGGCCCAGGTGGCCAGGTCGGCGGCCGGGTCGCCGGTGTAGCCGAGCCGCTCCAGGCGGCCGCGGACGTCCTCCAGCAAGGCGCCCTCGAGGGGCAGGACCCGGGTCGGACGACCGAGGTGCAGCTCGTTGAGCACCGCCAGACGCTGCAGCTCCTGCAGGGGCTGCGGGTGGTCGTCGACCCGCAGGTCGGCCAGGACCCCGCAGCTGTCGTAGCCCGCGCCGGGCGAGGTAGCGTAGACGCCCGCGCTCTGCCGACCCCGGCGGTCGCCGCCGGCCCGGTCGCCGGCCACGAGCGTCTCGACGAGCCGGTCGACGAAGGGCAGGTGGGAGCCCTCGAGCCAGGCCCGCTCCATCGCCTCGACCACCTCGGGGCCGGTCAGCAGGTTGCCCTGGATCGCGTAGCCCCCGCTCTGGTCCCGGCCGCACACCCCGCCGCTCCAGGGGAGGCACTCGTCGCCGGTCCACGTCGCCTGGGTGCCGGCCCCGACGAGCCCGACCTGGCGGGTCTGCGCCCGCGGGTCCTCCAGGGTGATCCGGGACAGGGCCTCGGGTGCCTCCAGGCCCTCCTCCAGCCGGTCCAGCGCCGCGACGCGGTATCCGGCGTTGGCGAGCGCCTGGCTGGCGACGGCCCCCGCCCCGGGCCGCACCATCCCCACCGTGCTGATGGCCGCGAGTGACTTGCTCGCGACGGCCACTCCATAGGTCTGTGCGACGTTCGCCACGATCGAGAAGGTCATGCCAGCGACCCTAGCCTGTTGCCCGTTTCGCGGACGGCCCGGAAGCGACCGTCCTCGCCCACTACCCTGAGTTCGTGACGACGACGGCGACCACGACGGCGACCACCGACCCGACCACGGCCCTGGACACCTGGCGTGACCTGCCGGCGGCCCAGCAGCCGACCTATCCCGAGGGTGCGGACGTGCAGCAGGTGGTGGACACGTTGAGCGCCATGCCGCCGCTGGTCTTCGCGGGGGAGTGCGACCAGCTCACCGAGCGGCTGGCGGCCGCGTCGCGGGGCGAGGCCTTCGTGATGCAGGGCGGCGACTGCGCCGAGACCTTCGCCTACGCCACGGCGGACAACATCCGGGACCGGGTCAAGACGCTGCTGCAGATGGCGGCGGTGCTGACCTACGGCGCGAGCGTGCCCGTGGTCAAGATCGGGCGTATGGCGGGGCAGTACACCAAGCCTCGCTCGTCCGACGTCGAGACGCGGGGCGACGTGACGCTGCCCGCCTACCGCGGCGACATGGTCAACGACTTCGAGTTCACCGAGCAGTCGCGCACGCCGGACCCGCAGCGGATGCTGCGCGGGTACCACGCGAGCGCCGCGACCCTCAACCTGGTGCGGGCCTTCACGGCCGGCGGGTTCGCCGACCTGCGGCACGTCCACTCCTGGAACCGCGGTTTCGCCGCCAACGCGCAGTACGCGCGCTACGAGTCGATGGCCCGGGACATCGACAAGGCCATGCGGTTCATGACGGCCTGCGGCGCCGACTTCGAGGCGATGCGGTCCGTGGAGTTCTACGCCAGCCACGAGGCGCTGCTGCTGGAGTACGAGCGGGCGCTGACCCGCATCGACCACCGCACGGGCCGGGCCTACGACACCAGCGGGCACATGGTGTGGGTGGGCGAGCGCACCCGCCAGCTGGACGGCGCCCACCTGGAGTTCGTGTCGCGGATCAGCAACCCGGTGGGCGTCAAGCTCGGCCCCAAGGTCACCGGTGACGACGTCATGCGCCTCGTCGACAAGGTCGACCCCGACCGGCGCCCGGGCCGGCTGACCTTCATCACGCGGATGGGCACCAGGACCATCCGTGACGCCCTCCCCGCGATCGTCGAGCGGGTCCGTTCCGAGGGCGTGCCCGTGGTGTGGGTCACCGACCCGATGCATGGGAACACGCACACCAGCAGCACCGGCTACAAGACGCGCGACTTCGACGACGTCGTGGACGAGGTGCGGGGCTTCTTCGAGGTCCACCGCTCGCTGGGCACCGTGCCGGGCGGCATGCACGTGGAGCTGACCGGCAACGACGTGACCGAGTGCACGGGCGGTGCCAACCGGATCGACGACGCCGGTCTGGCCGAGCGCTACGAGACGGTCTGCGACCCGCGGCTCAACCACCAGCAGAGCCTGGAGCTGGCCTTCCTCGTGGCCCAGATGCTGTCCGACCGAGCCGCGTCCGAGCCGACGCGAGGCTGACGACCGTCCTGCGCGGGGGCTGTGAGAGAGTTCCCCCATGCACAGCCGCAGCGAGCCGAGACCGGTGCCCCCGGGCCAGCGGCTCGTGGCCGAGCTGCCCGTCCAGCACTACGGCCGGGTGCCGACCCTCGACGAGGTGACCTGGACCCTGACGCTGTGCGGGGCGACTGGGTCGGGGGGTCGGCGGGTGCTCACCTGGGCGGACCTGATGGCTCTGCCGCAGGTGGAGCTGGTGGCCGATCAGCACTGCGTGTCCAAGCTGACCCAGCAGGACGTGTCCTGGCGCGGCGTCCGCGTGCGGGACGTGGTGGAGCTCGAGCCACCGGTGGACGGGGCGGAGCACACGCTGGTCTCCGCGGAGTACGGCTATGCCAGCTCGGTGGCCCTGGCCGACCTCCTCTCCCCGCGGACCCTGCTCGCCACGCACCGCGGCGGTGAGGCGCTGACGCCGGAGCGGGGCGGTCCGGTGCGCCTGGTGATCCCGCACCTCTACGGCTGGAAGGGCCCGAAGTGGGTCCGTGAGATCGAGTACCACCACGACCCGGTCCGCGGATTCTGGGAGCAGCGTGGCTATCACCTCGTCGGTGACGCGTGGCGGCAGGAGCGCTACTCCTACCAGGGCTGAGCCGACCCGGGTCCGGTGGGCAGTCGGCGGCGCCAGCCCGTATGCCGAGACGCGGTGCGCCGGCGCGGTGGGCGGGCGCCGTGCCCGGTCAGGGCTCGTGGTGCAGCGCCTCCGCGGGCGGGTCGACCAGGGCCGGGATGTCGCCGCGGCGCCCCGCCAGCTCCACGACGTACATCGCGGTCATGATCAGCCCGCCGCCGACGACCATCCGCCACCCCACCTGCTCCCCGCCGAGGAGCACCGCGAAGACTGCGGCGAAGACCGGCTCGAGCGTCATGACGATCGCGGCGCGGGCGGCCGACAGGTGAGCCTGCCCCCAGGTCTGGGCCCACAGCGCGACGGCCCCGGCGAAGACCGCCATGTAGACCACCGCCCACCACTGACCGCCACCCAGGGGCAGCCGGATCCCGTCGACGGAGGCCGCCACGACGCTGGTCGCGGCGATCGCGAGCATCTGCACCGTCGACAGGGCGGTGGCCAGAGCGGCGCTCGTGGCGCGGCCGACCCCGAGGATGTGCAACGCATAGACCACGGCGCAGCCGAGCGTGAGCAGCTCGCCGGTCCCGAGGCCCACGCCGTCGCCGCCCAGCGACAGCGCCGTCAGCCCGCCGACGGACAGCAGGGCGGCGACCCAGGTCTCGCGCGTGACCTCGTCGCGCAGCAGGAGCGCGCCGAGGAAGGGCGTCAGCACGACGTACAACCCGGTGATGAAGCCGGAGCGGGACGCGGAGGTGTGCGCCAGGCCGACCGTCTGCAGGATCTGGGCGGCGGCATAGACCAGCCCGAGCAGCAGACCGGCGACCCAGCCCCGGCGGTCGAGCGCTCGCAGGCTGCGGCCGAAGACCGCGAGGAGCAGCACCGCGGCGATGGTGAACCGCACGGCGAGGAAGTCGAGCGGGTCCATGCTGTCGAGCAGGTCGTGGATGAGGTAGAACGTCGATCCCCACACGGCGGTGACCCCCACCAGGACCAGCGTCGCCAGGCGGGTGCGGGAGGCCGCCATCTCAGACCACCACGATGGTGACGGTGCTGCCGCGCGGCATGCGGGTGGGCCCCGGGCTCTGCCGGGAGACGAGCCCGAAGACCTCGCCGAGGGGGCTGGTCACCTTGACCGTGAAGCCCGCCGCCTCCAGCGCCTGACGGGCGTCGTCCTTGCTGCGGCCGACGACACCGGGCACGAGGACCATCTCGGGTCCCTTCGACAGGGTCACGGTGACCGACTGCCCGGCGTGCAGGGTGCCGGTGGCCGGGGACTGCGTCACGATCGACCCGTCCGGGACGGTGCTGGAGAAGGCCCGAGCGGGGTTCTCGGCATAGCCCAGACCCACCTCGCTCAGCACCTTCCGGGCGCTGGTCGGCGTGCGGCCGAGGACCGACGGCACCGGGATCGGGCGCGGCCCCCTGCTGACGGCGAGGGCGACCTTGGTGAAGGGCCTGAGGGAGGTGCCGGGCGCGGGGTCGGTCCCGATGACCGCCCCCGCGGGCACCTGCTCGTGATAGCTCGTGCGGATCGTCCCCGGGGCGAGGCGGGCATCCCGCAAAGCCCGCTCGGCATCGGCCTGGGAGCGCCCGGCGAGCGCAGGCACGGGGTGGCGCTCAGGGCCTCGGGACACGACGAGGGACACGTCGTCGGTGCGGTGCAGAGGCGTGCCCTGGTCGGGCGAGGAACGCACCACCATGCCCACGGGCACGGTCTCGTCGTACACCTCCTCCACGGCCGCCTCGAGGTGGGCGCGCTGCAGCCGGGAACGGGCCTCGTCGACGTGGATGCGTCCCAGCGGGGGGACCTTGGTCATGGCCCCGGGTCCGGTGACCAACCACCAGCCACCACCGGTCCCACCCAGGGCGAGCAGCGCGACGAGCGAGACGACGACCTTGGCGGGGACCCGCCGTCGGGGACGCTCGATCTCGTCGCCGTCGATGGGACGGCCGAGCACGAGCGGATCGGGCAGCGGGGCCTTGCCCGCCGGGGCTTCCTGGGTGATGGCAACCGTCTCGGCCCGCCGTGACACCTCGGCGGTGCGTGAGGCCGATCCGTGGTCGGTGGCCGAGCCGGCGGCGGAGCCGGCCGTGTCAGGGAGGCTGGCTCCGGGTGCGCAGGAGGCCCTGTCGTCGCCGTCCGTCCCGGCCTCGGCCCCAGGGACCGGCTCCACCACGCGGGCCCCGGTGAGATCCGTCCCCGAGGTCAGGGCAACCGTGGGGTCGTCGACCCCGGGCGCCTGCGCGGAGGGCCGACCGTCCAGCTGCGCCGAGGTCAGGGCAGCACGCACCTGACGCAACCGGGCGGCGAGCTGGGTCCCGTCGCCGGACCGCCGGGAGGGGTCACGGTGCGCGGCCACCGCGACCAGCTCGTCGAGCTCCTCGGGAATGCCCGGGACGATCGAGCTGGGGGCAGGCACCTGGGTGTGGACATGCTGGTAGGCCACGTGGATCGGCGACTCGCCCTGGAAGGCCTTGCGGCCCGTGAGCAGCTCGAAGAGGATCAGGCCCGCGGCGTAGACGTCGCTGCGGGCGTCCGCGGTGCCGTGCTCGACCTGCTCGGGCGACAGGTAGGAGACGGTCCCCAGGATGGTGCTGCTCGCCGCGGTCGCCGTCTGCGTGGTCAGCGCGCGGGCGAGCCCGAAGTCGGCCACCTTGACCTGACCGTCCTCGCGGATGATGACGTTCTCCGGCTTGACGTCCCGGTGCACGATGCCGGCCCTGTGGGCCAGGCCCAGCGCCTCGGCGACCGGGATCAGCAGGTCCAGCGCGGCACGCGGGGTGAGCGGTGCCTCGGCCTGGACGACCTCGCGCAGCGTGCGACCGCGCACCAGCTCCATGACGAGGAACATGTCCACCCCGTCGGCGCCCTGGTCGTAGACCGCGACGACGCGAGGGTCGTTGAGGCGGGCCGCGGCTCGCGCCTCACGTCGGAAACGGTCCGCGAAGGCCTGGTTGTCGGCGAGCCCGGGCCGCAGCAGCTTGACCGCCACCGAGCGCTCCAGCCGCTCGTCGAGCGCCTCCCACACCGTGGCCATCCCGCCGTCGGCGACATGACGCACCAGCCGGTAGCGTCCGTCGAGGACACGCCCGGGCTCGGCGCGGGGGGTGGGGGTGGGCACCAGGTGATCCTAGGTGGGGACCGTGCCCGCCCTCACATCCGTGCGCGGTGTGCCTTGACCTGGGCGACGTAGCGGCGGGTCTCGGCATACATCCCGCGCTGCCGGATCGACGGCAGACCCTGGTAGTAGCCACCGATCGCGGTGTCGTCGTCGCCCGCCGCCGTCCGCAGCTGCTTGAGGATGACGACGCCCGCGGTGACGTTGTCCCGAGGCTTGGCCAGGTCGAGGGGGCGCCCGGCAAGGCGCGAGGCCCAGGCGGCGTTGGCGGGCATGACCTGCATGATCCCGCGCGCGCCGACGGGCGAGGTGACGTCCTGGCGCCAGCTGGACTCCTGGAGGGCGAGCGCCTGGGCCAGGCGAGGATCCACCCCGTGCTCGGCGGCGACCCGGGCGACGAGGGCTCGCACCTGGGCCTGGCCGGCAGGGGTGGGACGCCGGGAGGTCGCGGGACGGGGAGCAGCCGGGCGGTGGGCCGCAGGACGGGCCGCGGCGGAGCGATGGGCGGTGACCGGACGGGCGGTGGTGGGCGAGGCCGCCCGCCCAGGGATGACCAGGCGGGCCCCGGGAACCAGGTGCCTGCCGCCGAGGGGGAGGGCGTTGGCGGCGACCAGGTCGCCCAGGGGGACTCCCGCCCGGCGGGCGATGTCATAGCTCGTGTCCCCGCGGCGGACGGTGTGGGTCCGAGGGGCGGGGGGCAGGGGCGAGGCCGGGGCGATCGTCTGAGCGAGAACGGCAGCGGCAAGGCCGGCGACGAGAGGCATGCAGGTCCTTCGATGGGGATCAGGATCGACACATCCGTAATGAATGGTGTCGAATCAGTGAAGCACAGTCACCCACACGGCGCAGAGTTGTCCGGCGTTGCCGGCCAACCGGGGGCGGTCGGTTCCGCCGGGGCTCGTCGGCGGAACGCCAGGTGGAGGCGCGGCGCCGGGACGTGTCGCGGGAGGTCGCCGAGGTCGTGAGCCGGGCGGTGCAGATCGGGCCAGGCCGGCCGCGAGTCGTACGGAATGGACCCTCTTTGATCGATCTATGGGGCCAGCCTGGCCCGAGGTGGGTGGGGGCGCAGGTCGATCCCCTAGGTGCGCGCCCCTCGCAGGCCCCGGTGGCTGGGTGGACGCCCGGTCGGAGGCGTCCCGGGGCCGAGTCCCAGGGCAGTGCGTCCGTGCCGCCTGCCCTCGACGAGCGCCCAGGTCATGGCACCCTGGTCCCCGTGAGTCGATCCAACGCTGCCCCCACCCCTGAGCTGCTCGCCTCGATCGAGGACGTCGTCCCCGGCTGGCTGACCGTGCCGGACCTCGCCGAGCAGGCCGGCGTCCCCCTGTCGCAGGTGCGTTCATGGCTCGCGGAAGGCGACCTGGCGTCGGTGCGGCGCGGTGAGCGCAAGGTCGTCAGCGTGCCCGAGGGCTTCGTGCAGGACGGGCTGCCGCTGGAATCCCTGCGGGGCACCCTGTCCGTGCTGTATGACGCGGGCCTGAGCGAGGCCGAGGCCGTCGAGTGGCTGCACCTGCCCGACGAGACGCTGCGCGAGGGCACCCCGATCGCCGACCTGCGGGCCGGTCACAAGACCGAGATCCGGCGCCGGGCGCAGGAGATGGCCTTCTGACCGCGTGAGCGCACGGGACCTGCGGCCGCGCAGCGTCGATCGCGAGGACGTCCTCGATCGGCGCCCTTGGACCGGCCGCGCGGGCGCTGTCAGCTGCTGCGGCGGGTGGCGTAGGCCGCGAGGTCGGCGAGCACCTCGCGGCCCTCGTCCAGCAGGTGACGGGTCTGGCCGAGCGCGTCCATGCCCTCGGCGACCAGCCGCTCGATGTCCCGCTCGACCGCCTCGACGGCGCCCGCCCGAACCATCTGGTCGCGCATCTGCGCGACCGCGGCGTCGTCGAGCGCGGGATCGCCCAGCCGGTCCTCGAACTCCTGCGCCGCCCCGGCGTCCAGCCCGGCCAGCGTGTGGGCGACCAGGATCGTGTGCTTGCCCTCGCGCAGGTCGTCGCCCGCGGGCTTGCCGGTCGCCTCCGGATCGCCATACACCCCGAGCAGGTCGTCGCGCAGCTGGAAGGCCTGGCCGATCGCCAGCCCGAAGGTGCCGAGCCGGGCCAGGTCCGTGGAGCGCGCCCCGGCGGCCGCGGCGCCGATGAGCAGGGGGTGCTCGACGGAGTACTTCGCAGACTTGTAGGTGATCACGCGGGTGGCGCGTCGCAGCCGCTGGTCGTGGCTCAGCTCGCCCCACCCGCGGGCCGCCTCGATGACGTCGAGGAACTGCCCGCCCATCAGCTGGGTCCGCATCTCGTCGAAGACCGGTCGTGCGCCGTGCATCTCCTGACGGGAGAGTCCCGAGGTCGCGAACATCGCGTCGGTCCAGGTCAGGCACAGGTCGCCGGCGAGGATCGCCCCGGCCAGCCCGAAGCGCTCGGACAGCCCCTCCCAGCCCTGCTCGTCGTGGTGGGAGGCCAGGCGGCGGTGCGCCGCGGGCAGGCCGCGACGGGTGTCGCTGTCGTCCATCACGTCGTCGTGGATCAGCGCGGCGGCCTGGAAGAGCTCCATCGAGGTCGCAGCCCGCACGATCGCGTCGTTGTCGACCCCGCCGGCGGCGCGATAGCCCCAGTAGCAGAAGGCC
The DNA here is from genome assembly GCF_022568795.1 of Arsenicicoccus dermatophilus. NCBI lineage: Bacteria > Bacillati > Actinomycetota > Actinomycetes > Micrococcales > Intrasporangiaceae > Arsenicicoccus > Arsenicicoccus dermatophilus. Next base: position 1,330,987 of record NZ_JAKZHU010000001.1, on the reverse strand, counting down.
GCCCGCAGTCGCTTGCCCCCGCGCAGCAGCTCCGCGACCGCGTCGACGAGGAGCCGGGCGTCCCGCCCGACGGGGGCGAGCTGGGCCGAGCGCAGCGCGATCTCGTCGTCGATCTCGGCCTGGACCCGCTGGCGCAGGTGGGCGCGGTCGACGATCTCGGTCCCGACTGTGGTCATCCCGGCTGCCTCCCTCTCTCGACACGCGGTGTGCCCACATGTCGGTGGGGCCGAGCCTACGCGGTCAGGCTCGCCTAGAGTGCCGCGCATGTCGTCCGGTGCGCCCTTCCTGAGCCCGCGCGAGGACCTCGCCACCACCTCGATCCCGCAGATGCTGGCGGAGGCCGGGACGAGCTTCTCGTTCGAGTTCTTCCCGCCCAGCAGCGACGACGCCGAGCAGGTGCTGTGGGACGCGGTGCGCCGGCTGGAGAAGAAGCGCCCCAGCTTCGTGTCGGTGACCTATGGCGCGGGCGGGTCGACACGGGACCGGACGGTTCGCGTCACCCGGCGGATCGCCGACGAGACCACCCTCGTGCCCATGGCGCACCTGACGTGCGTCGGCTCCTCGATCGCCGAGCTGCGCGGCGTCGTCGGGGAGTATGCCGGCGCGGGCATCCGCAACGTCATGGTCCTGCGCGGCGACCCCGCGGGCGGGCTGGGGACGCCGTGGACGCCGCACCCCGAGGGCCTGGACCACGCCGTGCAGCTCGTCGAGCTGGTGCGCTCCCTGGGCGACTTCACCGTCGGTGTCGCGGCCTTCCCCGACAAGCACCCCGAGTCCGCCTCGCTGGAGCAGGACGCCGACGTGCTCGTCGCCAAGCAGCGGGCGGGCGCAGACTTCGCCGTGACCCAGATGGTCTTCGACGTCGACAACTACCTGCGGCTGCGGGACCTGGTGTCCGCCCGCGGTGGCTCGTTGCCGATCATCCCGGGTCTGATGCCGGTCACCAACCTGCGCCAGATCGCGCGGATGGCCCAGCTGTCGGGGGCCGCGCTGCCGTCGGCGGTGACCTCCCGGCTGGAGGCCGTCGCCGACGACGAGGACGCCGTCCGGGCGGTGGGGGTCGAGATCGCCACCGAGCACGCCTCGCGGCTGGTGCACGAGGGCGCCCCCGGGCTGCACTTCTACACGATGAACCGCTCCACGGCGACGCTCGAGGTCTTCGCCAACCTCGGCCACTGACACCACGGTCCGGGTGGGGGTACGTCCGGCCGGACCGTGGTGCAGGCGCCGGACCGGGGTCCGGCGGGCCGTCATACCTCTCGGTCGTCCCGGTGGACCGGGTGCACCGAGCGCTCCTCGCGGCTGCTGCCGCCGAGCCCGATGCCGGCGCGGGCGTCGGCGATCAGGCCGGTGCCCCAGCGGTCGTAGCGTCGCTTGGCGCCGACGATGCGGCGCAGCAGGAAGCCGATCGCGACGATCCCGGCCAGGAGCAGGATGCCGGCGATGATCGCGGCGGCCCAGGGGTGGTCGGTGGCGAGGGTCATCACGCCGACGACGGCGACGTCCTCGGCCGTGGAGACGGCGACGTTGCTCACCGGCTCGGGGGAGGAGTTGACGCCGGCGCGCAGGCCCGCCTTGACGCCGTGGCTGGCCAGCGCGGTGAAGCCGCCGGTCGCGGCCGCGAAGGCCTGCTCCAGCCCCGAGCTGCCGTGCCCGGCCAGGAGATAGCCGAGGGTGGCGCCGACGGCGGGCCGGACCGCGGTGTGCACGCTGTCCCAGACCGAGTCCACGTAGGGGATCTTGTCGGCGAACATCTCGAGCAGGAAGAGCACCCCGGCCGCGATCATCACGTCCGGCCGGGTGAGGACGGCGGGCACCTGGTCGATGGCGAAGAACCTCCCCGCCAGGCCGAGCACCAGCACGACGGCGTAGGCGTTGATGCCGCTCGCCCATCCGCTGGTGAAGACCATCGGCAGCAGCTCGGTACCCATTCGTTCTCCTCGGTCGGGGGATGTGGCATCACGGTAAGGGCGGGGGTGGAGCCGTGCTTCCCGGTCGCCGGGACTCGCCGGTCTCGATCCGGTCACGGAGGCTCTGACCTGCGGCGATACGCACGTGAGCGACAACGGGGTGGGGTCTGTCGGTGGTGGCGCCTAGAGTTCTTCTTGTCGAACACGTGTTCGGCTTGGGTGTTCGAGCGCCCGATCTTCCGACTTCTGAGGAGGGGCCATGCGCCGTTGTGACGAGGTGATCGAGGTCCGCCACGAGGACCGTCCGCTGCAGTTCATCTGGCGGGGTCGGCTCTACGACGTGCGGGACGTCGTCGACCACTGGCGCGAGCGTCGCCCGTGGTGGCACGAGGTCCCGGACACCCGCTCGGTCACCGCGGCCGACCTCGAGGAGGAGGTATGGCGGGTCGAGGCGGCTCCGGGCCGCTGCGGCGTCCCGGGGGTCTACGACCTGGCGGTGCGGGGGGCGCGATGGCAGCTCGTCGGGCTCTCCGACTGAGTCCCCCCGTGAGGACCCGACCGAGGGACGAGGGAGGCCCGGAGCGGGGTCGGACTCGGTCGGCAACAGATCGACTGAGTCCCCCCGTGAGGACCCGACCGAGGGACGGGCTCACCACCCCGGCATACGACCACGACCGACGACCGAGAGCAGGTGCCCGACATGACCATCGCCGAGACCCGACCCCCGCTGGCGAGCGCGAGCCTGGACCTGCTGGACCGGGCCTACGCGGCGCTGGGCGAGGCGATCACCGCGACGAGCCCCGCCGACCGCTACGTGGCGGCGCACCTGGCGGGCCTGCGCGCGGCGGCGGCTCTGCTCGCCACCCGGGGTCGTCCCACGGCCAAGGGACGACCTCGCAGCGTCTGGGAGCTGCTGCCGCCGGCGGCGCCGGAGCTGACGGAGTGGGCGGCGTTCTACACCGCCTCGGCGCGGCGGCGGGCGGTCGCGGAGCGGGGCGGCCCGGTGCCGGTCCGCGCCGCCGACGACCTGGTCCGGGCCTCGGAGACCTTCCTGGGGCTGGTGGAGTCCTCGTTGGGGGTGGCGCCGCACGCCCCCTTGCCGTCGTTGCAGGTGGCCACCGGTGTCTGCTGACTTCGTCCACCTGCACGTCGCGTCGGGGCACTCGCTGCGCTACGGCACGACGACCCCCGCCGACCTGGTCGCCCTGGCCGCGGGGCACGGTCAGCGGGCGCTGGCCCTGACCGACCGCGACGGGCTCTACGGCGCGGTGAAGTTCGCGCAGGCCTGCCTGGCCGCGCAGGTCGCCCCGATCCTGGGCGTCGACCTGGCGGTGGGGGAGCACGCCGGTCAGGTGGTGCGCCCCGCGGGGCGCACCCCGGTGCGGGCGGCGCCGTGGTGGATCCGCGCCTGCCGCGGGTGACGGTGCTCGCCCGCGGGCAGGCCCGCGTGGGGCGGGGCCAGGGCTGGGCGCGACTGTGCCGGCTGGTCACGGCCACCCATCTCGCGGGGGAGCGGGGCGAGCCCGTGACCAGCCTGGACCTGGTGGCCGAGCACGTCCGGCTGCTCGCCGAGGGGAGCCGGGGCGCGGGTCCGGGCCGGACGGCGGACGAGGCCGCGCTGACCGTCCTGGTGGGTCCCGACTCCGATGTCGGACGGGCCCTGCTGCGGGGCCGCTCCGACCTGGCCCGCACCCTGTTGGAGCGCTGGCGCCGGGCGCTGCCGCAGGGGTCGCTGGTCGTCGAGGTCTTCTGCCACCAGGGCCCGCCGGGGTCGGTCGGCAGCCGCCGCCAGGCCGCCGGGCTGCTGGCCCTCGCCGACGAGACCGGGGTGCCGGACGTGCTCACCGCTGCCGTCCGGCACGGCCGCCCGGAGGAGGCGATCACCGCTGACGTCCTGGACGCCGCACGGCGCCTCGTGGTGCTCGACACCCGCCACCTGGACCGGGTCACCACCCTGGGGCACCTGGCCTCGACCGGTGACATGCTCGAGCGGGCCCGGCTGGTGTGCGGTGACGACGGTGCCCGGGCCGCCGAGCTGGTGCGGGCGACCCTGCGGGTGGCCGGGGACTGCGTGCTGGACCCGCGCACCGACCTGGGGCTCGGCTCGGTGCAGCTGCCCGAGCCGGGGATCCTCGACCTACGCCCTGGTCGGACCCCGCAGGCGGAGCTCACCGAGCGGTGCCGCTCGACCCTGCACCGGCGCTATCCGGACGCCACGGCCCCCGAGCTCGCCCGGGTCGAGGCGCGGCTCGACGACGAGCTGCAGGTGGTGGGGGCGCTCGGCTACCCGACGTACTTCCTCACCGTGGCCACCGTCTGCGACCTGATCCGGGAGATGGACGGTCGGGTCGCGGCGCGCGGGTCCGGCGCGGGCAGCCTGATCAACTACCTGCTCGGCATCAGCGGGGTCGATCCCATCCGCTACGACCTGCTCATGGAGCGCTTCTGCTCGCCGCTGCGGGCCCAGCTGCCCGACATCGACGTCGACGTGGAGTCCGACCGGCGCACCGCGATCTACGAGCGGATCCTGGACCGCTTCGGCGGGGACCGGGTGACCTGCGTGTCGATGATGGACACCTATCGCGTGCGCCATGCCGTGCGCGACGTCGGTGCGGCGCTGGGAATGCCCCCGATCGAGGTCGACGCGATCGCCAAGGCCTTCCCCCACGTGCGGGCCCGCGACGCCCGGTCCGCGATCGCCGACCTGCCCGAGCTGCGGGCGAGCGGTCTGGATGCGCCCCGGCTGCAGACCTTCTTCGACCTCGTCGAGCGGGTCGACGGGCTGCCGCGCCACGTCGCGCTGCACCCCTGCGGGGTGGTGCTGTCCAACTCCGAGCTGCTCGACCGCACCCCCGTGGAGGCGAGCTGGCTGGGCTTCCCGATGAGCCACTTCGACAAGGACGACGTGGAGGCCGTCGGCTTCCTCAAGCTCGATGTCCTCGGCATCCGGATGCAGTCGGCGATGGCTCATGCGGTGGCCGAGGTGGAGCGGGTGGACGGGATCCGCATCGACCTCGACGACCGCTCGCAGGTCCCTCTGGACGACGAGGCGACCTTCCGCCTGATCCGGTCCACCCACACCCTGGGGTGCTTCCAGATCGAGTCGCCCGGGCAGCGCGAGCTGATCGGCAAGTTCGGGCCGGAGTCCTTCGAGGACATCGTGATCGACATCTCGCTGTTCCGTCCCGGGCCGGTGAAGTCGGACATGATCACCCCCTTCCTGCGGGCCCGTCAGGGCTGGGCGGAGCCGGACTACCTGCACGAGACCCTCGTCCCGGCGCTGCGCGAGACCGCGGGCGTGGTGGTCTTCCACGAGCAGGTGCTGCGCATCGTCGCCGAGACGGCGGGGGTGTCCCTGGCGCAGGCCGACGAGGTGCGACGCGCCATGGGATCGCCTGACGGTCAGGCGGAGGTCGAGGCTTGGTGGCGCCCGGCGGCGGCCGCGCGGGGGTATGCCGAGGCGGACGTGGACCGGATCTGGGAGGTACTGCGCGCCTTCGCGTCGTTCGGCTTCTGCAAGGCTCATGCCGCGGCCTTCGCCCTGCCGACCTATCAGTCCGCGTGGCTCAAGGCCCACCACCCGGCGGCCTTCCTGGCCGGGGTCCTGACCCACGACCCGGGCATGTATCCCAAGCGCCTCGTCCTCGACGACGCCCGCAGCCTGGGGATCGCGGTCCTCGGCCTGGACGTCAATGCCTCCGGTGCCGACTACCGGATCGAGCGGGTGGCTCCCCGGGAGGAGCCCCCGCCGCCGATCCTGGACCGGCCGACCCGACCCGGTCCGCCCCACCCCGACCTGCCCGACGGGCGGGCCTACGGCATTCGGCTGTCCCTCGCCGACGTCAAGGGGATCAGCGAGGCCGAGGTGCACGCCCTCGTCGCCGGACAGCCCTACGCGACCCTCGCCGACGTCTGGAACCGGGCCCGCCCCTCCCGACCGACCCTGGAGCGGCTCGTCGTGGCGGGAGCGCTCGACTCGCTCTACGGACTCGGCGGTCACCGGGCTGCCGCCGGGCTCGGCCGCCGGGGCAAGGTCACCCGCCGCGACCTGCTGCTGCACGTCGCCGAGCTGGAGCGTTGGACCCGGGCCACGACCCGGGGACCCGGCGGGCGGGGCAACCGCGCCCGACGGACGACGTCCGGCTCGACCACCGGCGCCCGCGAGGCCACGGCCCGCCGGCTGCGTCAGGACCACGCGACGCGCAGCAGCACCCAGCAGGAGCCCTCGCCGTATGCCGGCCGGACCAGGCAGACCCCCTCCGGCCCGCGGGTGGCCGGGCGCGCGACCTCCGGGGGCTGGGCTCCTGAGCGACAGGCGGTCACGTCAGCGGGCGCCGGCACGGACGTGCGCTCGGCCGCGGCCTGGCAGTCCCGGCAGCACGCCCCCGTCGTCGCCGCCGAGGAGCAGGCCGTCCAGCTCACCCTGGACCTGGGGGATGCGCCCGAGCTGACCCTCGGGTCCGGCCTGCCGGAGATGACCCAGGTGGAGCGGGTGCGCGCCGAGCTGGACGTGCTCGGCCTGGACGCGTCCGCCCACGTCCTCGAGCCCTATGCACCCCTGCTGGACGCGCTGGGCGTGGTGCGCTCCGCCGAGCTGCTCCGGCAGCGCAGCCGGGCCTCGGTGCTCGTCGCGGGGATCAAGGTCGCCACCCAGACCCCGCCGGTGCGGTCCGGGCGGCGGGTCGTCTTCCTCACCCTGGACGACACCACAGGTCCGGTCGACGCGACCTTCTTCGAGGACGTGCAGGGGGCCTACGCCACCACGGTGTTCCACTCGTGGATGCTCGTGGTGCGTGGCGAGGTCCGGCGCACCGGCCCGCGCGGCATCTCCCTGCGCGCCACGGGCGCCTGGGAGCTCGGGGGGCTGTGGGAGCAGTGGCTGCGCGGCGGCCTGGACGCCGTGCACGAGCACCTCGCCCGGGTCGAGGCGGACACGATCGAGGAGGCCGAGGCCCTGCGCGCCGCGACCGCCACCGAGGGTGCGCGACCGCGGCGGGTGCTGCGCCACGCCTCCGGCTTCGAGCAGTCCCCGTATGCCGACATCAAGCCGGCCGGAGGTGACGCGCGTGAGGCACCCCGCAAGCTGTGGCACTCCAGCCCGGGCAGCTCGGGTCACTGAGGTGGCCCGACCCGAGGTGCTACGACACCAGCCTGCAGGAACCGGGGTAGCAGCACCCGGGACGGGTGGAGCAGGGTCTGCTCGACCCGAGGCGGGACGCCTGGTGGTCGCTGCCCACCTCCGGTGCCCAGGTCGCACTAGGGTGGCCGGGTCGGCACCCCGCGTGCCGCAGCCCGCCCGCCCGGTCCCCGCGCCCTCGGCGCCCGCCCAAGGAGCCCCGCGATGCCCGACCCCACGGACCGCACCACGCGCCGCTCCCGCAGCCTGGAGACCAACCTGCGCACCGCCGCCGTCTGGGAGTCCGTCCGGGACGTGGCCGACGACCTCCACGCCCGGCAGGGCCGGGCGCTGCGGGTGCTCGATCTCGGCGGCGGCACGGGCGGCATCGCCGTCGCCCTCGCGGCCCGGGGGCACCAGGTCACCGTGGTCGACCCCAGCCCCGACGCCCTCGCGGCCTTCGACCGGCGCGCGCACGAGGCCGGGGTCGCCGGGCGGGTGCGCGGGGTGCAGGGCGACGCCGCCTCCCTCGTCGACGTCCACGAGCCCGGGACGGCCGACCTGGTCTGCTGCCACGGGGTGCTCGAGGTCGTGGACGACCCCGCGGGCAGCATGGCGGCGATCGCGACGGCCCTCGCTCCGCACGGTGCCCTCAGCCTCGTCGTCGCCCAGCGCCTCGCCGTGGTGCTGGCGCGGGCCCTCGCCGGACAGTTCAGCCAGGCCCAGCACGCCCTCACGACGCCCGAGGCCCGCTGGGGCACCGGCGACCCGCTGCCGCGCCGCTTCGACGTCGCCACGGTCTCCGCTCTCGTCGAGTCCGCCGGCCTGGAGGTCACCGACACCCACGGGGTGCGGATCTTCAGCGACCTGGTGCCGTCCGCGCTCGTCGACTCCGAGGCCGATCGGATGGCGTTGCTCGACCTGGAGCGCGCGGCGGCGAGCCATCCCGAGTTCGCCGTCCTCGGCCAGCTCGGCTCGGCCCTGCACGTCCTCGCCGTCCGGGACTGAGACGGTGGCCCGGTGAGCCGCCGGCAGTTCCACCTCGACGCACCAGGCCCGGAGAGTCTCGACGACACCGGGTGCCACGTCCTGCACGTGGACATGGATGCGTTCTATGCCTCGGTGACCCTGCTGGAGCACCCGGACCTGGTCGGGACCCCCGTCATCGTCGGCGGCGGCAACCGCGGCGTGGTCCTCTCGGCGACCTACGAGGCCCGCCGGTTCGGCGTCGCCTCCGCCATGCCCATGGCCCGGGCCCGCCGGCTCTGCCCGCAGGCGACGGTCCTGCGCCCCGACCACGAGCGCTATGCCGAGGTCTCCCGGGCGGTGATGGCGGTCTTCCGCGCGGTCACCCCCGTCGTCGAGCCGCTCTCGGTGGACGAGGCCTTCCTCGACGTGTCCGGCTCGGTGCGCAGCCACGGCCGTCCGGTCCACATCGCCCGCCAGATCCGGGACGCGGTCACCGACGAGCAGGGGATCACCTGCTCGGTGGGCGTCGCCGCCACCATGTTCGTGGCCAAGCTCGCGTCCGGGCTGGCCAAGCCGGACGGGCTGCGGGTCGTGCCGGTGGACCAGGTCGTCCCCACCCTGCACCAGCTGCCGGTCGGAGCGCTGTGGGGGGTGGGGGACCGCACCGAGGAGCAGCTGCTGCGGCTCGGGCTGCGCACCGTCGCCGACATCGCCCACACCCCCCTGCCCACCCTGCAGCGGGCCATGGGGCGGGCGTTGGGCGCGTCGCTGCACGAGCTCTCGTGGGGCCGCGACCCGCGCCGGGTGACCCCCACCCACGTCGAGAAGTCCGTCGGCGCGGACGAGACCTTCGGCCAGGACATCGACGACCCCGTGGAGATCCACCGGCACCTGCTCGAGCTCGCCGATCGCGCCACGGCCCGGCTGCGCGCCCAGGGGATGGTCGCCCGCACCGTGTCGATCAAGGTGCGCTTCGCCGACTTCACCACCGTCACCCGGTCCCGCACCATGCGGGAGCACACCGACGTGGGCCAGGAGGTCTATCGCGTCGCCAGGGAGCTGTATGACGCGCTGGGGCTGCAGCGTGCCCGCGTGCGTCTGGTCGGGGTGCGGCTGGAGAACCTCGCCGACGCCGACCTGGTGCCCCGCCAGGCGACGCTGGACGAGCGCGAGCACGGGTGGCGGGACGCCGAGCTGGCCGTGGACCGGGCCAGCGCGCGGTTCGGCGCGGGGGCGGTCCGGGCGGCGTCACTCATCCGGCCGCGTCCAGGTGCTGCCGCAAGCCCCCCGCGGGATCTATCCTGACCCTATCCTCGTTGTGCCCGGTGACCCGACCGCGCACCCACGTGCCGCACCCCAGAGAGGGGGACCCGAGATGCCACTCTCCGAGCGCGAGCAGGCCCTGCTCGAGCAGATGGAGCAGGCCCTGATGGCCGAGGACCCGCAGCTCGCCGCACAGCTGGCCAACGCCTCTCGTCCGCGCGCGAGCCGCACCCGCGTGGTCCTCGGACTCCTGGGGGTCCTCGCGGGTCTGGGCGTCGTGCTCCTCGGGGTGGTTCAGCAACAGGTCGCCCTCGGCATCCTCGGGTTCCTGATCATGGTGGCCTGCGCCGTCTACGCCTTCGCCGCCCCGCGCCGCCCGGCCCTGGGCACGGTGCAGGAGGACGGCACGGTGGCCGCCGCCCGCCCCCGTCGCACCGGCGCGGGTCGTTCCCCGGGTCGCGGAGGTGCTGCGATCCCTCGCCGCCAGGGCACCTTCATGCAGCGGATGGAGCAGCGGTGGGAGGCACGCCGCGAGCGCGGCGAGATCTGAGTCGCCCGGCACATCCAGGATCCCGGCGCCCCGCAGGGTGGTGGCCGGGATCAGCCGTGGGGCGAGACGCCCCACGGGCGTCCCTGATCCTGTCGTGGCACCACGCCGGCAGCAGCGCCCCGGCGACGAGGCCCGCGCGCCGGGTCAGGAGCCGGTGGGCAGGAGCAGCGCCAGGACCCACGCCGCGGCGATCAGGAAGCCGGTGCTCAGCTCGATGGCCATCGACAGACCGACCGCGCGCACCGCGTGCGTCGTCGCCGCCCAGGCCGTGCGGGCGACCTTGAGGCGGGCGAGCTCCCCGACGAAGACGCCGAGGACGAAGCCGGGCAGCGCCCCGATCACCGGGATGACGAAGCCCCCGACGATGGCGACCACGACCCCGACGACCAGGGATGAGGTGGGGACGCCGGCGGCCTTGAGCCGGCGGCCCGGCAGGACGTACTGGAGGGTGAGGCCCACGGCATACAGGATCGTCGCCGTGATCGCGAGCCACCACACGTGACTGGCCGCCGCCCAGCCGGCGACCGCCAGCCACACGATCAGCAGACCGGGCAGGACGGGCACGACGATCCCGATCAGGCCGACGACGACGGCGAGCGCGACGAGCATCACGAGAAGGGCCACTGGCCGATCCTACGGGCTGGGCGTGGGGGATCCGGGACAGCGCGAGACCCCGTCACGCCGGGGCGTGACGGGGTCTCGGGGTCGGGTGGGGTCAGCCGGCGGGCGTCGGGTTGAGCCGCTCGGTCTGGTCGTCGATGTCGACGGCGATGGGACGCAGGCTGTCCAGGTGCTGGCGCCCGTGGTGGGCGCAGAAGAGCAGCTCGCCGCCGGAGGCGAGTCGGGCTCGGATGTAGGCCTGCGCGCCACAGCGGTCGCAGCGGTCCGCGGCGGTGAGCTCACTCGTTGCCAGTGCAGTGGTCACGGAAGGGCCTCTCTCTCGTCGGTCGGGGTCGCGACCCGGGGGTGAGCGGTCATGACCTCGGCGGTGTCAACAGTCAAGCACGCCGGATCCTTCCCGTCGGACCTATTCTCCACATGTTGGCGCGCTGTCCCACCTGGCGAGCCTGCGAGGGCCTGTCGGTGACCGCGGGTAACCTGCTCGCCGTGCCAGAGACCACCACCCAAGACACCTATTCCGCACGCCACCTGCAGGTCCTCGAGGGCCTGGAGGCGGTGCGCAAGCGACCCGGGATGTACATCGGTTCCACCGACAGCCGCGGTCTGACGCACTGCCTGTGGGAGATCATCGACAATGCCGTCGACGAGGCCCTGGGCGGCCACTGCAGCCGCATCGAGGTGGTGCTGGGGAGCGATGGTTCGGTCACCGTCCGTGACAACGGGCGCGGTATGCCGGTGGACATCGAGCCCCGCACCGGGCTCTCCGGCGTCGAGGTGATCTTCACCAAGCTGCACGCCGGCGGGAAGTTCGGCGGCGGCTCCTACGCCGCGTCCGGCGGTCTGCACGGGGTGGGCGCCAGCGTCGTCAACGCCCTGTCCGCGCGGCTGGACGTGCAGGTCGACCGTGGCGGCAAGACCTACCAGATGAGCTTCCGGCGGGGGGAGCCCGGCACCTATGCCGACGGCGAGGGCACCGGCCCCGACAGCCCCTTCCTGCCCTTCGAGAGCACCTCCGAGCTCGCCGTCGTGGGCAAGGTCAAGCGGGGGGTCACCGGCTCCGTGCGCTACTGGGCGGACCACCAGATCTTCCTGCGCAACGCCACGCTGGACCGCGCCGACCTGGTCGCCCGCGCCCGGCAGACCGCCTTCCTCGTCCCCGGGCTGGAGATCGTCGTCCGGGACGAGCGCGAGGTCGACGAGGCAGGGGCCTACGAGGAGACCTTCAAGAACGACGGCGGCATCAGCGAGTTCGCCGAGTTCCTGGCGCCGGACCCGGCCGTGACGGGCGTATGGCGCCTGCAGGGCGCGGGCAGCTTCACCGAGACGGTGCCGCAGCTGGACGCCCGTGGCCACATGGTCTCCACCGAGATGAGCCGCGAGTGCGTCGTGGACATCGCGGTCCGCTGGGGCACGGGCTACGAGACCCGCACCGAGTCCTTCGTCAACATCATCCACACCCACAAGGGCGGCACCCACGTCAGCGGCTTCGAGCAGGCGCTGCTCAAGGTCTTCCGCAAGCAGCTCGAGGTCAACGCCCGCCGCCTCAAGGTCGGCACCGACAAGGTGGAGAAGGACGACATCCTCGCCGGCCTGACCGCGGTGGTCACGGTGCGCCTGGCCGAGCCGCAGTTCGAGGGGCAGACCAAGGAGGTCCTCGGCACCAGCGCCGTACGTGCCATCGTCGCGCGCACGGTGGAGCAGCAGCTCACGGCGCTGCTCACCAGCACCAGGCGGGACGAGAAGGCCCAGGCGACCCTGCTGCTGGAGAAGGTCGTCGCCGAGATGAAGTCGCGCATCTCGGCGCGGCAGCACAAGGAGACCCAGCGCCGCAAGAACGCCCTGGAGACCAGCACCCTGCCGAGCAAGCTCGCCGACTGCCGCAGCAGCGACGTCGACCGCTCCGAGCTGTTCATCGTCGAGGGCGACAGCGCCCTCGGCACCGCCAAGCTGGCCCGTGACTCGGACCACCAGGCACTGCTGCCCATCCGCGGCAAGATCCTCAACGTCCAGAAGGCCTCGGTCGGCGACATGCTCAAGAACGCCGAGTGCGCGGCGATCATCCAGGTGATCGGGGCGGGCTCGGGGCGCAGCTTCGACGTGGACGCCGCGCGCTACGGCAAGGTCATCATCATGACCGACGCCGACGTCGACGGCGCCCACATCCGGACGCTGCTGCTGACGCTGTTCTTCCGTTACATGCGCCCCCTCGTCGAGGCGGGGCGCGTCTATGCCGCCGTGCCGCCGCTGCACCGCATCGAGGTGATCAACGCCGGCTCCCGCAAGAACGAGCTCATCTACACCTACAACGAGTCCCAGATGCGCACCACGGTGGCCAAGCTCGAGCGCAAGGGCAAGAAGATCAAGCAGCCGATGCAGCGCTACAAGGGCCTGGGCGAGATGGACGCCGACCAGCTCGCGGAGACCACCATGGACCCGCGCCAGCGGACCCTGCGCCGGGTGACGCTGGCCGACGCCGAGGCCGCCGAGCGGGTCTTCGACCTGCTCATGGGCAACGAGGTCGCCCCGCGCAAGGAGTTCATCATCGATTCCGCCCACGCCCTGGACTCCGAGCGCATCGACGCCTGAGGACGTGTCTGTCCCGCGAGGTGGCTGCCGGGGCGAGAGGGTGTCGGCCGGGGGTCTTCCCGCGGGAGCCCGGATCTGCGGGGCCGGACCACCAGACCCAGGCTCTCGGGCCCGGCGGTCACTGACCGGGACGCACGTCCGGGGCGTCGGGCACCGGCGCCGCGAGCAGCGCGTCCCAGCGGGCGTCGGGCAGGTGCAGCAGCTCGGGCAGCTCCTCGACCACCAGCGCGGCGCCGGAGGCCCGCAGCTCGTCCACGCCGAAGCCGCCGGTGCGGGTGACCACGCAGGGCAGGTCGGCGCGGGCCGCGGCCGTCACGTCGTAGGTCGTATCCCCGATCACCAGGCCACGCCCGCCGCCGGCGCGCTCGTGAGCGATCCGGAAGATGTCGGGCTCAGGCTTGGACGCGTCGGCGTCGCCGGCGCTGGTGACCGCGGCGAAGTCGTCGGCGCAGAAGCCGAGGATCGACAGGGCCGCCTCGGTGAGCGACTCCTCGCCGGAGGAGGCGATGGCCACCGCGTCGCCACGGCCGAGGAGCATCCGCACCAGCTCGACGGCACCGGGCAGGGGCCGGATCTCGGGGAGCATCAGCTGGTAGTGGTGCTGCCAGCGCTCGCGCAGGTGGTCACCCAGCCGCTCCTCGGCGGCCGCACCGGCGACGGAGGTGACGAGCTGGTCGCCGCCCATGCCGATGGCACGGTGGACGCGCCACAGCGGCGGGTGGATCCCCACCTCCGCGAAGGCGCGCAGCCAGGCCAGACCGTGGTGATAGGTGGAGTCGATCAGGGTGCCGTCGACGTCGAGCAGGAGGCAGCGGTCAGCGCTCATGGCCTCAGTCTCGCCCAGGCGACCCGGCGGGTGTGGCTTCGCCCGGGCCGCGCTCGTCCACGACGAAGGCATGGGCCGGGCGGGGACCGCCGCCGCACGAGTCGACCAGCTGCTCACCGGTGGGCTCCTTGTGCACGTGCAGCCGCCAGACGCGGCCGTCGACGTGGGTGACCGTGACCTCGTCGTCCCAGTCGTCGCCGGAGGAGAAGCAGGTCAGGGCGGTCAGCGAGGTCTCGCCCGTCGCGCCGCGCACCCAGCCCTCGGCGGCCTGGTGGGTGAGCGGCAGGTGGCTGCGCCCCCGGTCGTGGGCCAGGTCGAGCAGCTCGGGGGCGAGCTCGCGACGGCCCTCCGCCTCGACGAGGCGGACCGCGAGCTCGGGTGTCAGACGCGCGGCGGTGTGGCCGCTGGGCAGGCCGATCCCGGTGGCGGCGAAACGGTGGCCGCCGGTGTGGGTGCACTCCCACACCTGGCCGGGACGGGCCCGGGAGGCCTCGAGCGCCACCGGTCGACCGCGGACGGCGCAACACACGTCGCGCTTGCCGTTGGTGCAGACCAGGACGATGCCCCCGTCGGTGAGCCGGGTGCCCGGCAGGGCCGCGAGCACCGGCTGCGGGTCCGGGCCGGCCAGCAGGTCCAGGGGCAGGCCCTGCAGCTCGGCCGGGTCGACGACGGCACCGGTGACCAGCCACGGACGGTCGGCGAGGCCGCCCGCGACGAACACTTGGCGGGGGGCGCGGTCCGCGCGGCTGCGCCGGTCGCCGACGGAGCGCACCAGGACCAGGCGGCCCCCGGCGTCCTGGCAGGCCCGCTGCAGCTCGACTCCCAGCGTGGGATCCAGCCACGACTCCGTGAACGCGTCGCGACCCCACGGACCCGGCTGCTCCAGCGCCACCCAGAAGCGGGCGATCGCCGCGGTGCCCCACACCGGGTGACCGGCGTCCTCCCAGGAGCGGGAGCAGGCGTCCGGGCCGAGCCTGGGGGTGGGCGTACGGGGCTGGTCGATCACGCGCCCCACCCTACAAAGCGAGACGGCCCCGCCCCCTCCCCAGCGCGCCGGCGGTCGTCGGGGCAAGGAGGTGGCGGGGCCGTGGGGTCAGTCGGCCGGGCGCTCCACCTGCACCACGTCCTCCAGGCTGTCCGGGTCGTAGTCGTCGCGCAGCACCACCACCCGCTCCCGGGTGGGGCCGGTGTTGGGCGGCAGCTCGCCTGCGGCGTCCGCGGCGTCGCCCTGCGTGGACGCCGACGCGGCGGCAGCCGCGGCAGACACCGCCGCGGCCTCCGGCAGTGCGCCGCCGATGGCGGCGACCACCGCCTTGGCCGCCACCCCGGAGCCGTCCCGCCGGTCGGTGGGCTCGGGCAGGGTCACGGCCGCGCCGTTGGCCTGGGCAGCCCGGACCGGCTGCGCACCCACCCACGCGAGGACGAGCCGGTCCTCGCCGTGCAGGAAGCGCTGGCAGCGCACGCCACCGGTCGCGCGGCCCTTGGCGGGGTACTCGTCGAAGGGCGTCACCTTGAGCGACGGCACCTGGGTGCCCGGCAGGGCGTCCGACGCGCCCGCGCCGGTCACCACGACGGCGTCCGCGGCCGGGTCGACCGCCCCGAAGAACACGACGCAGGCCTGGGGGGAGAGGCGGACCCCCGCCATACCTCCGGCCGTCCGACCTTGCGGGCGCACCGCCGCCGCCGGGAAGTGCAGCAGCTGGGCGTCGCTCGTCACGAAGACCAGGTGCTCCTCACCCGTGCGCAGCTCCACGGCACCCACGACCCGGTCACCGGGCTTGAGCGTCACGGTCTCCCACCGGTCCTTGGCGGGATAGTCGGTCTGGACCCGCTTGACCACGCCCTGCGCCGTGCCCAGGGCCAGCCCCGGCGAGTCGGGCGCCAACGACATGATCGTCAGGGGGGTCTCGTCCGCGGCGAGCTCGAGGTACGACGCGACCGGCGCCCCGCCGGAGAGGTTCGGTGCGCCATGGGTGGGGGGCAGGGTCGGCAGCTCCAGCGCCCCCAGCCGGATCACCCGCCCCGCGGACGTGACCAGCCCGAAGTCGCCGCGCGCCGTCGTCGCCACCGTCGCCACGATCGCGTCGTGCCGGGCGCGTCCGCCCTCGTTGGACAGCGGCGACGCGTCGGCCGTGCGGGCGAGCAGCCCCGTCGTCGAGAGCAGCACGTGGCAGGGGTCGTCACCCACCTCCAGCGGGGTCGCCGTCGCCGACTGACCGCTGGACTCGAGCAGCACCGTGCGCCGCGGCGTCCCGTGGGCCTTGGCGATCTCGGCCAGCTCCTTCGACACCAGCTTGAGCAGCTTGGTCTCGTCCGCGAGCAGCTCGCGCAGCGCAGCGATCTCGGTCTGCAGCTGGTCGCGCTCGGACTCCAGCTCCATCCGGCTGAACTTCGTCAGGCGGCGCAGCTGCAGGTCCAGGATGTAGGTCGCCTGGGCCTCGCTCAGCTCGAAGACCTGCATCAACCGCTCGCGCGCGACGGCCGCGTCGTCGGACGAGCGGATGACCGCGATGACCTCGTCGATGTCTAGGATCGCGATCAGCAGACCTTCGACCAGGTGCAGCCGCTCCTCGCGCTTGCCCAGGCGGTGGGCCGACCGGCGGCGGACCACGTCGGTGCGGAAGTCGACATACACCCGCAGCAGGTCCTTGAGCCCGAGCGTCCGCGGCTGACCGTCGACGAGCGCGACGTTGTTGATCCCGAAGGAGTCCTCCATCGGCGTCAGCTTGTAGAGCTGCTCCAGCACCGCCTCGGGGTTGAAGCCGTTCTTGACTTCGATGACGAGCCGCAGCCCGTGCTTGCGGTCGGTGAGGTCCTTGAAGTCCGAGATCCCCTGCAGCTTCTTGGACTGCACCAGGTCCTTGATCTTGTCGCGGACCTTCTCCGGACCCACGAGATAGGGCAGCTCGGTGACGACGATGCCCTTCTTGCGCGGCGTGACGTTCTCGATCCGGGCGGTCGCCCGGGTCTTGAAGCTGCCCCGCCCGGTGAGATAGGCATCCCGGATGCCCTCCAGCCCGATGACCTTGCCGCCGCACGGCAGGTCCGGGCCGGGGACGAACTTCATCAGGTCGTCCAGGGAGCAGTCCGGGTGGGCGATCAGGTGGCGGGCGGCCCCGATCACCTCGACGAGGTTGTGCGGCGGCATGTTCGTCGCCATGCCGACGGCGATGCCCGAGGCGCCGTTGACGAGGAGGTTCGGGAAGGCCGCGGGCAGCACGCCGGGCTGGGTGAGCTGGTCGTCGTACGTCGGGACGAAGTCGACCGTGTCCTCGTCCAGGCTCGCCAGCATCGCCAGCGCCGCCGGCGCCATCCGGGCCTCGGTGTAGCGCGGGGCCGCCGGGCCGTCGTCCAGCGAGCCGAAGTTGCCGTGCCCGTCGACCAGGGGGAGCCGCATGGTGAAGGGCTGGGCCATCCGGACGAGGGCGTCGTAGATCGCGGTGTCGCCATGGGGGTGGTACTTGCCCATGACCTCGCCGACGATGCGCGCCGACTTCACATGACCACGGTCCGGGCGCAGGCCCTGCTCGTGCATCGCGTAGAGGATGCGCCGCTGCACCGGCTTGAGGCCGTCACGGGCGTCGGGCAGGGCCCGGCTGAAGATGACCGAGTAGGAGTACTCCAGGAAGGCCTGCTGCATCTCGTCGGAGACGTCGATGTCGATGATGTTCTCGACGAAGTCGTCGTCCTGGGGCGGTGCGGTCGTGCGGCGTGCCATCGGTCTCCTCGTGCGTGGAATCGCTTCATCCTGCCCTGGTGGGCCCCTGCAGACGGTATGGCGCGCCGGGCCCGCGCGACACGCCGGGGGTCGCACAGGTGTTCACCTCGTCGGGGGCAGGGCAGCGGGCCCGGCGAGGAGCCGCGGACCGCCCGCCCGGGGGCGGACCCCAGGCCCTCGTCGTCAGGCTCGGTGTCGCGTCGCTGGGCCCGCGGCCGACGTCGGCCGGACAGGCGTCGGGCCCGGCCACCGAGGGGGTGGCCGGGCCCGACGGTGGGACTCAGAGCAGGTCGAGCATGATCGGGTCGGCCAGGTCCAGCACGGCCTGCCGCGCCTGGGTGGCGGTCCTGGCCGCCAGGGCCGCGGTCGCCATCCGCTGGCAGACCCCCAGCTCGTGCAGGCTGAGCGCGGTGCGCACCGCGGGGAGCTTGGGCGGCGCCATCGACAGGGACGAGACGCCCAGGCCGACGAGGACGAGCGCCAGCAGCGGATCACCTCCGGCCTCGCCGCACACACCGATCGGCTTGCCGGTCGCCCGGCCGCCCTCGCAGGAGAGGGCGATGAGGTCGAGCAGCGGCGGCTGCCAGGCCGAGAGCAGGTGCGCCAGGGAGCCCTGCATGCGGTCGGCGGCCATGGTGTACTGCGACAGGTCGTTGGTGCCGAGCGAGGCGAAGTCGCAGACCTCGAGGATGTCCTTGGCGCGCAGCGCCGCACCAGGCACCTCGATCATGGTGCCGGCCTTGGGCAGGCCGACGGCCTTGACCTGCTGGGCGAACCACTCGGCCTCCTCCCGGGTGCCCACCATGGGGGCCATCACGCGCACGTCCGCGCCCGTGGCCCGGTAGGCCGCGGCGAGCGCCTGCAGCTGGGTGTCGAGCAGGTCCTTGCGCACCTGCTGCAGCCGCAGGCCACGCACGCCGAGGGCGGGGTTCTCCTCCTCGCCGAGGTCGGCGAAGGCGAGCGGCTTGTCCGCGCCCGCGTCCAGGGTGCGGACGACCACGCGACGGTCGCCGAAGGCCTCGAGGACGTCGGTGTACGTCCGGGTCTGCTCCTCCAGCGTCGGCGCGGTCTCCCGCTCCAGGAAGAGGAACTCCGTGCGGAACAGCCCGACGCCCTCGCAGTCGATCGCGGCGGCCTTGACGGCGTTCTCGGGGGTGCCGATGTTGGCCAGGAGCGCGACCTTGGTGCCGTCCTTGGTGACGCCCACGCCGGAGACGTTGGACAGGGCGGCGGCGCGGCGGCGGGACCGCTCGGCCAGCTGCTCGCGCTCGGTGTCGGTGGGGCTGACGATGACCTCGCCCACGCCCCCGTCGAGGGCGACGAGGGTGCCGGCGGGGATGTCGAGGGCGCCGGGGCACTGCACGACGGCCGGGATCCCGAGCTGCGCGGCGAGGATGGCGGTGTGGCTGGTCGCGCCGCCGGCGGAGGTCACGATGCCGAGGACCTTCCGCACGTCCAGCGTCGCCGTCTCGGCGGGGGCGAGGTCCGTCGCGACGAGCACGCTGGGCTCGTCGAACTCGGGCACGCCGGGCTCCGGCTCGCCGAGCAGACGGGCCACGGTGCGGTCGCGCACGTCCCGCAGGTCGGTGACGCGCTCGGCCATGTAGCCGCCGAGGGACTCGAACATCTGGCAGAACTCCTCGACCGCCGCGGTGACCGCGGTGGCCGGGCCCTTGCCGGCGGCGAGGTGCTTGTCGATGCCGCTGATCAGCCCTGGGTCGCGGGACATCATGATCGTGGCCTCGAGGATGGTGCGGGCCTTGGGGTCGGCCTTGGCGGCACGGGCCTCCAGACCGGTGGCGACCTGCTCCATCGTCTCGCGGACGTGCGCGCCGGTGGCGGCCGCGTCGGTGGTGGGCTGCTCGTCGGTCGGGGCGGTGGGCGCGGGCCGGACCTGCACGGCAGGTCCGGCCGCGGTGCCCACGCTCACCCCGATGCCGTGGAGCTGGCGGTGGGTGGCGTCAGACATCGATCGTCACTCGGCGTCGAGGTCGCGGGACAGCAGCGCGACGAGCTCGTCGAGCTTGCTCTCTGCGCCCTCGCCCTCGGCGGACAGGGTGACGACGTCGCCGTGCTTGGCGCCGAGGGCCATCACGGCGAGGATGGAGCGGGCGTCGACCGGGTCGCCGCCCTCCTTGGCGATGGTGACGGGAAGCCCGGTCGCCGTCGCGGCCTGGACGAACATCGAGGCCGGCCGGGCGTGCAGGCCGACGGACGAGGCGATGGTGACGTTCTTGGAGGCCATGGTGATCTCTTCCTAACTGGGTGGTGGAGCGGGACTCCGGTGGTGAGGTGACGACCCGGGAGCGGGGCGTCGGCTGCCGGACGCGGTCGGCGCCCAGCGAGTGGATCGGGCGGGTGGCTCAGCCGGCGACAGCACCCGCGGTGGCGGGCGTCTCGACCTTCGCCGTGCGGGCTGCGCCCTTGAGAGCGATGACCAGCCCCGCCGTCACGGCAGCGCCGGCCACGACGGCCAGCAGGAACATCAGCCAGTTGCCGATGAGGGGCGTGACCCACAGGCCTCCGTGCGGGGCCCGGCTGGTGCAGCCGAAGGCCATGATCATGCCACCGGCGAGGCCGGACCCGACCATGGAGGCCGGGATGATGCGGCCCGGGTCCGCGGCGGCGAAGGGGATGGCCCCCTCGGAGATGAAAGACGCACCGAGCAGCCAGCAGGCCCTGCCGTTCTCCTGCTCGGCCTTGGTGAACAGGCGCGGGCGCAGGGCGGTGGCGAGGGCGAGGCCCCAGGGCGCCACCATGCCGGCGCCCATGACGGCCGCCATGATCTTGAGCTGCGGCGCGTCCATCGCGGCCCCGGCCGTCGCCAGGCCGGTGGTGCCGAAGGTGTAGGCGACCTTGTTGACCGGACCGCCCAGGTCGAAGCCCATCATCAGACCCAGGATGAGGCCGAGCAGCACGGCGTTGGAGCCGGTCATGCCGTTGAGCGCGTCGGTGAGCGCGTCCATCAGCGCCTTGATCGGGCGTCCCAGCAGCAGGACCATCGCCGCCCCGGTGATCAGGGTGGACAGCAGCGGGACGACCATCACGGGCATGACGCCGCGCAGGCCCTTGGGGACCTGCCAGCCCGCGATCCAGCGGGCGACGAAGCCGGCGAGGAATCCGGTGACGATGCCGCCGAGGAAGCCCGCGCCCATGGACATGGCGATGGCGCCGCCGGCGAAGCCGGGCACCAGGCCCGGTCGGTCCGCGATGCCGTAGGCGATGTAGCCGGACAGGACCGGGACGAGGAACGCGAAGGCGGCCTTGCCGATCCAGAACAGCAGCGCGGCCCAGTGCATCAGCGACCCGGGCTCGAAGACGTTCTGCAGGACGGGGGTCTTCGGGTCGCCCACGTCGAAGGTGAAGGCGGTGACGTCGATCACCCCGCTCTTGCCCGCGGCCACGGTCGCGAGCATGAAGCCGAGGGCGATGAGGATGCCACCGGCGGCGACGAAGGGGATCATGTACGACACGCCGGTCATCAGCCACTGGCGGACCTTGGTGCCCGTCCCGACCCGGTCGGGCTCGCGGGCACCCGCCACGGTCGCCCCGACGGCGGGCGTGGCGGCGGGTGTGGTCCCGCTCGCGGGTGTGCCTGCCGCGGCCTCGGCCCGGCGCTCGGCGACGAGCCGCTCGATCTCGGCGACGAGGGCGGGGGAGTCGGAGACGGCGCGCTTGACGCCGACGTCGATGGTCGGCTTGCCGGCGAACCGGGCCGCGTCCTTGACCTCGAGGTCGTGGGCGAGGATCACGCCGTCGGCGGCCGCGATGACCGCCGGGTCGAGCGGGTCGGAGCCCGCGGAGCCCTGGGTCTCTACCACCATCTTGTGGCCGGCGGCCTTGGCGGCCTGCTCCAACGCCTCGGCCGCCATGTAGGTGTGCGCGATGCCCGTCGGGCAGCTCGTCACACCGACGAACCTCACTGCTCGACCTCCGTGCGGACGATCTGGACGACCTCCGCCGGGGTCTGGGCGCGCCGCAGGGACTCCTTGAACTCGGCGCGCATCAGCTTGCGGGCGAGCAGGGCCAGGATCTTGAGGTGGTCCTCGCCGCCGCCCTCCGGGGCCGCGATCATGAACATCAGCGTGGCCGGGCCGTCCTCGGCGCCCCAGTCGATGCCCTCGCGGGAACGACCGAAGACCAGGGACGGCTCGGTGACGTGGGCGGAACGGCAGTGGGGGATGGCGATGCCGCCGGGCAGACCGGTGGCCATCTGTTCCTCGCGGCGACGGACGTCCTCCAGGAAGCCGTCCAGGTCGGTGACCCGGCCCTCGGCGACGAGGGTCTGGCCGAGGATGCGGGTGGCCTCGGCGCGGTCGGTGCCGGTGAGGTCCAGGACGACCTGCTTCTCGGTGATGAGGGACATGGGATCTCCTTGGGGGCGAGACGGTGATCAGAGAGGGAGGGCGAGGTCGACGGGCTCGACGACCTCGACGTGCATGGCGCGGACCTGGTCCGGTCCGGGCACCTCGGTGCCGGGCAGGCAGACCGCGGCGGAGCCGAACGCCACGGCGGTCCGCAGGGCGGTGGCCGGGGTGTCCCCGTGGGACAGCGCGTGCAGGTAGCCCGCCAGCAGCGAGTCACCCGCTCCGACGGTCGAGAGGGGGTCGGTGATGGTGGCCCGGGCGTGGGCGACCTCGTCGGCGGTGACCAGCAGGGCGCCCTTGCTCCCGAGGCTGACCACGACCGAGCCGACGCCGCCCGCGATCAGGTCGCGACACGCCTCGACGACGTCGCCGACGGTGGGCAGACGGCGGCCCACGAGCTCCTCCAGCTCCTCGTCGTTGGGCTTGATCAGGTCGGGTCCGGCCGCGACGGCCGCGACCATGGCCGGTCCGCTGGAGTCGATGGCGACCCGGGCGCCGGCGGCGTGCCCGCGGCGGACCAGGTCGGCGTAGAAGTCGCCATCCAGGCCGGGGGGCAAGGACCCGCACCCGACGAGCCAGGTGAGCCTGCGGTCGGCGTGGCGGTCCACCGCGGCCAGCAGGCCGGCGACCTCCTCGGGGCTCAGGTGCGGACCCTGCTCGTTGACCTTGGTGGTGGTGCCGTCCGGCTCGACGACGCCGACGTTGGCCCGGATGCCCTCGGCGACCGGGACGGTCTCGACGGACAGGTCGATCTCGCGCAGCAGGTCGGTCATGATCACGCCGTGGGGCCCGCCGACGGGCAGGACGGCCACGGTCTCGGTGCCGTGGGCAGCCAGCGCCCGGGAGACGTTGATGCCCTTGCCGCCCGGGTCCATCCGGGAGTCCGAGGCGCGCTGGACGGCGCCGCGCTCGAGGCGGGCGACCGTGATCGTGCGGTCGACGCTGGGGTTGGGGGTGAGGGTCAGGATCATGTGCGGACCACCTCGGGGCCGTGGGCGGAGATCTCGGCGGCCGTGTCGGGATCGAGGCCGCCGTCGGTGATGAAGGTGTCGATGTCGCCGAGCCGGCCGAAGCGGGAGAAGTGGGCGACGCCGACCTTGGTGTGGTCGGCGAGCACGACGACCCGCTGGGCGACGCCGATCATGGCGCGCTTGACCGCGGCCTCGGAGGGATCCGGGGTGGTCAGGCCCTCGTCGATGGTCAGGCCGTTGGTGCCGATGAAGGCGACGTCCACGTGCACGTCCCGCAGTGCGTCCACGGCCCAGGCGCCCACCGCGGCCAGCGTCTTGGCCCGGACCCGTCCGCCGAGCAGGTAGAGCGCCACGTCCTCACGGCTGCTGAGGGCCTGGGCGATGGACAAGGAGCTGGTGACCACGGTCAGCTCGCCGCCGGTGGGGAGCAGGTGCGCCAGGGCCAGGGTGGAGGTGCCGGCGTCCAGCAGCACGACCCCGCTCTCGGGGACCAGCTCGCGGGCCCGCTGGGCGATCGCGGACTTCTCCGCGGTCCGCTGCTCGGCCCGCATCTGGGTCGTGGGCTCGAAGGCGAGCTTCTCGACGGCGATGGCCCCGCCGTGGACCCGGCGCACGAGGCCGTGCCGCTCGAGGACGGTGAGATCGCGTCGGATCGTCTCCGGGGTCACGTCGAGCTCGTCCGCCAGCCCGGCCACCTCGACCCGCGACTGGGACCGGGCCCGCTCCACGATGAGCTGGTGTCGCTCGTGCTGGTGCACTGGATGTCTCCTATCCACGTCCTCGTCGGACAGGTGTCACCTTAGACCCGGATGTGTCCGTTTGTCAGGACGGAAACGATCGGACGTGGGGCCCTGCTGCGATTACCGGTCATCTCGGATGTTGGAACAGACTTTGCGGATCCGGCCCGGTGGTCGCGGCGGTCCTAGGCACCGGACGCGACCCCCGCCGCCCAGGGCCGTCCGAAGCATCCGTCGTGAGCCACCTCGGCCAGCGGCCGCCGGCCACGACGGCGGCTCCCTCGGACGCCCCGGGACCCGTCGGTGGGCGGGTGACCCAGCGCGAGGAGGCCGACCAGACGGCGCTGCGCAGGGATGCCGAAGGCCCGGCGCACCGCGTCCTGCCGATCGGCCGGGATGCCGCACAGCAGCCCGCCCAGGCCGGCGTCGTGCACGGACAGCAGCGCGAGCAACGCCGCCATACCGGCATCGACGTCCCACCAGGGGACCGGCCACCGGGCGAGGTCCCGGTCGGTCCAGCCCTTGTCCGGCTCGGCGTAGCGGTCGAGGTAGCGCTCGGGGTCGCTGCACACGATCACCAGGCAGGGCGCGGTCATCACCCCGCGGGCCCAGGTGTCGGGCGGTCCCGGCCGCCGGGTCGCCTCCCAGTAGCGCGCGACGTCCCCGGGCCGACGCAGCACCACGAAGTCCCACCCCTGGGACCACCCGGCGCTGGGGGCGCGGGTCGCCGCCTGCAGCGCCCGGGTGATCGTCGCCTCGTCGACCGGCCGGCCGGGGTCGAAGCGGCGCAGCATCCGGCGTCCCCGGACCAGCTCCTCGTGCTCCATGGCGCGAGCCTGGCACGACCTGCCGACAGACCCCTGCCGACATACCTGCCGGACGCGCCCCAGGCCCCGCCGGACCGGGCGCGCCCCACCGCGCCCAGGACCGAGGCCCGTGCCACGCTAGGCCCCATGAGCGAGCAGCGCGGCAGCCTCGGACCTGGTCGGCTGGGGGTCTCCGACCCCTCCGCGTGGGAGGCGGACGTGGTGCTGCGGGACGGCTCCGTGTGCCACCTGCGCCCGATCCGGCCGCAGGACCGCGCGGGGATCCAGGCCTTCCACGCGCGACAGTCGGCGGAGTCGATCTACCTGCGCTTCTTCGCCCCCGTCAAGGAGATCAGCGACAAGGACCTGACCCGCTTCACCGAGGTGGACCAGCTGAGCCGGGTGGCCCTGGTCGCCACGGTGCGCGAGGAGATCATCGGGATCGGTCGCTACGACGTGGTGACGCCGGGCGTGGCCGAGGTGGCCTTCAACATCTCCGACCACGCGCAGGGCAAGGGCATCGGGTCGGTGCTGCTGGAGCACCTGGCCGCGATCGGGCAGGAGCTGGGCGTCGAGGAGTTCGTCGCCGACGTGCTTCCGCAGAACCGCAGGATGATGCGGGTCTTCACCGACGCGGGCTACGAGGTCAGGCACCACTTCGACGACGGCGTCATCGCGGTGTCCTTCCAGATCCGCCCCACCGAGCGTTCCGAGCTGGTGCGGCTGTCCCGCGAGCACCGCGCCGAGGCCGAGAGCATCAAGGCGGTCGTGGAGCCGGCGTCGGTCGTGGTGGTGGGGGCGAGCCCGCGGGTCGAGGCCCTCGGGCACCTGGTGCTGGACGACATCCTGCAGGGGTCCTACGCCGGCCGCCTCCACGCGGTGCACCCCACCGCCACCCAGGTGCTCGGCGTCCCCTGCCACCCCACGGTGACGGCGATCGGCGAGCCGGTCGACCTGGCCGTGGTGTGCGTGCCCGCGGACGCGGTGCTGGACGTCGTGGACGACTGCGTCGCCGCCGGGGTCCGGGCGCTGGTCGTCGCGTCCGACGGCTTCGCCGAGGCGGGCCCCGAGGGGCTGGAGCGGCAGCGGGAGCTGCTGCGGCGGGCCCACGCCGGCGGGATGCGCGTGGTCGGGCCCAACACCATCGGCATCGCCAACACCGACCTCGGGCTCAACGCCACGGTGACGCAGCACCTGCCGCGGGCCGGCGGGCTGGGGCTCTTCGCCCAGAGCGGGGCCCTCGGGGTCGCGCTGCTCGCGGCCGTGGACGGCCGTGGGCTCGGGATGTCGGTGTTCGCGTCGGCGGGCAACCGCGCGGACGTCTCCGGCAACGACCTGATGCAGTACTTCATCGACCACGAGGGCACCCGGGCCGTCGGCATGCACCTGGAGTCGGTCGGCAACCCGCGCAAGTTCTCCCGGATCGCCCGCCAGCTCGCCGCCGTCAAGCCCGTCGTCGTGGTCAAGGCCGGGCACTCCGGGTATGCCGTCCCGCCGGGTCACACGGTCCGCCAGGCGCGGGTGCCGCGGGGGGCCTTCGACTCGATGATGGCCCAGGCCGGCGTGATGCGGGTGGAGTCCATCGCCGAGCTGTGCGACGTCGCCGCACTGGTCGCGGCCCAGCCGCTGCCGCAAGGACGGCGGGTGGCCGTCGTCGGCAACGCGCACGCCCTGGGCGCGCTCACCGCGGACGCCTGCCTCGCCCGCGGCCTCGAGGTCACCCACGGCCCGGTCTCCCTGGCTCCCGAGGCCACCGCCGAGGAGTTCGGCCAGGCGCTGCACGCGGCCCTGGACGACGAGGACGTCGACGCCGTCCTCACGAGCTTCATCCCCCCGCTGGTCACGGCGGACGAGACCGTCGTCGAGGCGGTGGCCGCCATCGCGACCGATGCCCCCAAGCCGGTCCTCAGCACCTTCCTGGGGATGCGGCTCGGCGACGCCGCCAGCCGCGCCGCCCCCGGGCTCGCGGGCGGCTTCCCGATCTATGCCATGCCCGAGGACGCGGTGCGGGCGCTCGACCAGGTCAGCCGGTATGCCGCCTGGCGGCAGGCCGACAAGGGGGAGCGGCTCACCTACGACGACGTCGACCGGCACGCGGCCTTCGCGGTCGTCGACGCGGTGCTCCAGGACTGTCCCGAGGGCCGGGCCCTCACCGACGACGAGGCAGCCCGCCTGCTCGCGGCATACGGCATCGACGTCTGGCGCCGGATCCGCGTCCGCACGCCCGAGGAGGCCGTCGCCGCCGCCGACCTGGTCGGCCGCCCGGTGGTCGTGAAGTCCGTCTCCCAGGTGCTGCGCCACACCCCGGGGCTCGGGGCCCTGCGCCTGGACCTGGACGACGACGAGGACGTGGTGGAGGCGGTGGAGCACCTGGAGGCGCGGTTCGCCTCGGTGGGGGACCCGGCACTCGTGGTCCAGCGGATGGCCGAGCCCGGCGTGGCCTGCGTGGTCGGCTCGGTGGAGGACCCGCTGTTCGGACCCGTCGTGAGCTTCTCGGTGGCGGGCACCCCCACCGACCTGCTGGAGGACGTGGCGCACCGGATCCCACCGCTCACCGACGTCGACGTGGCCGACCTGGTGCGCTCGGTGCGGGCCTCGCCCTTGCTGGCCGGGCACCGCGGCGCCCAGCCCGTCGACCTGGACGCGCTGCACGAGGTCGTCGGGCGGGTCAGCCTGCTGGCCGACGACTTCCCGGAGGTGGCCGCGCTCGAGCTCAACCCGGTGAGCGCCCGCGCCGGTGGGGTGGACGTGCTGGGCGCCGACGTGACCGTGGCACCGCCCGCCCTGCGGACCGACGCGGACCGCCGCGCCATGCCCACCTGACCCCGTGACCACCTGGGCCCAGGACCACCTGAGCCCCCGTAGCGGCGACCGTGCACGCCGCCAGGGCGAGGACGAGGTGGCGCGCGCCAGCGGTCCGACCACCGTCCGGGGTGCCAGAATGGCCGCCATGCCCAGAGCCTCCGTCAGCCCAGCCGACCTGCTGCCGCACAGCCTCCGCCGGGACATCGAGCGTGCCGGCTACTACCCCGCGCTGGTGGCCGACGTCGTGGCCGAGGCCGTGGCGGGGGAGGACGTCGTCGAGCACCTCGTGCACCAGGAGACGACCTTCGACCACGAGGAGATCCTGCGACACCTGACCGTGCTCGTCCTCACCCGCTCCCGGCTCGTGGTCGGGCACGTCGACGACCACCTGGAGATGCACGCCGAGCCCGGCGTGCCCCGCACCGGCCGGGCCGGGGAGCGCCCGCCCGGCGCCGGGGATCCCGTGGTCATGGCGACCTCCGAGTCGGTGCCGCTGGCCAGCGTCCGCGGCGTGATGCTCACCCACGTCGTCGGCTCCGCCGCGGCCTACCGCCCGGGCACGCTCGGGTCGGAGGTGACCGTGACCCTCGGTTGGGGCGCGGTCAGCCGCATCGACCTGCCGCCCGCCTCGTGCGCGGACCCCGCCTGCGAGGGCGACCACGGCTACGACGGCACCGTCACCAGCGACGACATCTCCTTCCGGGTCAGCGCCGACGCCGACGGCCCCGAGGCGGTCCAGCAGGCGCGGGCCTTCGCCCGGGCCCTGTCGCTGGCCACCGGGCGGTGAGCGTGCGCAGCAAGGGCGGGCTCCTCGGCCGGGCCTACACCGGGCTCGGCCTGGCCGACGTGCTGCCGGGCGTGGCCCGCTCCCTCGGGGTCGACCTCGGCCCCGCCGAGGTCGCCAAGGTGCGGCTCCCGCCCTCGCGCCGCGCCGTCGTGGTGCTGGTCGACGGCATGGGCCGCCGGCTCCTGGACGCCCGACGAGGCCACGCGCCCTTCCTGCGCCAGGCCCTGGACGGCTCGCCCGCCCTGCAGTCCGGCTTCCCGTCGACGACGGCCACGAGCATGGGCACCTTCGGCACCGGCCTGCCCCCGGGGGCGCACGGTCTCGTGGGCTACCAGGTCCTCGTGCCCGGCGAGGACCGCACCTTCAACGAGCTGGCCTGGGACGAGGGCGTCGACCCCTTCGCCTGGCAGCCGCACGAGACGGTCTTCGAGCGCTGCGTGGCCGCCGGCGTGGCGGTGACCCGGATCGGCCCGCACTTCTTCGACGGCTCCGGGCTCACCAACGCCGCCCTGCGCGGCGGCCGCTTCCAGGGCGCGATGGACCTCGACGCCCGGGTCGAGGTCGCCTCCCGAGCCGCCGCGGCCGACCCGCGCACCCTCGTCTACCTCTACTGGGGCGACCTCGACAAGGCCGGCCACGTGCACGGCTGGCAGTCCCCGCAGTGGACCGCCGAGCTGGAGCACGTCGACGACCAGCTCGCCCGGCTGCACCGGATGCTCCCGCCCGACTGCGCCCTGCACGTCACCGCCGACCACGGCATGGTCGACGTGCCCGTGGACGCCCGCACCGACCTGGCCCGGGTGCCGGACCTGGCGGCCGACGTCCGGCACGTCGGGGGCGAGCCCCGCGCGCTGATGCTGTATGCCGAGCCCGGCGTCGCCGCCGCCACCATCGCCAGCCGCTGGGCCGCCCACCTGGGCGACCAGGCCCTCGTGCTGACCCGCGAGGAGGTGCTAGAGCGCCGGCTGATGGGTGTCGTCGCCGACCGGGTCGCCCCCCGCATCGGCGACGTGGTCGTGGCCATGACCGGCGACATCACGGTCGTCGACTCGCGATCCATGCGCCCCGAGCTGATGGCTCTGGTGGGCGTGCACGGCTCGGTGACCGACGCCGAGACCGCCATACCCCTGCTCTCCTGGACGCCGAGGAGCGGCGCGTGACCGACGCCGCCCGCGAGACCCGCCCCGCCCCGGACCAGAACCCGCTCTTCGGCATCTGCCACCTCGCACCCGCGGTCGGCCGGCTGCGGTTCCACGCCGGGCTGATGGGCGCGGGCAAGTCCGCGCTCGCCATCCAGGTCGGCTTCCACCGGCGCCAGGCCGGGCGGCCGGGACTCATCTTCACCTCCGCCGACCGCGCGGGCGGGGGCACCCTGTCCTCCCGGCTCGGGATGTCGGTCAGCGCTCGCGAGTTCGACCCGGCCACGGACTTCGTGGACACCCTCGGGGAGGCGCTCCCGCCGCGCGGCTTCGTCATCGTCGACGAGGCGCAGTTCCTCACCCCCGGGCAGGTGGAGCAGCTGGCCCGGGTCGTCGACGAGATGGCCGTCGACGTGGACTGCTTCGGGCTCCTCACGGCCTTCGACTCACGGACCTTCCCCGGGTCGCAGCGGCTCGTCGAGCTCGCGGACGACATCCTCGACCTGGTCGAGGTGCTGTGCTGGTGCGGGCAGGCCGGCCGGGTCAACGCCCGGATCGAGGGCGGCCGGGTCATCCGCTCGGGCTCGCAGGTGGCGGTCGGTGACCTCGCCGGCGGGGGAGCGGGGGCGACCTACCGGGTGCTGTGCCGCCGGCACTGGCGCGAGGGGGACCTCGGCCGGGCTCTCCTCGGATGACCGGTCCTGACCTGGAGGTATGCCGTCGCCGAGCCCCTGACGGGCGGCTCGGCCGGGGCAAAGGCGACCCCCGCGTCGGCGGTCCCGGGCGCGGTTCGTTAGGTTGGTCGCACAAGGACGAGCCTCTCGGCCCGCGGGCCACAAGATTGTCAAGGGAGACGATCGATGACGCAGTACGTCTACGACTTCGAGCACGGTGACAAGGACCAGAAGGACCTGCTCGGAGGCAAGGGTGCCAACCTCGCGGAGATGACGAAGCTCGGGCTTCCCGTCCCGCCCGGGTTCACCATCACCACCGAGGCGTGCCGGGCCTACCTCGCCCAGGGCCAGGCTCCCGCCGAGCTCGGCGTGCAGGTCACCAAGGAGCTGCGACTGCTGGAGCAGAAGATGGGCCGTCGCCTCGGCAACTCCGAGGACCCGCTGCTCGTGTCGGTCCGCTCCGGCGCCAAGTTCTCCATGCCCGGCATGATGGAGACCGTCCTCAACATCGGCCTCAACGACGACTCCGTCGAGGGCCTCGCCCGCGTGGGCGGCGACGACCGCTTCGCGTGGGACTCCTACCGCCGCCTGATCCAGATGTTCGGCGCCACGGTCATGCACATCGACTCGAGCAAGTTCGCCGAGGCGCTCGACCGCAAGAAGCAGGAGCACGGCGCCAAGACCGACCCGGAGCTGTCCGTCGACGGGCTCAAGGAGCTCGTGGACGAGTACAAGGAGATCGTCCGCGAGGAGACCGGCCGCGACTTCCCGCAGTGGCCGCGCGAGCAGCTCGACATGGCGATCATCGCCGTCTTCAAGTCGTGGAACACCGAGCGCGCCCGCCTCTACCGTCGCCGGGAGCGCATCCCCCACGACCTGGGCACCGCCGTCAACGTCTGCACCATGGTGTTCGGCAACATGGGCGAGTCCTCCGGCACCGGCGTCGCCTTCACCCGTGACCCCTCCACCGGGCACGCGGGCCACTACGGCGACTACCTCATCAACGCCCAGGGCGAGGACGTCGTGGCCGGCATCCGCAACACCATGTCCCTGGCGGACATGGGCGACCACCACCCCGAGCCGTTCAAGCAGCTCGAGGCCAACCTGCGCCTGCTGGAGACCCACTACCGCGACCTGTGCGACGTCGAGTTCACCGTCGAGCGCGGCAAGCTGTGGATGCTGCAGACCCGCGTCGGCAAGCGCACGGCCAACGCCGCCTTCCGCATCGCCGGCCAGCTCGTCGACGAGCAGCTGATCACCATGGACGAGGCCCTGGAGCGTGTCACCGGCGAGCAGCTCGTCCAGCTCATGTTCCCCCAGCTCGACCCCAACGGCGAGCGCACCCTCGTCACCAAGGGCATGGCCGCCTCCCCGGGCGCCGCGGTCGGCAAGGTCGTCTTCGACTCCGCCGCCGCCGTCGAGCAGGCCGCGCAGGGCGAGGACGTGCTCCTGGTCCGTCGCGAGACCAACCCCGACGACCTGTCCGGCATGATCGCCTCCCGCGGCATCCTCACCGCCCGCGGCGGCAAGACCTCCCACGCGGCCGTCGTGGCCCGCGGCATGGGCCGCACCTGCGTCTGCGGCGCCGAGGAGCTCACCATCGACCCGGTCGCCAAGACCATCACGGTGGGCGGCAAGACCTACGGCGAGGGCGACTGGATGTCCATCGACGGGGCCACCGGCGAGGTCTTCGAGGGTCGCCTCGAGGTCGTGCCCAGCCCGGTCATGCGCTACCTCGAGGAGGGCCTGGAGGCCGGCATCGAGGGTCAGGACGACGAGACCGTCGAGCTCGTCCGCGCCGTGGACCGCATCCTCACGCACGCCGACTCCGTCCGCCGCCTGCAGGTGCGCACCAACGCCGACACCGCCGAGGACTCCCAGCGCGCCCGCCAGCTCGGTGCCCAGGGCATCGGCCTGTGCCGCACGGAGCACATGTTCCTGGGCGACCGCCGCGTCCTCATCGAGCGGATGATCCTCGCCAAGGAGGAGGGCGAGAAGCAGGCTGCGCTCGACGCTCTGCTGCCGCTGCAGCGCCAGGACTTCGTGGAGATGCTCGAGGCGATGGACGGTCTGCCCATGACCGTGCGTCTGCTCGACCCGCCGCTGCACGAGTTCCTGCCCGACCTGACCGAGCTGTCGGTCAAGGTCGCCGTGGCCGAGGCCAAGGGCGAGTCCGACCAGCACGACACCGAGCTCCTCGAGGCCGTCCGCAAGCAGCACGAGTCCAACCCGATGCTGGGTCTGCGCGGCGTGCGTCTCGGTCTGACCGTCAAGGGCCTGTTCGCCCTGCAGGTGCGGGCGCTGGCCGAGGCCGCCGCCATCCGCAAGCAGGCGGGCGGCGACCCTCGCCCCGAGGTGATGGTCCCGCTGGTCGGCTCCATCAACGAGCTCGACCTGATCCGCGACGAGTCCGAGCAGATCATCCGCACGGTGGCCGAGGAGAAGGGCGTGGAGCTGTCCATGCCCATCGGCACCATGATCGAGCTGCCTCGCGCCGCCCTCACGTCCGAGCGCATCGCGGAGTCGGCCGACTTCTTCTCCTTCGGCACCAACGACCTGACGCAGACCACGTGGGGCTTCTCGCGCGACGACGTCGAGGCCGCGTTCTTCAACAACTACATGGACAAGGGCGTCTTCACGGTCAGCCCCTTCGAGACCCTGGACCAGACCGGCGTCGGCCGTCTGGTGAAGCTGGGTGCGGAGGGCGGTCGCAAGGGCAACCCGGACATCCACCTCGGTGTGTGCGGTGAGCACGGCGGCGACCCGCAGTCGATCCACTTCTTCCACGGTGTGGGTCTGGACTACGTGTCCTGCTCGCCGTTCCGCGTCCCGGTGGCCCGCCTCGAGGCCGGCCGCGCGACCGTGGGCGACAGCAACGCCACCGCCTGATCCCATCGGCAGCCGCAGGGCGCCTCCCCCGACGTGGGGGAGGCGCCCTGCGTCGTCCCCGTCGGGTGACGAGGTGCCTGGCCCAGGGCCGACGTGCGCGGGCGCGACGACCCGCCGGGAGCACGGCAGGCAGGGCCGTGGCAGCAGCGCAGGCCGCGCGCCGGGGGACCGGCCCCGGCGCGGACGAGGACTACTTGCCGTCCTTCTTGGCGGAGCCGAACATGATGTCGTCCCAG
Source organism: Arsenicicoccus dermatophilus (assembly GCF_022568795.1). NCBI lineage: Bacteria > Bacillati > Actinomycetota > Actinomycetes > Micrococcales > Intrasporangiaceae > Arsenicicoccus > Arsenicicoccus dermatophilus. The sequence continues at coordinate 1,298,017 of NZ_JAKZHU010000001.1, read as the reverse complement.
CTGGGGACCGACGGCCGTCCCGCCCTGCGGCGCTGCTGGGCACGTCGCTGTCCGCCCGTCCGCGCCGTGGGCTCGTTCACCGACGCCTGCAGCCCGGGGACGGACGCCGGCGCAGGCGCAGGCTCCTGCTGGGGCGGGGCCTCGGCCGCCGGTGCCTGCGCCCTCGGGGGCGCGGGGCGGGGTGCAGACGGTTCGGGCTTCGACGGCGCCGGGGTGGGCCGCTCGTCCGGAGGGGTCGACCCCGGGACCGGCGTGGCCGCTCGCGAGCCGGTGCCCCGGGTGCGGTTGGCGAGGGCGATGGCATCGTCGGCCGGGTCGAGGTCCCGTCGACGGCGGACGGGCTCCACGGGTACGATGCGGGGCTCGGTCCGCTCGACCTCGACCGCGGGGGAGTCCTGCTCGCGGTCGGTCGCGGGCGCCTGGGGGACGGTGGCCGCCGCGGGCTCGTCGACGGCAGCATGAGGGGCAGGTCGGCCCGCCCGTTCGCCAGGTCGGGGACCCTCGTCCTCCGCGCGGGCGGCGCCGCAGGGGGCCGGAGGCTCCGGGCGGTCGGCCGACCGGGCCGCGCCGCTCACCCGACCGCGTGGGGACGAGAGCGGTGCCGCTGCGTCCGGCGGGGCCTCGACCGGGGTCGAGCCGTCGGCCTGGTCGGTGCGATCCGACCCTGGGCCCGTGGGGCCGGCGAGCGGGGGAGCTGGGGCCGGGGCCGAGGATGCCTGGGGGGTCGCTTCCGACATACCGGAGCCGCGCCGAGAGGCGGGGGGCTCGGCCCGCTCCGCCGGCGCCGGGTCGTCGCCCGGGCTGGGGGCGACGGCCTCCACCGCGGCGTCCAGCCCGGACACCGGGGTGGGGCCCGTCGCAGCCGGGGTGATCGGAGGCCGGCCCAGGACCCCGCCCGCCGGCTGACCCAGGTCTGCCGGGGGCTGTTCGCTCTCCTCGTCGCTGCGGCCGGGGCCCGCGGCGTCCGACCGCTGGGTGCCGGGGGGGCGGGTGCCGGTGCCACGCGTCGTCGCCCTGCGCGACCGGCGCCGACCGGCGGCGCTGCGCTGGCGCATGGAGGCGACCAGCTCGGCCTCCTCGTCGTCCTGCCGTCGTCGGCCGGCGATCACCGGCGGAGGGGTCTGGGCGAGGCGACGCTCGTCCGGTGGTGCGGTGTGCGGCAGGTCGGCCGGAGGCTGAAGCGCTCGCCGGGGCGGTGTCGCGTTGAGGGGCACCAGTGGCTCGGGGCCCTGCCCCTCGGCGTCGCCGCTGAGCCAGCGCGCCTCGTCGTCCACGGCGGTGACCCCGCGGGTGCCGAGGTCGAAGTGCCAGCGTGCCTCGCGCAGGCGCCCGCCCGCGGCGAAGGTGAGGGCCAGCGTCCACGGGGATCCCTCGGTGCGCCAGGCATCCCAGGAGGCGGTGGCCGCGTCGACTCCGCGCTCGTCGAGACGTTCGGCCACTCGGGTGGCGAGCATCTCGGCCCCGCCGGCCGCGTTGCGCAGCCGCACGGCCGTCGCCAGCCCCGCGACGTGCTCACGCTCGGCGATGATGGGTCCCTCGAACTTCGCGATCTTGTCCCTGGACCAGCCGGTCAGCTCGGCGACCTCGTCCGCCGAGGCGCCGCCCCGGATGAGGGCCTGGACCTGACGTGGGCTGATCGTCGGCGGCTCGGAGAACCGCTGGTCAGGACGGGGCCGCTCGTGGCGGATCAAGGAGCGCAGCGCCGGGTCCAGGACGAGGCGGTAGCGGGCACCCGCCTCGTCCACGAGGAGCAGGTGCACGCCGTCGTCGGCGAGTCCCACCAGCCGCAGGTCCTGCACGCTCATGCGATCTCCATCCTCGGCCGACACGTCCTCGCCTAGGTTTCCACGAATACGGCTGGTCACCAACCGTGGCGCGCCGTACCACTAGGCTGGTGAGCCATGCTCGCCTCCCACCCCGCGGTCCTTCTCGGGCTCGATCTGCTCGGGGTCTTCGCGTTCGCCCTCTCGGGTGGTCTGGTGGCGGTCCGCAAGGGCCTGGACGTCTTCGGCGTGCAGGTCCTCGCCTGCGTCACGGCGCTCGGCGGCGGTGTCGCCCGCGACGTCGTCCTCGACGTCCGCCCCGTGGGTCTGAGCGACTGGCGGCTCGTCCTGACCGCGGTCCTGGCCGGTTTCGTGGCGTTCGGCTATGCCCACGGGGTGCAGCGTTTCGCCAAGGTGGTGCTGACCATGGACGCGCTCGGGCTGGCGACCTTCATGACGGCGGGGACCCTGAAGGCGCTCGAGCTGGGTGCCCCCGCCCTCGAGGCGGTCCTCGTCGGACTCATGACGGCCGTGGGTGGGGGCATGATGCGGGACGTGCTCGCCGGCGTGGTCCCCGAGGTGCTCCGCACCCAGCTCTACGCCATACCTGCCCTGGCCGGCGGAGCGATGCTCGCTGCTGCGCACACCGCCGGGGTGCACAGCGTCGCGGTCACGCTCGGCTGCGCGGCCTTCGTCTTCGGGGTGCGTATGGCGGCCCTGCGCTGGCGCTGGCAGGCACCCCACCCCCTCGACCCTCCAGGAGTCCGTCATGACCCACCAGCCCGACGCCGCCGAGAGCGCCGCCGCCCCCTACGACGCCGTGCTCGTCCTGTCCTTCGGCGGGCCCGAGCGGGCCGAGGACGTGCTGCCCTTCCTGCGCCAGGTGACCGCGGGGCGGGGCATCCCCGACGAGCGGCTGCGGATCGTGGGGCAGCACTACTACGACCGCGGGGGACGCAGCCCGGTCAACGACCTCGGGCGGGCCCTGGCAGCGGCTCTGCGCGACGAGCTCGGGGCGCGCGGCTGCCCGCTGCCCGTCGCGCTCGGCAACCGCAACTGGGAGCCCTGGCTGGTCGACGCCCTGCGCGAGCTGCACGACCAGGGTGCCCGTCGGGTGGTGACGGTGGTGACGAGCGCCTACTCGTCCTACTCCTCCTGCCGGCAGTACCGGGAGAACCTCGCCGACGCCGTCGCCGCGCTGCACGCCGAGGGTCGCGACCTGGCCGTCGACAAGGTCCGGGTCTACGCGACGCTGCCGGGCTTCGCGGGGACCATGGCCGAGCTGACGGCGGACGTCGTGGCCGGGCTGCCGGGCGAGCGACTGGGGACCACCCGCGTCGCTCACGTCACCCACTCGATCCCGACGCCGATGCAGACCGGCTCCGGGCCGGTGGGCGACGACGAGGAGGGCTACGTGCAGCAGCACCTGCGGGTGGCCCGGCTCGCCGACGAGGCCGTCACCGCGCGGACCGGGCACGAGGTGCCGAGCGCACTGGTCTGCTGCTCGCGCTCCGGGGCGCCGGGTCAGCCCTGGCTGGAGCCGGACGTCAACGACCACCTCGAGCAGCTCGCGGGCGAGGGGGTCACCGACGTCGTCGTCGCCCCGATCGGCTTCGTGTCCGACCACATGGAGGTGGTCTACGACCTGGACACCGAGGCGGCGGCCACGGCCGAGCGGCTCGGGCTGCGCCTGCACCGGGTGCCGACCGTGGGCACCCACCCGGACTTCGTGGCGGGCCTGGCCGACCTGGTGCTCGAGCGGGCCGCGCAGGCCCGGGGCGAGGAGGTGCAGGCGGCGTCCGTCGCGGGTCCGGCCCTGTGGAGCGTCTGCCCTCCCGGATGCTGCCGCGGGCGGACGGAGCGCCCCGCCCTGTGCGGCGGCTGACCGTTCCCGCGGTGTCAGGATGGGCGTCATGACCGACCCGCTGATGCCCCCCGCCGGCACCGACCTGCCCGCCCTCGAACGTCTCGCCCTCCACGTCGCCCGCCGCTGCGGCCGGCTGGTCGTCGACGAGCGGCCCGACGACCTCGGGGTCGCGGCCACCAAGACGAGCCGCACCGACGTCGTCACCGTGATGGACCAGCGCTCGGAGGCGCTGGCCCGCGAGCTGCTGGCGACCGCGCGCCCCGAGGACGGCTTCCACGGCGAGGAGGCCGGACGGGTGACCACCCGGTCCGGGATCACCTGGGTCGTCGACCCCATCGACGGCACGGTCAACTATCTCTACGGCATCCCGGCGTATGCCGTGTCCGTGGCGGCCGTCGTCGGTGACCCGGACGTCCCGGGGGCCTGGCGCCCGGTCGCCGGGGCCGTCGTCGAGCCGGTCACCGGCGAGGCCCACGTCGCCCACCTCGGGGGCGGCGCGCGCCTGGTCACCGCCGCGGGCGAGCGGTCTCTCGTCATACCCGCCGCCGAGGACCTCGGCGCCGCCCTGCTGGCGACGGGCTTCGGCTACGAGGCGCAGGTGCGCGCCGAGCAGGGACGGGTGATCGCGCAGGTGCTGCCCTGCGTCCGGGACATCCGCCGGCGGGGGAGCGCGGCCCTGGACCTGTGCTGGGTCGCCGACGGCCGGGTCGACGCGTACTTCGAGCGGGGCCTGCACGAGTGGGACCTCGCGGGCGGCTGGATCGTGGTCACCGAGGCGGGCGGCACGGTGCGCGGGCTGGGGGACCGTGCCCCGGCGGATCCGGTCACCATCGCCGGTCCGGCGGGCCTGGCGGACGCCCTGGACGCGCTGCTCAGGCGTGTCGTCGACCAAACGTGACGGAGGCGCCACCGATCGGGCATGATTCGCCCGACGACCGGGGCACGAACTCGACCTCCGAGGTAGTGGACCGGGTCGAAGACGGGGGCGGTCCCCGCCAGGGCTGGATTCGAGAGGGCCGAGATGGCAACTGATTACGACGCACCGCGCAAGACCGACGACGACATCTCCGAGGACTCGATCGAGGAGCTGAAGGCCCGCCGCGGCGACGTCTCGTCCTCCAGCGTCGACGTCGACGAGACCGAGCAGGCCGAGGGCTTCGAGCTGCCCGGCGCGGACCTGTCCGGCGAGGAGCTGTCGGTGCGCGTGCTGCCGCGTCAGGCCGACGAGTTCACGTGCGGTCGCTGCTTCCTCGTGCACCACCGCAGCCAGCTCGCCAAGGAGGTCGGTGGCCAGCCGATCTGCCGCGAGTGCGCCTGACGTGACCAGCGGGTATGCCGGTCCGGGTGGGGTCGAGGTGCTCCTGCTGCGTCTCGACGACGGGTTGCCGGACCCGGCCTACGCCCGGGACGGGGACGCGGGTGCCGACCTGCGCGCCCGTGAGGACGTCGCCCTGGCCCCGGGCGAGCGTCGGCTGGTGCCCACCGGCGTGGCGATCGCGCTGCCCGAGGGCTACGCGGGTTTCGTCCACCCGCGGTCGGGCCTGGCGCACCGGCACGGGCTGACCGTCGTCAACGCCCCCGGCACCGTGGACGCGGGCTACCGGGGGGAGATCTTCGTCAACCTGATGAACACCGACCGGGTCACCCCGGTCGAGCTGAGTCGTGGGGACCGCATCGCCCAGCTGGTGGTGCAGCCCGTGTCTCGCGCGGAGTTCGTCCGCGTAGACTCCCTGCCTGGATCCGTGCGTGGCGCGACCGGGCACGGGGCCAGCGGGACGGCCTGACCGGGCTGTCCCGCGATGACGACGACACCGACGATTGCCGAGGACCCCGTGGCCTTCTTCCGCCGAGACAAGTCCCAGTCCGCCGACGCCGCCGGGCCGCGGCCCGAGGAGCAGGTGGCCCTCCGGGAGCACGGGCCCTACGACCGCTCCGAGGTGTCCGACGTGACCGACCGCCTCGACCTCGGCGGGCTCCTGGTCCCCGGTGTCGACGGCATGGAGATGCGCCTGGAGCTCGACCAGTCGACCGGCGACGTCGTGGCCGTGACCTGTCACCTGGGTGAGTCCGTCCTCCAGCTGCAGGCCTTCGCCGCGCCCCGCACGCTCGGGATCTGGGACGACATCCGCGACGAGATCGCCGCGGGCATCGAGAACGCCGGCGGCTCCGCGCAGGTCTTCGACGGGCCGCACGGGACCGAGCTCGCGGTCATGATGCCGTCGGGCCCGGGGCAGTACACCCCGGCCCGCTTCGTCGGCGTGGACGGACCGCGCTGGTTCCTGCGCGGCTTCCTCACCGGCCCGGCGGCCACCGACTCGACCGCGGCCGCTCCGCTGCTGCACCTCTTCAGCGAGGTCGTCGTGGTCCGCGGCGACCACGCGATGGCGCCGCGCGAGATGCTCCCCCTGCGGCTGCCGGAGATCGCCCAGCAGCAGGGTGAGCTGGTGGAGGAGGACCGGGGTCCTCGCGGCCTGGACGACCTGCAGCCCTTCGAGCGGGGCCCCGAGATCACCGAGATCCACTGATGGCGGTCGGCCGTCCCGGTCTGGTGCGCCGCCTCGTCGAGCGGATGACCACGCCCGTGGAGGAGCTGGAGGCCGACGAGCTGCGCTCGGACGCCGATCGGCTCGGTGCCACGTCCATCGCCGAGCTGGTGGACCGTCAGATCGCTACCGTGTCCGGCGCGGTCCGCTCCACCACCCTCAGCCCCGAGGGTCGCGTGCCGGCGCTCAGGGCCGAGATCTACGACGGCAGCCAGCCCCTGCAGCTGGTCTGGCTGGGGCGGCGTCGGATCGCCGGCATCCGGCCCGGCGTCTCGCTGACCGCCCACGGCCGCGTGTGCCGGGCCGAGGGCTATCCCACGATCTACAACCCGCGCTACGAGCTGCTCCCCGGCCGTGGTGCGACGCCGACCGCGCCCGCCGCACCGGCCGAGGAGACCCGCCCGTGACCCGGGCGGCGGCCCCGGCGGCCACCACGGTCGAGGAGGTCATCCGCGCCCGCCTCACCGCCGCGATGGGCGGGTGGCGCGGCTCGATCGAGGCGGCGCTGCCCACGGTCGCGTTCGTCGTCGTGTGGCTGGTCCGCCACGACGTCCGTGAGGCCGTCGTCGTGTCCGCCATACCGGTGCTGGTCCTGCTGGTGGCCCGACTGGTCCAGCGACAGACCGTGCAGTTCGTCCTCACCAGCCTGGTCGCCACCGCCTTCGCGGCGTTCTTCGCGCTGCGCTCGGGACGGGCGGAGGACGCCTTCCTTCCCGGCATGCTGGTCAGCGGGGCCTATCTCGTCGCCACCGTCACGTCCATCCTCGTCGGGTGGCCGCTCATCGGCTTCCTCGTCGGCATCGGCGACCCCGGCTTCAAGGAGGACCCGATCGCCTGGCGCCGGGACCGGCCGCTGGTGCGGGTGGCGAGCCGGCTCACCTGGATCCTCGCGGGACTCTTCGCGGTGCGCCTGCTCGTGATGCTGCCGCTCTACCTCACCCACCAGGTGGCGGCGCTCGGCATCGCCAAGGTCGCCCTCGGCTGGCCGGCCTACGTCGCAGCCATCGCGATCATGGGCGTCGTGCTCGTGCGCGGAGCGACCCCCATGGAGCAGCAGGCCGCCCGGGCGGCCACGCACGCCGACGACCTCGCCTGACAGAGCCTCGTCCGACGGCGCTGCCCGAGGCTCCCGCCGCCGCGAGCACCCCCGCGCCGGACGGCGTCGCGAGGGCCGGCCCTGTCAGAGGTCGTCCTCGTCCTCCGCGCCGGGGTCGACCTCGGCGCGGGGCTTGCGGGGGCCGGGGGAGAGCAGCGACTCCAGCTCGTCCTCCACGTCCTCCACGGTGAGGAAGAGCAGCTCGTCGCCGATCTCCAGGGAGTCGTCCCGGGTGGGGGCGATGGGCAGGCCGTCGCGGATGATGCCGACCAGGACGGTGTCCCGGGGCAGCGGCACGTCGGCGACGCGCGCGGCGGCATAGGGGCTCTCGGACGGCAGGGTCAGCTCCACCATCGTGGCGCCACCCTTGTTGAAGGTGAAGATCTGCACCAGGTCGCCGACGCTCACGGCCTCCTCGACCAGGGCGGTCATCAGCCGCGGGGTCGAGACGGCGACGTCCACTCCCCAGGACTCGTCGAACATCCACTCGTTGCGCGGGTTGTTGACGCGGGCGACGGTCCGCGGGACGCCGAACTCGGTCTTGGCGAGCAGGGAGACGACCAGGTTGGCCTTGTCGTCGCCGGTGGCCGCGACGACCACGTCGCAGTCGGCGAGCCCGGCCTCGGTCAGGGCCGTGATCTCGCACGCGTCCGCGAGCAGCCAGGCCGCCTCGGGCACCCGGCTGGCCTGGACGTCGTCGGCGTCCTTGTCGACGAGGAGGACCTGGTGCCCGTTGTGCAGCAGCTCGCGGGCGATGGACCGACCGACCGAGCCGGCTCCGGCGATGACGACACGCATGGCACTCTCACTCGTGGACGGGCGGGGCGGCGAGGACCCGCTCGATGTGGGGGATCTGGTCGGTCGTCGACAGGAAGCGCACGATGTCGCCCTCCTGCATGACGGTGTCGGGCCCGGGCAGCAGGCCCTGGCCGAAGCGGGTGAGGTAGGCGACGCGGGCCCCCGCGGCGGCCTCCATCGCGGTCAGCCGGTGGCCCACCCAGGCCGTGTCCACGGCGACCTCGCTCAGCGCGACCTGCCCGCTGGGGTCGATGAGCTCGGGCACGGAGCCCTGCGGCATCAGCCGGCGCACCACGCGGTCGACGGTCCACTGCACCGTGGCCACGGTCGTGATGCCGAGGCGCTGGTAGATCTCGGCGCGGCGGGGGTCGTAGATCCGGGCGACGACGTGCTCGACGCCGAAGGTCTCCCGGGCGACGCGCGCCGCGAGGATGTTGGAGTTGTCGCCGTTGCTGACCGCGGCGAAGGCGTAGGCCTGCTCGATGCCGGCCTCGCGCAGCGTGTCCCGGTCGAAGCCGATGCCCTTGACCCGGCGACCCTCGAAGCCACGCCCGAGGCGCCGGAAGGCCGAGGCGTTCTGGTCGACGACGGCGACCTCGTGCCCCGCCGCCTCCATCTTGAGCGCAAGGGTGGACCCCACGCGTCCGCAGCCCATGATCACGATGTGCACCCCGCCACGCTACACCGGTGGGGACTCAGGGCCGGTGCCACGTGGGACCGTCGGTGCCCGGCCCTACAGTGGTGGCGTGGCAGAGCTCGGACGTGCGATCAAACGTGTGGTGGTGGGCCCGGCCATGCGGTCGGACAAGCTGGGGGAGACGCTGCTCCCCAAGCGGCTGGCCCTGCCGATCTTCGCCAGCGACGCCCTGTCGTCGGTGGCCTACGCCCCGGACGAGATCTTCCTGACCCTCGCCCTGGCCGGAGGCGCCATGGCGACGACGCACTCCTGGCAGATAGGCCTGGGCGTCGTCTTCGTCATGGTCGTCGTGGTGCTGTCCTACCGGCAGAACGTCCACGCCTATCCCTCGGGCGGCGGGGACTACGAGGTGGCGACCGAGAACCTCGGGCCCTGGGCCGGTCTCGGCGTGGCGTCGGCGCTGCTCGTGGACTACGTCCTCACCGTCGCGGTGTCCATCTCCTCGGGCGTGCAGAACGCCACGGCCGCCATACCCGCCCTCGACGGTCACGAGATGCCCGTCGCGGTCATGCTCATCGTGCTGCTGACCGCCATGAACCTGCGCGGGGTGCGGGAGTCGGGCAAGGCCTTCGCGGTGCCGGTCTACGCCTTCATGGTCGCGATCATCGGCATGGCGCTGTTCGGGCTCTTCCGCGACCTGACCGGCACGCTGCCCCCGGCGGAGAGCGCCAAGTTCACGCTGCTGCCGGAGCCCGGCTACGAGGGGCTCGTGGGCCTGGCCTTCGTCTTCCTCATGCTGCGGGCCTTCAGCTCGGGCTGCGCCGCCCTGACCGGTGTCGAGGCCATCTCCAACGGCGTCCCGGCCTTCCGGAAGCCCAAGTCCGCGAACGCCGCGACCACCCTGCTGCTCATGGGCACCATCTCCGTGACCATGCTGATGTCGATCATCTACCTGGCCATCCGCACGGGGGTCAAGTATGCCGAGAGCCCCGGCGAGCAGCTCCTCCTCGACGGTCACCACGTCGGTGCGGGATACGTCCAGCACACGATCATCGGCCAGCTCGCGCTCGCGGTGTTCGACGGCTTCCCGACGGGCGTCATGCTCGTGTCGACCGTCACCGGCGTCATCCTGATCCTGGCCGCCAACACCGCCTTCAACGGCTTCCCGGTGCTCGGGTCGATCCTGGCGCGCGACGGCTACCTGCCCCGGCAGCTGCACAACCGGGGCGACCGACTGGCCTACTCCAACGGCATCCTCATCCTGGCCGCTGCGGCCGTGGTTCTCGTGGTGATCTTCGACGCCGAGGTCACCAAGCTGATCCAGCTCTACATCGTCGGCGTGTTCGTGTCCTTCACCCTCAGCCAGATCGGCATGATCCGGCACTGGAACCGCCTGCTGCGCACCGAGGCCGCCCCCGCCGAGCGCCGCCGGCACCGGACCAGCCGGGCGATCAACTACGTCGGCGCCACCATGTCCGGCAGCGTGCTGGTCATCGTGCTGATCACCAAGTTCGCCGCGGGCGCGAAGTACGCCATCCTCGCGATGGCGGTGCTGTTCGTGCTCATGAAGGCCATCCACCGGCACTACGACCGGGTCTCGGCGGAGCTCATGGTGCCCGAGGACGACACCACCGAGGGTCGCCTGCCCTCGCGGGTGCACGCCATAGTCCTGGTCTCCAAGATCCACAAGCCGACGCTGCGTGCGCTGGCCTACGCCCGGGCCGCCCGGCCGTCCACGCTGGAGGCCATCACGGTGGCCGTGGATCCACAGGACGGGGAGCGCCTGCAGGAGGAGTGGCTGCGCCGGGGGATCCCGGTGCCGCTCAAGGTGCTCGACTCGCCCTACCGCGAGATCACCCGACCGGTCGTGTCCTACGTCGCGTCCGTGCGTCGCACCTCGCCGCGCGACCTGGTCATGGTGTTCGTGCCGGAGTACGTCCTCGGGCGGTGGTGGGAGTCGATCCTGCATAACCAGAGCGCCTTCCGCATCAAGAGCCGGCTGCTCTTCATGCCCGGGGTGATGATGACGAGCGTCCCCTACCAGCTGCGCTCCAGCGACGTGGTGCGCGACGAGCTGCGGGCCGAGACCGCGGCCGGGGACCGCGGCCGAGGTGCGGTCGTCAGCCATGACGGGGCCTCTGCGCCGGATAGCCTGTCCGGCGACGTCACCGAGAGGAGCACCAGCTGATGGCGGAGCGAGAGCGTCCCGGACGACCGGGCGGGCAGCGCGCAGGAGGTCGCCGCGGCGGCCAGGGGCGGCCAGGTGGTCGCGCCACCCGCGAGCGCCAGGTCAAGGGCGAGCCGCTCGTCGGCCAGGAGGCCGAGGTGATCGTCGGCAACGTGGCCCACGGTGGCTTCTGCGTCGCCCGCCTGGACGGTCGCGTCGTCTTCGTGCGGCACACCCTGCCCGGGGAGCGGGTGCGGATCCGCGTCACCGAGGGGGGCACCGGCGACCGCTTCCTGCGCGCCGACGCCGTCGAGGTGCTGGAGCCCTCCGAGCACCGGGTCACCCCGCCGTGCCGGTGGGCCGGCCCCGGCCGCTGCGGCGGCTGCGACTGGCAGCATGTGGCCCTGGACCACCAGCGCGAGCTCAAGGCCCAGGTGATCGCCGAGCAGCTCGACCGGCTCGCCGGCATCGAGCTCGAGGGGCTGCGGGTGCTTCCCCTGACCGAGGACGAGACCGGCCTGGACTGGCGGACCCGGGTGGAGTTCGCCGTGGACGCGTCCGGCCGACCCGGGCTGCGGCGCCACCGGTCCCACGAGATCGAGCCGGTCGACGACTGCCTGATCGCCACCCGCCCGGTCATCGGGTCCGGGGTGCTGGCCACCACCTGGGAGGGCTGCGAGGGCATCGACGTGATCAACGCGTCGGGCTTGGAGGAGGCCGTGCAGATCCCGATCCACCGGGACGGCACCACGGGCTCGGACCCGGGCGTGCTGGAGACCGTCGGGTTCGAGGACTGGGCGCACGCCTTCGAGGTGTCCGCCCGTGGCTTCTGGCAGGTGCACCCGGCCGCGGCCACGACCTTCCTCGGCGACGTGGTCGAGATGCTGAACCCGCAGGAGGGTGAGCACGCGCTCGACCTCTACTGCGGGGTGGGTCTGTTCGCCGCCGGGCTCGCCGACGCGGTGGGGGAGTCCGGACACGTCCTGGCGGTCGAGGCCGACGCCGCTGCGGTCGACCACGCCCTGGACAACCTCGAGGAGCACCCCCACGTCGAGGTCCGTCAGGGTCGCGTCGACCACGTGCTCGCGCAGGCGGCCCGCGGCGGGCTGCGCGCGGACGTCGTGGTCCTGGACCCGCCCCGCTCCGGCGCCGGGCGCCAGGTCGTCGAGCAGCTCGCCCAGCTCGGACCGCGGGCGATCGCGTATGTCGCCTGCGACCCCTCCGCGCTCGCCCGCGACCTCGCCGTCGCCGAGGAGCTGGGGTATCTGCTGACCGACCTGGTGGCCTACGACGCCTTCCCCATGACCCAGCACGTGGAGTGCATCGCGCTGCTCGAGCCGGGTGACCCCGAGGACGGGACGCGCGACGCGGGGGACCGCTGATCCCCGCGGGCGCCATACCCCCTCCCGGGGTCGCAGGCCCCGCACCCGTGGGAGACAATCGCCAGGCAGCAGGACCACGACGACGTGCCCTCCGGCCACGCCCTCGTGCAGCGCACAACCAGATGTCTTGACGTCAAGAGATAGCCGTGGGAGGCTTGTCTTGACATCAACACAAGAATCTCCGTGGAAGGAACAGGCGTGAGCCAAGAGAGTGTGAACAGCTTCGGAGCCAAGGACACGCTGAAGGTCGGTGACGCCTCCTACGAGGTGTTCCGCGTGGACACGGTCGAGGGCAGCAAGACCCTGCCCTACTCCCTGAAGGTCCTGCTCGAGTGCCTCCTGCGCACCGAGGACGGCGCCAACATCACCGCGGACCACATCCGCGCCCTGGGCGGCTGGGACCAGGACGCCCAGCCCGACACCGAGATCCAGTTCACCCCCGCCCGCGTGATCATGCAGGACTTCACCGGCGTCCCCTGCGTCGTCGACCTGGCCACCATGCGCGAGGCTGTCGCCGAGCTGGGCGGTGACCCCGCCCGCATCAACCCCTTGGCTCCCGCCGAGCTGGTCATCGACCACTCGGTCCAGATCGACTCCGCCGGCTCGCCGACGTCCTTCCAGATCAACCAGGACTTCGAGTACGAGCGCAACAACGAGCGCTACCAGTTCCTGCGCTGGGGCCAGACGGCCTTCGACGACTTCAAGGTCGTCCCGCCGGGCACCGGCATCGTCCACCAGGTCAACATCGAGCGCCTCGCCCGCGTGACGATGAGCCGGGACGGCCAGGCCTACCCCGACACCTGCGTCGGCACCGACTCCCACACCACGATGGTCAACGGCCTCGGGGTGCTGGGCTGGGGCGTCGGCGGCATCGAGGCCGAGGCGGCCATGCTCGGTCAGCCGGTCTCGATGCTCATCCCGCGCGTCGTCGGCTTCAAGCTCACCGGCACCATGAAGCCCGGCGTCACCGCCACCGACGTGGTCCTCACCATCACCGAGATGCTGCGCAAGCACGGTGTCGTCGGCAAGTTCGTCGAGTTCTACGGCGAGGGTGTCGCGGCGCTGCCGCTGGCCAACCGCGCCACCATCGGCAACATGAGCCCCGAGTTCGGCTCGACCTGCGCGATCTTCCCGATCGACGAGGTCACCCTGGACTACCTGCGCCTGACCGGTCGCGACGACGAGCAGGTCGCCCTCGTCGAGGCCTACGCCAAGATGCAGGGCATGTGGCTCGACCCCTCCGTCGAGGCGCGCTACTCCGAGCTGGTCGAGCTGGACCTCGGCGACGTGGTTCCGTCCATCGCCGGCCCGAAGCGCCCGCAGGACCGCATCGTCCTGGCCGAGGCCAAGGAGTCCTTCCGCAAGGTCCTGCCGACGTACGTCGCGGGCCGCGAGGGCGACGGCGTCGAGGGCGAGTCCTTCCCGGCCTCCGACGCCCCCGCGCAGATGAGCGACCCCGAGCACGGCGGCGAGGCCCCGGCCGAGACCGGCTCCGGCTCCACCCGTCCGTCCCGCAAGGTGGAGGTGACCACTGACAAAGGCACCTTCCAGCTCGACCACGGCCACGTCGCGATCGCCTCGATCACCTCGTGCACCAACACCTCCAACCCCTCGGTGATGATGGCCGCCGCCATGCTGGCCAAGAACGCCCACGAGCGCGGCCTGCAGACCAAGCCGTGGGTCAAGACCTCCATGGCCCCGGGCTCGCAGGTCGTCACCGGCTACTACGAGCGTGCGGGCATGTGGGAGCACCTGGACGCCCTGGGCTTCAACCTCGTGGGCTACGGCTGCGCCACCTGCATCGGCAACTCCGGTCCGCTGGACGAGGCGATCTCCGCGGCGATCAACGACAACGACCTCTCGGTGACCGCGGTCCTGTCGGGCAACCGCAACTTCGAGGGCCGGATCAGCCCGGACGTCAAGATGAACTACCTGGCGTCCCCGCCGCTGGTCATCGCCTACGCCCTGGCCGGGACGATGGACTTCGACTTCGACAAGCAGCCGCTCGGCCAGGACAAGGAAGGCAAGGACGTCTTCCTCACGGACATCTGGCCCTCCCCGCAGGACGTCGAGGCGACCATCGCCGAGGCGATCACCCGCGACATCTTCGTCGAGGACTACAAGGACGTCTTCGCCGGCGACGCCCGCTGGCAGGGTCTGGACACCCCCGAGGGCAAGACCTTCGAGTGGGACGCCGAGTCCACCTACGTCCGCAAGCCCACGTACTTCGAGGGCATGACCATGGAGCTGACCCCGGTCGAGGACATCACGGGTGCCCGCGTCCTCGCCAAGCTGGGCGACTCCGTCACCACCGACCACATCTCGCCCGCCGGCTCGATCAAGGCCGACAGCCCGGCCGGTCGTTACCTCGCCGAGCACGGGGTGGACCGCAAGGACTTCAACTCCTACGGCTCGCGCCGCGGCAACCACGAGGTCATGGTCCGGGGCACCTTCGCCAACATCCGTCTCAAGAACCTCCTGCTCGACGGGGTCGAGGGCGGCTACACCCGCAACTTCCTGGCCGGTGGCGAGCAGACGACGATCTACGACGCCGCCGAGGCCTACCGGTCCGCGGGCATCCCGCTCGTCGTGCTCGGGGGCAAGGAGTACGGCTCCGGCTCCTCGCGCGACTGGGCGGCCAAGGGCACGCGCCTGCTGGGCGTCAAGGCCGTCATCGCCGAGTCCTACGAGCGCATCCACCGCTCCAACCTGATCGGCATGGGCGTGCTCCCGCTGCAGTTCCCCCAGGGGCAGTCCGCGGACTCCCTGGGCCTGGACGGCACCGAGACCTTCGAGATCACCGGGGTCGCGGAGCTCAACGAGGGCCGCACGCCCCAGACCGTGCACGTCACGGCGGTCAAGGACGGCGGCGCGGCCGTGGAGTTCGACGCGGACGTCCGCATCGACACCCCCGGTGAGCGCGAGTACTACCTCAACGACGGCATCCTGCAGTACGTCCTGCGCTCGCTCGTCACGCGCTGACCCCTGCTGCTCTCGCTGCGGCTCGTCCTCCTCGGAGGGCGGGCCGCAGCGCCATGTCCACACGGTATGCCGCTGCGACGCGCGCGGTCGGGCGAGAGCGGACCCGCCCTGGCACGGCATAGCCTCCCGCGAGGCCGTCCTGACCCGCAGGTGCGGCGCGGGCGGTCAGCCGGGGACCTGGCCGCAGCCGCCCGCCGAGGCCGGGTCGCCGCTGCGTGCCGAGCGACACGCTCGCGCCAACCGGTCGTGGCTGGCGGGGGTCGCGGCGACGGCGACGGCGTCCCCGGGGGCCAACGGCGCCGTCGTGGGCGGCCAGGTCCACACAGGGGCCCCGGAGGCGTCGTCGCCCGCCCGCCGACGGACCGCGAGCACCCGCGCCTCGCCCGCGAGGTCCAGCGTAGCGGGGAGGCACGCCACGATCTCGGAGCCGGGCTCGACGAGGAGCTCAGCCAGGAGCGCCGCCGGCTCGGCGCGGACGGGGACGGGCACCTGCGGCACCGGCAGTCCCAGGGCGCGGGCCACGATCCGGGGCGCCGAGAGCATGGACACCGACAGGCTCACCCCGGGGGCCAGCCGGCGCTGGACCCGTCTGGCGAGCTCGTCGTCGAACAGCCGGGTCACGAGCCGCACGTCGTCCCGGGCGCTGCGGGCGCTGCGGGCGCTGCGGGCGATCTCGAGGTTGACCGCGTCGTCGTCGGTGAGGGCCATCACCGTGTCGCAGTCTTGGATGCCCGCCGCCTCCAGCGTCGAGGGATCACTGGCCTGGCCGATGATCACGGGCACCTTGAGCCGGCGGATCCGGTTGACGCCGTAGGCATCCTCGTTGCGCTCCACCGCCACCACCGGGATCCCCTCCTCCCGCAGGAGGACGACGACCTGGGTGCCGATCCGGCCCAGCCCGCACACCACCACGTGCCGGCGCGAGTGGCCGCGGACCCCGCCGGTGATGGCCTGCAGCCGCGAGCCTGTGAGGGCATCGGTCATGACGGCGGTCAGACCGGAGGCGAGCAGGAGGCCGAGGGACTGGAAGACCACCGCGGTGACCTTCACCCGCAGGTCGGCGACGTCCGGGTCGCCGTACCCGGTGCCGGTCGCCATGGTCACGGCGAGGTAGGCCGCGGTGAGCCAGTCCTTCTCCGCGTCGTGGTGGAAGTAGACCGTGCTGGCGGCGATGACCGGCGCCAGCAGGACGAGCACGACCCGCTGGCGCCGGTCCACCAGCTGACGCCAGCCTCCGAGCAGGCCACGGGTCCGCACCCTGCGCCGCCGCCCCGTGGAGCGGAAACCCATCGCGACCCGCTCCATCCCGGGCGCGGCGTCCTGCTCGGAGCCGGGGAGCAGCCGGTCCTCCTCGTGGGCCGTCCCCGGTGCCGTCTGGTGCTCTGCGGACAGGCGCACCGGGACGAGCTTCTCGTCGGAGTGGCGCAACAGCTCCTCGGGGCTGACGACGACGTCGCGACCGGCGACCGGTCGGCGCTCGAGCTCGCCCCGCGCCGCCGCCACGAACGTCGGTGCGGCGACGGCCGCGGGGCACACCGTCTCGCAGTCCTGCAGGATCTCCCGGAGCCGGTTGCCGAAGTCGTCGTTGACGACCTCCAGGACCAGGCGCACCGCGGAGGTGATCTCGGCGACGGCCAGCGCGACGCGGGTGACCTCGACCTCGTCGCGTCCGAGGACCACGACCGCCCGGGCGTGAGGAGCACCGGCCTCGCGGAGCACGTCGTCCCGGACCCGGGGCACCTCGTGCAGCTCCACCCCGGGCAGTCCGCGCAGGTCGGCCACCAGATCCCGGTCGGCCGCCGACGTGCCGACGACCACCACCGGGGTGCCATCCCGTGCCAGCTCCTCGGCCACGCGGATCGTCGTGGTCTCGACCCCGACGACGAGCACGTGCCCCACCCGGTCCGGCCCTCGGCCCCCCTCAGCCTCCGTCACCATGGCTGCACTCTAGGTGGCGTCCTCCCGTCCCGCCCGTGGAGGCGAGCCGGTGCGCGCAACGCGGCCCACCCCGCGGTCGAGACCCGGTCAGACTCGTGACGGCGACCGATGGTCAGCGGTGGCGGTCGAGGTGGGTGAGGTAGCGCTGGGAAGCCACCACCACGACGACCACGGGGACGGTCGTCAGCAGGGCGGTGGCCATCTTCAGGGGCCGCTGGGTGCCGGACCCGAGGCTGCCGGCCGTCAGGTCGGCGAGGCCGGTGACCAGCGTCTTGTGCTCGACGCTGCTGGTGGCCGCCAGGTAGTGGCTGAGGTCGTTCCAGGAGGCCTGGAAGGCCAGCACGCCCACGGTGACCAGCGCCGGTCGGGCGAGCGGGAGCAGCACGTGCCACAGGATCTGCAGCTCGCCCGCCCCGTCGAGCCGCGCGGCCTCGGCATACGACGTCGGGACCGACTCGAAGAACTGCTTCATCAGCAGGATCCCGGCGGCGTCCACGAGCATGGGCAGGATCATGGCGGCGTAGGTGTCGTAGATCCCCAGGTAGGTCACGACCAGGAAGGTCGGGATGAGCAGGGCCACGCCCGGCACGGCCATCACCACGACCAGCAGTCCGAGCACCCCGCGCCGGCCACGGAATCGCAGCCGCGCCAAGGCATACCCGGCGAGCGCGTCCAGCGGCACCCGGCCGACGGTGACGGCGAGCGAGACGCCGACGGAGTTGAGCGCCCACCGCCCCACGGGGTTGGTGTCGTCCTGGGTGCCGAGCGCCTGGCGCCAGGCCTGCAGGGTCGGTGGCCGGGGGAGAAGCCGCAGCGGGTGGGAGAGGGCGTCGGGGTCGGTCTTGAAGCTCGTCGACAGCTGCACGAGCGCGGGCAGGGCATAGGCCACGGCGACCACGGCCAGCAGGAGCGTCAGCAGCGGGCGGCGTCTCACGGGCGACCCGCGACGAGCCGGACGACGGCGCGGTGCCCGGCGGTGAAGGCGAGCGTGAGCAGGCACACCAGGAAGGCCACGGCGGCCCCCGCGCCGAACTCTCCCTGCCCGAAGGACAGGGAGTAGGCGAGGTAGGCCGGGGTGAGCAGGGTCTTGCCGGGCGCTCCGCCGCCCGTGGCGTACACCTGGTCGAAGACCTGCCAGGTGCCGATCAGGCCGAGCATCGTCACGAGGGTGATCGTGCCGCGCAGCTGCGGGATCGTGATCCACAGCAGGCACCGCCAGCCGGTGGCCCCGTCGACGGCCGCGGCCTCGAGCACCTCCCCGGGCAGGTCCTGCAGCGCAGCCAGGAAGACCAGCATGAAGGTCCCGCTGGTCGTCCACACGGCGAGCAGCACGAGCACGCACATCGCGATCGACGGGCCCGCGAGCCAGTCCCACAGGGGACGACCGAGCAGCTCGCGACCGCCCCACCCGGGCTCGCCCACCCCGACCGCTCCGAGGGCCAGGTGCAGCAGTCCGCGCGGATCGAGCAGCCAGCTGGGGCCCTCGATGCCGGCGGCCCCCAGCAGGGCGTTGACGACCCCCTGGGAGGAGAACAGCAGGGCGAACACCGCGGTCACCGCCACGGCGCTGGTCACCGAGGGAAGGTAGAGCAGGGTCCGCCATACGGCTCGATGGCGCAGCCCGGGGAGTGCACGGCGAGCGCCAGGCCCAGGGCCAGAGCCGTCTGCAGGGGGACGACGAGCAGGACGTACCACGCGGTGTTGCCGACGGCGGTCATGAAGTCCGCCCCGATCAGACCGGATCCGGTGAGCAGCATCCGGTAGTGCTCGAGCCCGACCGGTGCGGCGTCCGC